>JAEKKW010000065.1 GCA_019510195.1 Lysobacterales bacterium | reverse complement strand
GGCGCGAATCCAGGTTTCGAGAGTGCCTGATTCGCCCGCGACCTTCCGACAACTGGATTCGATGGAGCTCATCAGCAGGGGGTAAGTTCTGGCTAACCGAAGTTCCGGGCGTTCATCGATTGTTTGTTCGCGATTGAAGAGAGCAATTCCCGTATGCATTTTATGCATTGCTTCTATATGCGCTTCTTGCATTTTTTCGAGCCTGGGATATGAATAATAAAGTTCCCAGAATGGTGCGCGCAGTCCTAGAAATGAATAAAGTCCAGGTCCATAAGGAGCAACCCATATTTGACCATCACGTTTGACGCATTGGCTCAATGCTTCATTGGCTTGATTGACCATCAAGTTGAATGAGTTAGGCACAAGAAATTTGGATCTGTGAATTTCAAGGGATGTGTAGCTGCTTGGACTTAACCGATATGCCATCATCGGTCCGAAGGGCAGCCACAGGGCAAAGTCCAGCAAGAAGAAAAACGTTCCTATAATCATGCCTCCAATATATGAGGCGCGATTGCCGTGGCTGATTAGATAAGCGCAGATGGCGGCAATGGAGATAATTGCAGCAACGCCAGCTTGTGAGGCATGCGCGAAGTCTGCACTGTCAAATGCATGGTGCAGATAGGCAAGTCCGGCGATTGCTGAGCTTCCGGCCAACGATGCAACGGACCGTGCTAGGATAGGCAAAGACAGGCAGAAGATGCTAAGCATCTGCAATTGGTGTTGATAGGTGTTGAGGCTTCCACTCCAGGTGACGCGCCATGGCCACATGATCGGCAGGCGGGCTTGCCAGCTGCCAACTGCACGTACTGATTCGAAGAAGGCGTCGCGGAATGGACTGTTGACGATAGCCATGTAAAGCAGTGGCGCATAACCGATTAGGATTCCGCATGCCCATAGCAATATGCTTTTCAAGTTGGGTCGGGTTTTCGGTTGTGTTCTCGCCCAGCAAGTAATTCCCAGTGCCAGGGACGCGCCAAGAAAATAGATGCCAGAGTTGCGTCCTATGAGTGCCGCGATGCCTGTGGTTATCCCTAGTACAAGCCATCGGTTTCTCGATACTGAACTCAAGACGAGATATCCAGTAGCGCACAAGATCAAAACCAGCGACTGCTCATATATTTTATGGCGTGGAAAACACATCATCACGCAAAGCGCCAAGCCGGCGATCAAGGCAATTGGCCATGGGATATGGGCATGACGGATAGCGATCATGACGGCCAAAAAACCGATCAGCCCGAAGACGGTATTGGCTATGCGCAACTGCAGAAGACCATCGTCGATAGGCATTTCCCCCTTCGCGGTTCTCTGCGCAACGTACCAGAGCAGGCCCTCATCCGCGGGATCAAACCCATAGTGCCATTGCATGGAGAACACAACACCCCAAAACAGAGCGGTGTAAAAAAATAGCCATGCAACGGTTCTGATTTTCGTCGGCTGGAAAAAGGCGCCTGTCATGGGAAAGCACCTCACAAATTCTGGTAATTCGGCCCGCTCCCGCCTTCCGGCGTGACCCAGTTGATGATCTCGTAGGGATCTTTGATGTCGCAGGTCTTGCAGTGCACGCAGTTGGCAGCATTGATCTGCAGACGCTTGCCGTACGGCTGGCTGGAATCCTCGACCATCTCGTATACCGCGGCCGGGCAGAAGCGCGTGCAGGGATTGCCGAATTCCTCGACGCACTTGGTTGCGCAGATGTTGGTGTCGGCAACCTTGAGGTGGATCGGCTGGTCCTCGTCGTGCGAGGTCGAAGCGAAGAACACGCCCTGCAGGCGATCGCGTGGCACCAGCGTGCGCTGCACGTAGTCGTGCGCAGGCTCGGCGGTGCCGAGGCGGTCGAGTGACGACCAGTCCGCGCTCTGCTTCAGCGTCCACGGCGACAGTCCACCGGTCACGGTTTCCCACGCGGCATTGGCCATGCCGAACCACAATCCCTTCTTGAAACCGGGCTTGATGTTGCGAACCTTCTTGAGTTCCTTCATCGCGTCCGACGCGCGCAGCCTGGCGTCGAAACCATCGGCGACCAGCTGCGTCGCGGCCAGGTGTTCGGCGGCGAGCATGCCGGAACGGATCGCCTGGTGCGTGCCTTTCACCTTCGGCACGTTGAGCAGGCCAGCGCCGTCACCGATCAGCAATGCACCCGGCATCTCCACCTTCGGCAGCGACTGCCAGCCGCCGGTGACGATCGCGCGCGCACCCGCGGAGACGATGTTGCCGCCTTCCAGCAACGGCGCGATCAGCGGGTGCGCCTTCCATTGCTGGAACGCTTCCCACGGCTTGTAGTCGGGATCGTGGTAGTCGAGTCCGCTGACGTAGCCGATCGCGACGCGATCCTTGTCGAGGTGATAAAGGAAGCTGCCGCCGTAGGTGCGATTGTCGGCGGGCCAGCCGAAGGTATGGACGATCTTGCCCGGGGTGACGCGACCGGCCGGCAATTGCCACAGTTCCTTGATGCCGATCGAATAGCTCTGCGGATCGGAATTGGCGTCCAGCGCGAAACGCCTGACGAGCTGCTTGGTGAGCGAGCCGCGCGCGCCTTCGCCGAGCACGGTGACCTTGGCGTGGATGTCGATGCCGGCGGTGAAGCCCGGCTTGTGCGATCCGTCTTTCGCGATGCCCATGTCGCCGATGCGCACGCCGATCACCTTGCCACCTTCATCGTGCAAGGTTTCCGCGGCGGCGAAGCCGGGGAAGATCTCGACGCCCAATGCCTCCGCCTGCGGCGCCAGCCACGCGCACAGCGCGCCCAGCGAGACGATGAAGTTGCCGTGGTTGTGCATGCCCGGAGGTAGCGGCAGCTTGCGATGGCCGGTCTTCGACAGCATCCAGAATTCGTCTTCGCTGGCGGGCACGCAGATCGGCGGCGGGGCATCGCGCCAGCCCGGGAGAAGGGCATCGAGCGGAGCGGGTTCGATCACGGCGCCCGACAGGATGTGGGCGCCGACGGTGGCGCCTTTCTCGATCACGCAGACCGATGTTTCCGGGCTGAGCTGCTTGAGGCGGATCGCGAAGGACACGCCGGCCGGCCCCGCGCCGACCACGACCACGTCGTATTCCATGATGTCCCGCTCGATCGGGCTCTGTTCAAGCTGGCTCATGCCGCGTTCCTCGTCGATATGACCGCGATTGTCCGGGTTTCACGGCGGTGCGGCAAACTTGGGCCATGGCCGTGCCCGATCCCGATGTCCTGCTGGAACGCGATTGGCTGCCTGCATCGGTGGCCGACCGTCTGTTCGATGTGTTGAAGCGCGAGCTGCCATGGTCGGTGCATCGCATCCGCATGTTCGGGCGTTGGGTGGACTCGCCGCGACTCAGTTGCTGGCTGGGCGATCCCGGCACCGATTACGCCTATTCGGGCGGGCGCTTCGAACCGCTGCCGTGGCCGCCGATCCTGGCGGAATTGCGCGAACGCCTGGCGCTGGAACTCGAGGCGCCGTTCAACAGCGCGCTGGCCAATCTCTATCGCGACGGCAATGACTACGTCGGCTGGCATCGCGACAACGAGCGCGAACTCGGGCCGCATCCGTTCATCGCATCGATCAGCCTGGGGGCGACGCGGCGCTTCGTGTTGCGCGCGAATGATGATCCGCAGCGCCGGCAGGAATGGTCACTGCAGCACGGCGACCTGCTGGTGATGGCGGGCAGCACGCAGCAGCATTGGAAGCATGCACTGCCGAAAAGCGCGAAGGTGAAGCAGCCACGGATCAATCTCACGTTCCGCGTGGTGCGGCCGGGCGAAGGATAACGACATCCGCCAGCCGGCGGGTGCTATCGGCGCGCCATTGCGCCCAGCGCCCAGCCCGCGATGCCCTGGCTGTCCTTCGCCAGCGCCTGCTGGAACGCCTGGACGACGGCCGGAACAGCGGTGGAGGATGCCGCTGCATCCGCGCGGAACACCCGGAACGCGACCACGCTGCCATCCTTCGACACCAGGCGCGCGCCGATCTCCACCACCGCGTTTGGCGTCGCGCCACCGGCGTAATCGGAATCGAAGCGACGGATGTCCATCGCCAGCTCGTAGTCGCCGCTGAGGCCGCCGCCGCGCGTCGCCACGCCCTTGAGCCGACCGCTGTCTTCCAGCAGCTGCAACAGCGAGCGCTGCACCATTTCCGGCGGCGATTCCGCCCAGGTCGCGCCGTGGTAGACCTGCAGTTCATCGGGCGATGGCCGCACCACGATGCGTGGATCAGCCAGCATGCGTTCCGCGGTCGGTCGCGCGATCACCAGTTGCACGCGCACCTGTGGCCACGCGGGATCCGGCGTGGCATGCGTTACCGCGGTATGGATCGCGAAATCCTCGCGCTTGGGCAGGATGCTGCAACCGGCAAGCATGGCCAGCATCGCGACAACGGCCAGGGTGCGCGTGGTCTTCATCTGCGTGGACTTCATTTCGGCGTGAACTCCTTCGGCTGCTGGCGACCCAGGATGTAGCCGGCGGGACTGCGGTTGAGGCCGTTGGCGACGCCGCGCAGGTCACGCGTCAGCGCGCGCAGTTCTTCCAGCGTCGGTGCAAGCTGCTGCAGGCCGTCGCGGGTGAAGCTGCGCAGCGGCGCGCGGTTTTCGTCGATCAGCAGGTTGGCGTTCTGGCCGGCCGCCTGCAGCGATGCGATGGTCTTGTCGAGTTTGTCCATCGTCGCCGGCAGCTTGTCGATCACGCCGCGGTTCACGCTGTCGATCGCGCCATTGGCGCTCTTCAGCGTGGTGCGCAGGTCCTCGCTGGCCTGGCGCGCGTTGACCAGCAACTGGCGGATGTCTTCGCGCTGCGAGGCGATGCTGTCGGTGGTCGCCTTGAGGTTTTCCAGCGTCGCCGAGATGCGCTTGATGTTGTCCTCGCTCAGCATCTCGTCGAGGCGCGTGACCAGCTTGCTGGCGACGTCGGAAATGTTCTGCAGCGTCGATGGTTCGGTCTGGATGATCGGGACCTCGTTGCTTTCGCTCGGCAGCAGCGCTGCCGACTGCGGCGATCCGCCCGAGAGCTGGATGAAGGGGCTGCCGGTGATGCCCTGTTGCGACAGTTTGGCGCGGGTATCGACCTTGATCGGTGCGTCGGCACTGAGCTTGAGCAGTGCGCGCACGCGGCGCGGATCGCGCGGATCGAGCTTGAGGCGTTCGACCGTGCCGACGCTGATGCCGTTGTACTGCACCGACGATCCTTCGGTCAGGCCGGTCACCGCTTCGCTGAAGATCACCTCGTAGCGGTTCCAGTTGCGGTCGGAGGCGAACTTCGCCGCCCACAGGCCGAACAGCAGCAATCCCACCGAGACGAGCAGCGTGAAGGCACCGATCAGAACGTAATTGGCCTTGGTTTCCATCGTCTAGCTGGTCGTGTGGTCGATGAGGTTGCGCTGGTGGATAGTTTGCGCCGCCCGCCCGCGGGGTCCGTGAAAGTATTCCTGCACCCATGGCTGGTCAAAGCGTTCCACTTCGGACAACGGCGCGTTGATCAGCACCTTGCGATCGGCCAGCACCGCGACCCGGTCGCAGATGGCATACAGGGTATCGAGATCGTGGGTGATGAGGAACACCGTCAGCCCCAGCGCGTGCTTGAGGGTGAGGATGAGTTCATCGAACTGCGAGGCGCCGATGGGGTCGAGGCCGGCGGTCGGTTCGTCGAGGAACAGGATCGGCGGATCCAGTGCCAGCGCCCGCGCCAGTCCGGCGCGCTTGCGCATGCCGCCCGACAACTGCGATGGCAGCTTGGCGACGGCATCGGCGGGCAGGCCGGCGAGCTTGACCTTGAGCAGGGCGAGTTCCTCGCGGATGCGCGGCTCGAGGTCGGGATGATGTTCCTTCAGCGGCACCTCGACGTTCTCGCCGACGGTGAGCGAGGAGAACAGCGCGCCATCCTGGAACAGCACGCCGGTATTGCGCTCGATGGCGTGGCGATCGGCGCTGCTGCCGAAGGGATCGTGGCCGAGCACGCGCACGTCGCCGTCGTCCGGCTGGTTGAGGCCGAGGATGGTGCGCATCAGCACCGATTTGCCGGTGCCGGATCCGCCGACGATGCCCTGGATCTCGCCCTTGCGGACATCGAGGTCGAGGCCATCGTGCACGACTTGCGCGCCGAAGCGGTTGACCAGTCCGCGCACGCGGATCGCGAGGCCGGGATCGTCTTGTCCGGTGGTGGCGCCGTGCTTCTCCATCAGAAGTCCATGTACATGAACCACATCGCGGCGAGCGCATCCAGCACGATCACCAGCGAAATCGATTGCACCACGCTGGCGGTGGTGCGTTCGCCCACCGATTGCGCGGTGCCTTCCACCTGCAGGCCCTGCAGGCAGCCGATCAGGGCGATCACCATGGCGAAGAACGGCGCCTTGCTGATGCCGACCAGGAAGTGGCGCACGTGGATGGTGCTGTCCATGCGCGACAGCCACGCCTGCATCGGGATGTCGAGGCTCATGGCGCCGACGGTCATGCCGCCGAACAGGCCGGCCAGCATCGCCAGGAAGGTGAGCAGCGGCAGCATCACCAGCAGGGCGATCACCCGCGGGATCACCAGCACGTCGACCGGGTCGAGCCCGAGCGTGCGCATCGCGTCGACTTCCTCGCGGCTGACCATCGCGCCGATCTGGGCGGCGAAGGCGCTGGCGGTGCGGCCGGCGAGCACGATCGCGGTAAGCAGCACGGCGAATTCGCGCAAGAAGGCGACATCGACCAGTTCCACCACGAAGATGGTCGCGCCGAAATCCTTGAGTACGTTGGCGCCGAGGAAGGCGACCACGGCGCCGACCAGGAAATTGAGCAGGAGGATCAACGGCACCGCATCGAGCCCGACCTGTTCCATCTGGAACACCACCGAGGTCAGCCGGATCCGCTGCGGCTGGCCGACCAGGCGCACCATCTTCGCCAGCGTTTCGCCGAGGAAGCCGACCAGCGTGACGATCTGCTGCCAGTTGCGCACCACGCTGCGGCCCATGCGATCGAGCACGGCGCGAAAGCCGAAGTCGCGCGGCGGTGCGGGGCGGTCGTCGGAGACTTCGCGGATCGCCTCGATCAGCGCGTACTGGTTGTCATTGAAGTGGATCGCGTCTTCGCCGATGTTGACGATGCGCGCCAGGTGCAACAGCGCCAGCGCGCCCAGCGAGTCCAGCACCCGGATGGCAGTGGCATCGATCGCGCGCGGGCCCGGCGCCAGTCCTTTCATCAACGCGGTGATCGCGTCGACGTTGCGCAGCGTCCAGTCGCCGGACAACAGCAGCGTGTTGCCGTCGCGACGCAGGGTGGGGCGGATGGTGGAATCGGGATCGGCCATGGATGCGGGAACTGGCGGTCCGGCAAGCCTACCGCGTCGATGCTGATCGTTGTGTTGCGGCGTGCGATCCTATCCGGATGCCGCCGTCCACGCCTGCCCTCGCGCCGTTCCAGTCCCGCGTCGACTTCCTGGTCGCGCTGGCGACCCATCTGCACACCTGCGGCACCACCGCGCAGCGCCTCGAAGGCGCGGTGCTTGGCGTCGCGCGGCGGCTGAAGGTGGAATGCGAACCGTGGTCGAACCCGACCGGGATGATCCTGTCGTTCCGCGATCCGGCGCAGGCCAGCCCGCTCACCGAGACGCGGGTGATCCGGTTGAATCCCGGCGATACCGATCTCTACCGCCTGAGTGAAACCGATCGCATCGCCGAAGACGTGATGGCCGGGCACATCGGCCTGCAGGAAGGCCAGGAAGCGTTGCGCGCGCTCGATGCACGCCGCAAGCCGCCGCGCTTCTGGACCGATGCCCTGAGTTTCGGCCTGATTTCGCTGGCGGTCGCCGCGTTGCTGCGCCTGCCCTGGCTCGACATCGGCACCGCGGGCGTCGCCGGCATGCTGATCGGTGGCTGGATGAACTACGTCGGTCGCCGCAGTTTCCTCAAGGAAAGTTCCGAGGCGATGGCCGGCATCCTCGCCGCGACCGTCGCCATCCTGGTCGCGACCTTCATCGCACCACTCAACCTCAATACCGTGGTGATCGCATCGCTGGTGGTGCTGCTGCCCGGCATGTCGTTCACCAACGCCATCAACGAACTCACCAGCCAGCACCTGGTCTCGGGCACCGCGCGCTTCGCCGGTGCGCTGACGCTGATCCTCAAGCTCACCATCGGCGTGATGATCGCGCTGGCCTGCGCCGATGCGCTCGGCATCGACCCCCAGATCCGCTATGCGCGCCCGCAACCGGACTGGGTGGAAGGCGCCGGCTTGCTGCTGGCCGCCGCCACGTTCGTGGTGGTATTCCGCGCCGATCGCCGCGACGGACTGGTGGTGATGTCATCGGCCATCGCCGGCTACCTGATTTCGCGTTTCGCCGGACAGGCGGGCGACGGTGTCGCCGGCACCTTCCTCGCCGCATTCGCGATGACCGCGATCGGCAATGCCTACGCGCGCCTGTTCAATCGTCCCGGCGCGATCGTGCGGCTGCCCGGCATCATCCTGCTGGTGCCGGGAAGCGCGAGCCTGCGCGGCTTGATGACGATGGTGCAGGAACAGAATGCATCGGCCGGCCAGGCAGCGCTGCTGGCGGTGCTCAACATCCTTGGTGCGCTGATCGCCGGATTGTTGTTCGGCAACCTGGTGATTTCGGCGCGACGCAACCTTTGACGCGACCGCGGCTTCAGCCGGTCTGGAAGTCCTTGCTGCCGGGAGGAGGCGTCGGCGCCGATTCCATCGCCAGCATGGGCGGAGGCGGGGGCGGCTGCTTCTTGCCCGGCGCTTTCTTCGTTGCAGCCTTTTTGGCGATGGCCTTCTTTGCGGGGACCTTCTTGGCAGGCGCCTTTTTGCTGGCGCCCTTTTTCGCGGTCTTCTTCGTGGTCATGTCACATCCCTGGTCATGAGTGGCGGTGAAGGATTCTCGCGCGTCAGGCACCCAGCCTGGCGAGCAGTGCGTCACGGTCCAGCGATTCCGCCTCGGCGGCGCGGCGATGGCGATATTCGAACTGGCCGGCGGCGAGGCCGCGTTCGGACACCACCACGCGGTGCGGAATGCCGATCAGCTCCATGTCGGCGAACATCGCGCCGGGGCGCAGGCCGCGATCGTCCAGCACCACGTCGATGCCGCGCTGCTGCAGTTCGTCGTGCAGCGCCTGGGCGGCGGTGGCCACTGCGGGATCGTTCTTGGGGTTGATCACGCAGACCGCGACCGACCACGGTGCCATCGCGTCGGGCCAGATGATCCCGGCGGCATCGTGGTTCTGTTCGATCGCCGCGGCGACGATGCGTGACACGCCGACGCCATAGCAACCCATCGCCGGGTTGACCGTCTTGCCGTTGGCGTCGAGCACGGTGGCCTTCATCGCCTCGGAATACTTGCGGCCGAGCGCGAACACGTGGCCGACCTCGATGCCACGGGCGATCTGCAGCACGCCCTTGCCGTCCGGCGAGGGATCACCGGCGACGACGTTGCGGATGTCGGCGACGTCGCCCCCATCGGGTTCCGCCAGGTCGCGGCCCCAGTTGACGCCAGCGATGTGGAAGCCCGGCTTGTTGGCGCCGACCACGAAGTCGGACATCGCGGCGACGCTGCGATCGGCGATCACGCGGATCGGCCTCGATGCGTTCAGCGGGCCGAGGAAACCGGGCTCGCTGCCGAGGTGGTCGAGGATTTCCGCTTCGGTGGCGAGGCGGTATTCGCCGAGACCGGGCAGCTTGGCCAGCTTGATCTCGTTGATCATGTGGTCGCCACGCACCAGCGCCAGCACGAACTGGTCGTTGCCGTCGCTGTCGGTTCCGATGATCGCCACCGATTTCGCGGTGCGCTGCAGCGGGATGCCCATCAACGCGGCGACGTCCTCGCAGGTCTTCTGGGTGGGCGTGTCGATGTCGCGCAAGGCTTCCGTCGCGGCACCGCGCGGGCCGGGTGACACCGCTTCCGCCAGTTCGACATTGGCGGCGTAGTCGGAACCATCCGAGAACACCGTGGCGTCCTCGCCGGAATCGGCCAGCACCTGGAATTCGTGCGAGGCGCTGCCGCCGATCGCGCCGGTATCCGCCGCCACCGCGCGGAACTTCAGCCCGAGGCGGGTGAAGATGCGGGTGTAGGTGTCGTACATGTTGCGGTATTCGGCGTGCAGCGATTCGTCGTCGAGATGGAAGGAATAGGCGTCCTTCATCAGGAACTCGCGCGCGCGCATCACGCCGAAGCGCGGGCGGATCTCGTCTCGGAACTTGGTGCTGATCTGGTAGAGATTGACCGGCAACTGCTTGTAGCTGGTCAGTTCGTTGCGCGCGAACTCGGTCACCGCTTCCTCGGCGGTGGGGCTGAAGCAGTATTCCTGCTCCTTGCGATCCTTGATCTTCAGCAACTGGCCGCCAAACTTCTCCCAGCGCCCGGTTTCCTCCCACAGTTCCCTGGGCTGGATCAGCGGCAACGCCATCTCGATCGCGCCGGCGCGGTTCATCTCCTCGCGGACGATGCCCTCGACCTTGCGCAGCACGCGCAGGCCCAGCGGCGACCAGGTGTAGAGCCCGGCGGCGAGCTTGCGGATCATCCCGGCCCTGAGCATCAGCTTGTGGCTGGCCAGCTCGGCTTCGGCGGGGGTTTCTTTCTCGGTCCTGAGATGGAATTGCGAGAGGCGCATTACAGCAGTATCCAGAGTGCGGCGACCCCCGATTGTGCCATGCAGCAGGCGTTTCCGGCCGGAAACGGCGTGTCCCGGGTACACTGCCGCCAATGACTGCCCCGACCCCGTCGCCCGCGCGCCGCAGCATCTACCTGCTGCCCAACCTGTTTACCACCGGAGCGTTGTTCTCCGGGTTCTATTCGATCATCGCCTCGTCGCAGGGACTGGTCGAACACGCCTGCATCGCCATCTTCATCGCCGCCATTCTCGATGGTCTCGATGGCCGTGTCGCGCGCCTGACCAACACCCAGAGCGAATTCGGCGTGCAATACGACTCGCTGTCCGACCTCATCAGTTTCGGGATGGCGCCGGCGCTGCTGGTCTACCACTGGGCGCTGGAATCGCTGCGCGACCAGGGCGCGACCGCCGGCAAGCTCGGCTGGCTGGCGGCCTTCCTCTATGCGGCCTGCGCGGCGCTGCGGCTGGCGCGCTTCAACAGCCAGGTGAAGGCGGTGGACAAGCGCTGGTTCATCGGCCTCGCCAGTCCGGCGGCGGCGGCGGTGCTCGCGAGTTTCGTGTGGACGTTCCATGGCCTGGGCTGGACCGAGGGTGACGAGTTGAGCCTGCCGGTCCTCGGATTGACGGTGATCGTCGCCTTGCTGATGGTCAGCCGCGTGCGCTACACCAGTTTCAAGGGCGGCGGCGAGGGTCCGCGTTCCGAACGCGTGCCTTTCATGATGCTGGTCGGCGTCGTGATCGCGTTGATCGCGTTGGCATTGGCGCCCGCGCGCACCTTGCTTTGCGTGTTCGGACTTTATGCGTTGTCGGGACCGGCGATGATGCTGGTGCGCCGTCGCCAGGGTGCGCCTGCGTGAATTGGGATGCATTCCAGCGCGAGGCCCTGGCCGAGCTGGGGATCGAGGTCTACGCACTGGGGGGCGGGGATATCGCCGCTGCACCACGTGCCCCTGTGGAAACAGGTGATGCGTTATTGCGCCATCTGTTGAAGGCGGCGGGTGGCGACGCCCGCGAACAGAAGGTACTGGCGCTGGCGGAACCGTTGTCGGGACTGCGCGGCAATGCCGCCGCCAAGCGCGCGCTGTGGCCGTTGCTGAGGCGATTGCGACGATCGTGAGCGCGGTGACTTCGCCCCCGCAGATGCCGTCCGGCCGCCTGCGCCCGATCCGAGAAAGCGATCTCGACGCGGTGATGGTGGTGGAAGAGCGCGGCTATCCGCATCCGTGGTCGCGCAAGGTGTTTCGCGACTGCCTGCGCGCGGGATACTCGGCGTGGATGCTGGAAGATGGTGCCGGCGCGGTGCTCGGCTATGGCGTCCTGAATCATGCCGCCGACGAATGCCATCTGCTCAATCTGTGCGTGGACCCGTCGGTGCAATCACGCGGGGTGGGGCGTTCGTTGCTGACGTCGCTGCTGCAACTGGCGCGGACGCGTGGTGCGCGCCAGATGTTCCTCGAGGTGCGGCCGTCGAACACGCATGCGATCGCGCTGTACCACGGCATCGGCTTCAACGAGATCGGGCGGCGCCCACGCTATTACCCGGCCGCGAACGGCCAGCGCGAAGACGCGATCGTGATGGCGATGGAGTTGCTGGGGGATTAACCCAGCCGCGCACGCTGCCCCGCCAACGCATCGCGCTGCGCGGTCCATTCGCCGAGACGCTGGCGCTCCTGCTCGATCACGTGCGCGGGCGCCTTGCCTTCGAATGCCGCGAGCTTGTTCTGCGACTTCGTGAGTTCCGCTTCGACGCGCTTCAGTTCCTTGTCGAGACGCACGCGCTCGGCATCAAGATCGACCAGGCCTTCCAGCGGCACGAACAGGTCGAGATCGCCGACACGCGCCGCGGCTGCGGCCGGCGGTTCGCCATCGAGGGTTTCGATGCGCTCGATGCGGGCGAGGAAGCGCAGCGCCGCGTCGAAGTTCGACACGCGTGCGGCATCGCCGGTGTTGTCACCACGCACCAGCAACATGACCTGCTTGGCCGGCGAAATGCCGAGCTCGCTGCGCATGCGGCGCAGCGCCGTGACCATCGCCTTCAGCCATTCGATGTCGGCTTCGGAGGCTTGGAACTCATCGGTCAGATAGGTTTGGACCTCAAACATGGTTGGGTACGGCTGCGTCATGATGCTGCCGGACTTGCCGAGCCTGGGCGCGACCGCTTGCCACAGTTCCTCGCTGACGAACGGCACCAGCGGATGCAGCAGGCACAGCAGGCGTTCCAGCACGAACAGCAACGTGTGACGGGTCGAATCGGCAGCGGCCTTGTCGTCACCATTCAAGGCCGGTTTCGCCAGTTCCACGAACCAGTCGCAGAACTGGTTCCAGGCGAATTCGTACAGCGTCTGCGCCAGCAGGTCGAAGCGATAGTTGGCGAAGTGCTCCTCGGCAGCGGATGCGGTCCTTGCTAGAGACACGAGGATCCACTTCTCGGCATCGGTTTGCGGCTGCGGCACGCCATCGAAGCGGGCGTCCTCGCCGACATTCATCAGCACGAAACGCGTGGCGTTCCACAGCTTGTTGCAGAAATTCTTGTAGCCCTCGGCGCGGGCGAGATCGAACTTGATGTCGCGACCGGGACCGGCCAGCGCGCACATGGTGAAGCGCAGCGCGTCGGCGCCGTGGGCGGCGATGCCTTCGGGAAATTCCTTGCGCGTCGCCTTCTCGATCTTGGGCGCGTCCTGCGGCTTCATCAGCCCGGTGGTGCGCTTGCCCACCAGCGCATCGGCGTTGATGCCGTCGATGATGTCGATCGGGTCGAGGATATTGCCCTTCGACTTCGACATCTTCTGGCCGTCCTTGTCGCGGACGAGGCCGGTGATGTAGACGTCGCGGAACGGCACTTCGCCGGTCAGCGCGTCCGTCATCATGATCATCCGCGCGACCCAGAAGAAGATGATGTCGAAGCCTGTCACCAGCACGCTGCTCGGCAGGTAGCGGTTGAAACCGCGCTCCGCCATCGCCTGCGCGTTCGGCCAGCCCATGGTGCTGATCGGCCAGATCGCCGAGGAGAACCAGGTTTCCAGCACGTCGCTGTCCTGGCGCAATGCCGGCGCGGTGCCACCGTGCTTCGCCGCGGCCTGCGCGTGCGCTTCGGCTTCGTCGTGCGCGACGTAGACATGGCCGGCGTCGTCGAACCACGCGGGAATGCGATGGCCCCACCACAGCTGGCGACTGATCGTCCAATCCTGGATGTTTTCCATCCAGTGGCGATAGGTGTTGATCCAGTTCGGCGGCACGAACTTCACCGAACCGTTCTCGACGAGTTCCAGACCGCGCTTGGCGAGATCGTCCATCTTCACGAACCACTGGTCGGTGAGATAGGGCTCGATCACCTGGCCGCTGCGATCGCCGCGCGGCACCTGCAGGCGATGCGGCTTTGTCTCGACCAGATGGCCCAGCGTTTCAAGCTCGGCAAGGATGGCCTTGCGCGCGGCGACGCGATCGAGGCCGCGATACCGCTCCGGCGCATTGTCGTTGATGGAGGCGACATCGGTGAAGATGTTGATCAGCGGCAGGTTGTGGCGCTGGCCCACGGCATGGTCGTTGAAGTCGTGCGCGGGCGTGACCTTGACCACGCCGGTGCCGAATTCGCGATCGACGTAATCGTCGGCGATCACCGGGATCTCGCGGCCCACCATCGGCAGGCGCACGCGCTTGCCGACCAGCGCGGCGTAGCGTTCGTCCTCGGGATGCACCATCACCGCGGTGTCGCCGAGCATGGTTTCCGGGCGCGTCGTCGCGACAACCACGTGGTCGGGCTGGCCCGGCTCGGCATCGATCACGTCGTAGCGGATCGACCACAGATGACCGTTCTCTTCCTCGCTCACCACTTCGAGATCGGACACCGCGGTCTGCAGCACCGGATCCCAGTTCACCAGGCGCTGGCCGCGGTAGATCAGGCCGCGCTCGAACAGGCGCACGAAGGTTTCGACCACCGCGGCGGACGGCGCTTCGTCCATGGTGAAGGTCTTGCGCGACCAGTCGCCCGACGCGCCGATGCGGCGCATCTGGCGTTCGATGTTGTCGCCGGACTGGCCCTTCCATTCCCACACTTTTTCGATGAATTTCTCGCGACCCAGCGAATCGCGGGTTTCACCACTGCCTGCGATGGCGAGATTGCGCGACACCACCATTTCGGTGGCGATGCCGGCATGGTCGCTGCCGACCTGCCACAGCGTGCGGAAGCCGCGCATGCGGTGGTAGCGCACCAGCGCGTCCATCAGCGACAACTGGAAGGCGTGGCCCATGTGCAGCGTGCCGGTGACGTTCGGGGGCGGCAGGAGGATGGTGTAGGCGGGGCCGTCGCCCTGCGGCGCGAAGACGCCCGACGCTTCCCACTGCGCGTACAGGCGGGATTCGAAGTCGGCGGGCTGGTAGCTCTGGGCGAGGTTGGTCATCTGCATTGCCTTACATGTCGTGTTTCTTGACGTCGAAGCCGCGCGACTGGTAGTGCTTCCAGCGTTCGCGCAGCGGCGCGCGCGCGGCCGGATCGGCGGGCACGACTTCCAGCACGCGATCGAACGTGCCTTCGACCACGTCATCGCGCAGGTTGATCACGAGCGGGCGCAACGCGACATCGGCATCGGGCGCGGCGATCAGCACCGCGGCTTCGTCTTCGTCGTCGTCGCTGCCGGCGATCTGGTGCGGGATGTAGGCGTCGGGATCGAACGACCACAGCAGGTCGTCGAGCGCTTCCGCCTGCGTCGCGTCGCGCGTCAGCACCAGGGAGTAGAGGCCGGCTTCGAAGGCCTTGCGCGCGAGCTCGCACACCAGCAGCAGCGGTTCGTCGCGGAAACGCGGCTTGTCGATCAGGTAGAAATCCGCGCGCGCCACCTGGTTCACGCCACGCGGTCGAGCAGCCACTGGCTGAGCAAGCCGACCGGACGGCCGGTGGCCATGCCCATCTTGCCGTCACCATTGGCGACGCCGGCAATGTCCATGTGCGCCCAGCGCTGGCCCTCGGTGAAGCGCGACAGGAAGCAGCCGGCGGTGATCGCGCCGCCCCAGCGGCCGCCGATGTTGTAGACGTCGGCGAAGGCGGAATCGAGCATGGTCTGGTATTCGTCCCACAACGGCATCTGCCAGGCGCGGTCGAACACGGTCTCGCCGGCAGCGATCAGTTCGCGCGCGAGGTCGTCATCGGACTTGGTCATCACGCCGGTGGCGAACTTGCCGAGCGCGACCATCATCGCGCCGGTCAGGGTGGCGACGTCGATCAGCGCCTGAGGCTCGAAGCGCTGGGCATAGGTCAGCGCGTCGCACAGGATCAGGCGGCCTTCGGCGTCGGTGTTGCCGACTTCGATGGTCTTGCCCGACATGCTGGTGATGACGTCGGAAGGACGATAGGCGTCGCCGTCGATGGCGTTTTCGACCGCCGCGGCGATCGCGACGAGATTGATCGGAAGCTCCATCCCGACCGCCGACACGAAGGCGCCGAGCACGCTGGCCGCGCCGCACATGTCGTACTTCATCTCCTCGATGCCGCCCTGGGTCTTCAGATTGACGCCACCGGTATCGAAGGTGATGCCCTTGCCGACCATGACGAACGGCTTGGCATCACCGCCGTTGGAGTACTTCAGGACCACCAGCTTCGGGCGATTGGCCGAACCGCGCGCCACGGCGAGCAGCGAGCCCATGCCGAGCGCTTCCATCGCGGCATCGTCCAGCACGTCGCAGCCGACCTTGTCGAAGCCCTTGGCGAAGGACTGCGCCTGTTCGGCGACGTAGGACGGATTGCACACGTTCGGCGGCAGGTTGCCGAGTTCGCGCGCGAAGGCGACGCCGCCGGCGATGGCGATGCCGTGGGCCAGGGCCAAGTCGTCGTTGCCCTGGATCGCAAGGTGTTCGAGGCCGGTCTCTTCGCGCTTCTTGTTGTCGCGACCCAGGGTGTGGACGTAGCGATAGCAGGCGTGGTCGGCGGCGATCGCGGCCTGGCGGATCGCCCACGCGGCATCGCGGTCCTTGACCGCCACTTCGCTCAAGGTGAAGAGGGCGCGCTTGACCGGGCCGGTACGCAGGGGGCGGGCGGCATCGCCCACGGCCTTGAGGTACTGCGGCGTGGCGAACTTGTCGGCATCTCCCAACCCGATCACCAGCACGCGCGGCGCGGTCACGCCGGCGACGTCATGGAGCAGGGCGCTGGCGCCGGTCTTGCCGGAGAGGTCGTCGCGCTCGGCCAGCCGGGACAGGTGGCCGCCGCTGGCGCGATCCACCGCCTGGCCGGTGGCGGTGAAGGTCTTGTCGGCGAACAGCCCGATCACCAGGCAATCGCCGTCGAAGTGAAGGGGATCAGCGTGGTTCAGTGCAAATTCGAGGGCCATCAACGAGATTCCTGCAGACTTACGTACAATCCCCCATCCCCCCGCGCGGGGACGGTCCAAGGACTGCGTCGCGTGAACCCGTTAGTTTAGCGGTAACAGGCCCAAAGCCCCGAATGAAGACGCTCGACAAGTACCTGGTGCGTGAATTCCTGCAGTCGGTGTTCGCCGCGCTCGTGGTGTTGCTGATGGTGATGGTCGGAGCGGCCTTCATGGACGTGCTGCGCGACATCGCCACCGGACGCATGCCGGCGGGGATGATGTTCGCCCAGCTCGGGCTGGTGATGATCGGCTGGATGCCGCTGATCCTGCCGCTGGCGCTGATGCTGGGCCTGTTGCTGGCGATGAGCCGCCTCTACCGTGATGCCGAGATGCCGGTGCTGGCCTCGGTCGGCGTCGGCCCGCGCCGCCTGCTGGGACCGTTGCTGCCGGTGATCCTGCCGATGGTGGCGGTGATCGCGCTGTGCTCGCTGTGGCTGGCGCCGTGGTCGGACCGTTACGGCCGCGCGATGGTGAAAGAGGCCAACCGCAACATGCTGATCGCCGGACTGGAACCGGGCAAATTCACCCAGCTGCCGGGCGCGAACAACGGAGTTGTCTACGTCGGCGACATGACCGCAGATGGCAGCCGTTTCCGCCGCGTCTTCATCTACCGCGAGAAGAAGGGCCGGATGGACGTGACCACCTCGTCCGATGGCACGGTGTGGCTGGATGGCAGCCGCGCGCGCTACCTGCGCCTGACCGACGGTTTCGAGGTGGAAGGACCGTTGGGCGCCGGCACCCTCGATTACCGCCTGCTGCAATACAAGACCAATGACGTGAAGATGCCGGATCGCGACAACGGCGACGTCGACGACCGCGTCCAGAGCCAGCCGACGTCGGCGTTGCTGGCGGCGCCGGCACGCGAGGCCAAGGCCGAATTGCACTGGCGCATCGCGCCGCCGCTGGTGGCATTGGCGCTGGCCTTGCTCGCGATCCCGCTGTCGCGCAGCCCGCCGCGCCAGGCGCGCTACGGCCGCATCGTCACCGGCGTCGTCGGCTACCTGCTGGCCGCGCAGCTGATGCTGCTGGGCAAGCAGTGGCTGGGCAGCGGCAAGATTCCGATCGCGCTCGGGCTGTGGTGGCTGGTGGTCCCGCTGCTGGCGCTGGCCTTCTGGGCCTACTTCCGCGATGGCAATCCGGGGAGGCTGCGCCGATGATGCCGTTCCCGAAAATCCACGATCTCTACATCGGCCGCGTGGTGCTGGCTTATGTCCTGGCGGCGTGGTTCGTCGTCGTCGGCATGGACTTCATGATCGGCGGCGTGCTCACCGAGATGGGCAACGTCGGCAAGGGTGCATTCACCGCGCTCGATGCCGTCGTCGTCAGCCTCTACACCCTGCCGTACAGGATGTATTTCCACTTCCCGACCGCGGCGGTGATCGGTTCGCTGCTGGCATTGGGACAACTCGCGGCGACCTCCGAACTGACGGTGATGCGTGCACTTGGCCTCTCGCGCCGGCGCATCAGCTTCGCCGTGGCGATGGTGGTCGGCCTGATGACGCTGGTGATGATGGCCAACGTCGAGACCGTGTCGCCATGGGCACAGGATCGCGCCGCCGCCTATCGCACCGCGCGCAAGACCAATGACACGGTGATGCTGCAGTTCAAGGGCGTGTGGGCGCGCGAGGGCGATACCTTCATCAGCGCCACCGAAGGCCAGAACCACGACGAGGGCAAGGACCGCTGGCTGGAATTGCGCGGCATGCGCCTGTACGAGTTCGAATCGAACGGGCGGCTGAAGTCGATCGCCTACGTCCAGAGCGGCGAACACCGGCCCGGCGGCTGGGTGCTGAAGGGCGTCGACCGCGTCACCTTTTCCGACGCTTCGGTAGAGAAGGTCCATTCCGACCAGGAACAGTGGAAGTCGACGCTCGACGACACCGCGCTGGCCAGCACGGTGAGCCGTCCGCGCTACATGAGCACGCATGACCTCAGGCAGGCACTGGATTACCGCGAGCGCAACCAGCTCGACCCCGGCGAAGTCGAGGAGCACTACTGGTCGCACTGGTTCTATCCGTTGAACGTGCTGGCGCTGTGCCTCGCGGCGATTCCGTTCGCGTTCGGCACGTTGCGCAGCGGCGGCCTTGGCAAGCGGCTGTTCCTCGGCATCGTGTTCGCGATCGGTTTCATGATGCTGCAAACGCAGATGGCGCGACTCGCGGGGGCGTTCAAACTCGATTTCCGCATCGCCTACCTGATCCCGGTGGTGGTGATGCTGGGCATCTCGTGGCTGCTGTTCCGGCGGCGATCGAGCTAGGCGCGCGCGGCATCCCGCTGCAGGTCGCGCACGAAGCGCGTACCGCTCGCGCGGTCGTGCCAGGTCAGGCGATCGCGATCGAACAGCGCCCACCAGAACCCGAGTCCGCCGCACGCCAGCGACACGCAGCCGACCAGGTAGCGGATCCACAGTGCGCGCAATGGTGCCGGTCCGCCTGATGCGGCATCGACATACACCCGCCACGGTTTCATCCCGATCGTCTGTCCGCCGCGACGCCAACTGACGGTCGCGTACGCGCCGGTGACGACGAACATCAGCAGGGTTTCCAGCCATCCGGCCCAGGTGCCGCTCTGGACTGCGTTGCCGCCATTGGCCACGAGCATGGCGATGATGGTGACGAACCACAGCGCCAACGCCGGGAAGAAATCGTAGACGAGGCACAGCAGGCGCCAGCCGAGCAGGGCGCGTGGATGTTGGATGGCATCGGGGGCGTTCATCGCCACAAGGATAAGCGGTAGGCTGCGCGCATGAGTGCACGGACTCCCGCCGAACGCCGCATGGCCTCGCTGCAGCTGCCGGACGCGGCCGACGCCGACATCGCCGCGATCGAATCCTGCCTGGAGTCCGCGTGGGCCGAACACGGCCTGGCGCGCGCGACACTGGACAGCTATCGGCGCGATCTCGAGGGCGCGTCGCGCTGGTGCGCGACCAAGCGCGTGCAACTGGTCGACGCCAGTCGCAGTGATCTCTACGGGTTGCTTGCGTGGCGCAGCGAGCAGCGCTATTCGCCGCGAAGTACCGCGCGCCTGTTGTCGGCACTGCGGATGTTCTATGCCGATCGCATCCGTCGCGGCGTGCGCAGCGACGATCCGGTGGCGCTGCTCGACAGTCCGAAGATGCCGCGCAGCCTGCCCAAGGCGATGGCGGAAGGGCAGGTCGAGGCGCTGCTGGCGGCGCCTGACGTCGATACGACGGTAGGCCTGCGGGATCGCGCGATGCTGGAGCTGATGTACGCCTGCGGCTTGCGCGTGAGTGAACTGGTCGATCTTCCGGCTACGGCACCCAATCTGCGCCAAGGCGTGCTGCGTGTCCGCGGCAAGGGGAGCAAGGAGCGACTGGTGCCGCTGGGAGAGGAAGCCCAGCACTGGCTGGAGAAATACCTGGGCGTGCGCTCGACACTGATTCCACCGCAACGGAAAAATCCCCAGCCGTCATCGCCATCGCCGGCGCCGGGGAAATCCAGAAAAACGGACGCGACCAAATCGCTGGAAACGTTGTTCCTCACGGCGAAGGGCCAGCCGCTGACCCGCCAGGCATTCTGGACACTGGTCAAGCGCTACGCCGTGCTGGCCGGCATCGATCCTGCGCGCGTCAGCCCGCATGCGCTGCGCCACAGCTTCGCGACCCATCTACTCAACCATGGCGCCGACCTGCGCGCATTGCAGATGCTGCTCGGCCACAGTGCATTGTCGACCACCCAGATCTACACGCTGGTGGCGCGCGAACAATTGAAGTCGCTGCACGCCCGCCATCATCCGCGGGGCTAGGCGTTCAGCTTGCCGGGCCGTTCCCGCGAAAATCCATGCGAAAATGCCGTGGTGACCAGAATTTCCCGGATCGTGATGAACTTGCGTCTTTTCCTCGCCACCACGATGGCGATCGCCAGCCTGACCGCCTGCGCCAAGCCGATGGCTGCGGAAACCGCCAAGGCCGACGCGAAACCCGCGCCGGTGCCGATCGCCGCCGCGGCTGCCAAACCGGTCGCGGGCTCGCCCGAAGCGCGCGCGATCGATGCACTCCACAAGGCGAATCCGCAATTGAAGGTCGACCGCGTCGCCGCCGCGCCGATGCCGGGCTTCCGCGAACTCATCGTCGCCGGCCAGACCCTGTACGTTTCCGATGATGGCCGCTACGTCATGCAGGGCAACCTGTATGACACCGTGGCCAAGAAGGATCTGAGCGAGGCCACGATGTCGGCGCTCCGCCGCGAGGAACTGGCCAAGGTCCCGGCATCCCAGCGCATCGTCTTCGCGCCGGCCAATCCGAAATACACGGTCAGCGTGTTCACCGACATCCAGTGCGGCTTCTGCCAGAAGCTGCACAGCCAGATTGCCCAGTACAACGCCCAGGGCATCGCCGTTGAATATCTCGCTTATCCGCGCATGGGGCCGGCCAGCGACGACTTCAGCCAGATGGAAGCGGTGTGGTGTTCGGCCGATCGCGGCAAGGCGCTGACCGACGCCAAGAATGGCAAGCGCATCAGTGCGCCCCGTTGCAGCAGCCCGGTGGCGATGGAGTACGACCTCGGCCAGCGCCTGGGCCTGACCGGTACCCCGATGATCGTCGCGCCCAACGGCGTGGCGGCGCCGGGCTACCTCGACCCGTCGCGGATGAAGCAGTGGCTGGACTCGGTGGCCAAGCAGTAAGGCCCGCTCCGCTACAATAGGCGGCCATTCGCCACGGTTTTCCTGGACATGATCGTGCTCGAGGGCCAGCCGGCCCTGTCGCCGTTCCGCCGCGAACGGCTGGAAGCCCGCCTCCGCGCCATCGCCCCCGAACTCGGCATCACCGCAAGCTGGTTCACCTACTGGGTGCAGCCACAGGACGATGCTTCGCCGGGTTCCGACAAGCTCGACATCGCCAAACTCGGCCGCATTCTCCAGGCCAGTACGGATTCGCAGCCACGCGCTCCCGGTTCGATCTCGCGCTACGTCAGTCCGCGCCTAGGCACGATTTCGCCGTGGGCGAGCAAGGCCGCCGAACTGCTCCAGGGCGCCGGCTTGCCGGTGTTGCGGGTCGAGCGCGGCATTCGTCTCGATGTCTCCGGTTGGCCGGTCGATGCCGCCACCCAGGCCGCGCTGTCGAAGGTGCTGCACGATCCGATGACGCAGTCGCTGCTCGCTGACGTCGCCGATGCCGCGCACCTGTTCGAGACGCATCCGCGTGCCGCGCTGGAGCGCGTGCCGCTCGACGATCTCGATGCCGCCAATCGCCGCCTCGGCCTCGCCCTGGCCGATGACGAAGTCGAATACCTGCAGCAGAGATATGGCGAATTGCAGCGCGATCCCGCCGACGTCGAACTGATGATGTTCGCGCAGGCCAATTCCGAGCACTGCCGCCACAAGATCTTCAACGCCAGCTGGACGCTGGACGGCGACGCGCAGGAACGTTCGCTGTTCCGCATGATCAAGAACACCCACCAGCGCACGCCGCAGCACACGCTGTCGGCGTACAGCGACAACGCCGCGGTCGTGGAAGGCTACGCGACGCGACGCCTGCAGGCCGATCCCGTCAGCCACGAATGGGTGCTCAAGCCGGAGCAGGAGTCGGCGTTCGCGATCAAGGTGGAGACACACAACCATCCGACCGCGATCTCGCCGTATGCCGGTGCATCCACCGGTTCCGGTGGCGAAATCCGCGACGAGGGTGCGACCGGTCGTGGCGGCAAGCCCAAGGCCGGCCTCTGCGGTTTCAGCGTGTCGGCGTTGCGCATCCCGACATTGCCGCAGCCGTGGGAACACCCGCGGGTGCTCAATCCGCGGATGGCACCGGCATTGCAGATCATGCTGGAAGGCCCGATCGGCGCGGCGGCATTCAACAACGAATTCGGCCGTCCCAATCTCGCCGGTTATTTCCGCACGTTCGAAATCGCACAGCCCGACGGCCTGGTGCGCGCCTACGACAAGCCGATCATGCTCGCCGGCGGTCTCGGCGCGATCGAACCGGCACTGGTCGAGAAGCGCCGCCTGCAGCCGGGCGACGCGGTGATCGTGCTCGGCGGTCCGGCGATGCTGATCGGCCTTGGCGGTGGCGCCGCGAGCTCGCTGGCATCGGGCCAGAGTTCCGAGGAACTCGATTTCGCTTCGGTGCAGCGCGACAACCCGGAAATGGAACGCCGTGCGCAGGAAGTGATCGACGCCTGCGTCGCCCTGGCCGAACGCAATCCGATCCGCAGCATCCACGACGTCGGCGCCGGTGGCTTGTCGAACGCGATTCCCGAATTGCTGCACGATTCCGGCGTCGGTGGCGTGATCGATCTCGACCGCGTGCCCAGCGATGATCCCACGCTGTCGCCGATGCAGCTGTGGTGCAATGAATCGCAGGAACGCTACGTCCTCGGGATCGCCGCCGATCGCGTCGACGAATTCGCCGCACTGTGCGCGCGCGAGCGCTGCCCGTTCGCGGTGGTCGGCCACGCGACCGCGGAAGAACGGCTGGTGGTGGGCCATGGCGCGACGGTGGAATCGATCGCGTTGCCCCGGACCGAAGCCAACCCCATCGACCTGCCGATGGACGTGCTGTTCGGCAAGGCGCCGAAGATGCATCGCGACGCCGAATCGCCGAAGGCGCCACGCTGGAACGAACTCGCGACCGCTGGCCTGTCATTGCGCGAGGCCGGTTTGCGCGTGCTGGCGCATCCGACCGTCGCCTCGAAATCCTTCCTCGTCACCATTGGCGACCGCAGCGTCGGCGGCCTCACCGCGCGCGACCAGATGGTCGGGCCGTGGCAGATGCCGGTGGCCGACGTCGCGATCACCCTGGCCGGCTACGACGGCCACGCCGGCGAAGCGATGGCGATCGGCGAACGCACGCCGCTGGCGCTGATGGATGCCGCCGCGAGTGCGCGCATGGCGGTCGGCGAAGCGATCACCAACCTGTGCGCGGCGCCGGTCGACGCGCTCGAACGCATCAAGCTTTCCGCCAACTGGATGGCCGCCGCCGGCACGCCGGGCGAAGACGCGCGTTTGTATGCGGCGGTGGAGGCGGTGGGCATGGCGCTGTGCCCGGCGCTCGGCCTGAGCATCCCGGTCGGCAAGGATTCGCTGTCGATGCAGGCGCAGTGGCAGGTCGACGGCGAGGCGCACAAATCGGTATCGCCGGTATCGCTGATCGTCACTGCGTTCGCGCCGGTGCACGACGTGCGCAGGCAGCTGACGCCTTTGCTCTCGCGCGAAGACGACAGCGAACTGTGGCTGATCGGCCTCGGTGCCGGCCAGCGTCGTCTTGGCGGCTCGATCCTGGCGCAATGCTTCGATGGCTTCGGCGGCGACGTGCCCGATCTCGACGATCCCGAATTGCTGCGTGGCTTCTTCGAATTGATGCGTGACGCGCGCGAAGCCGGCCTGCTGCTGGCCTACCACGACCGTTCCGACGGTGGCGCCTTTGCGGCCCTGTGCGAAATGGCCTTCGCATCGCATCGCGGCCTCGACATCGTGCTCGACGGCTGGGCCACCGCCCACGACGATGATCCGCTGGAAGTGCTGTTCAACGAGGAGCTCGGCGCGGTGGTGCAGATCCGCAGCGAGGATCGCGCCGAATTCGCCGACATGGTCGCGCGTCACGGCCTGATCGAATGCGCGCAACGCATCGCCAGGCCAACCACCGCTGACGACATCCGCGTGCTGGCGGGCGGCAAGACCGTCGCCGAGTGGCATTGGCACGAACTGTTCGACGCCTGGTGGGCGGTCACGCACGCGATGCAGCGCATGCGCGACAACCCGGAATCGGCCGACCAGGAACGCGAGCTCGTGCGCCGTTTCGATGCGCCGGGTCTGGTGCCCAAGCTGGCCTTCGATCCCGAGGACGACATCGCGGCAGCGTTCACCGCGCCAGGCAAGCGTCCGCGCGTGGCGATCCTGCGCGAGCAGGGCGTCAACGGCCAGGTCGAGATGGCCTCGGCCTTCATGGCTGCCGGATTCGATGCGGTGGACGTGAACATGAGCGACCTGATCGCAGCCCGCGCCACGCTCGACGATTTCGTCGGCCTCGCCGCCTGCGGCGGCTTCAGCTACGGCGACGTGCTCGGTGCCGGCCGCGGCTGGGCAACCTCGATCCTCGAACGTCCGGTCTTGCGCGCGATGTTCGCGCGGTTCTTCGCGCGTTCCGACACCTTCACGCTGGGCGTCTGCAACGGCTGCCAGATGCTGGCGCAGTTGCGCGACATCATTCCCGGCGCCGCGCATTTCCCCGACCTGCAACGCAACGCCAGCGAGCAATACGAAGCGCGCCTGTCGCAGGTGGAACTGCCGGAGTCGCCGTCGATCCTGCTGCGTGGCATGGCCGGTTCGCGCATTCCGGTGGTGGTCGCGCATGGCGAAGGTCGCATGCAATTCGCGAGTGCCGGCGATCAGGCGAAAATCGCGGTCGTGGCGCGCTATGTCGATGGCGAAGGTCGCGTCGCCACGAGCTTCCCGACCAATCCCAACGGATCGCGCGACGGCATGGCCGGCGTTTGCAGCGATGACGGCCGCGTCACCCTCCTGATGCCGCATCCGGAACGCACGCGCATCACCGCCAACTTCAGCTGGCATCCCGACAGCTGGGGCGAGACCTCGCCGTGGGCGCGGATGTTCCGCAACGCGCGGGCCTGGGTTGGTTGATGCCGGATCTGCCCATCATCCTGTTGCCGGTTGGCCCGGATGATGTGGCGCTGGATGCCTGTCTCGCCGCACTCGATGCCTCGACGCCGGCGGGTGCGCGCGTGTGGCTGATCGATGATGCCCAGGCCGGCCCGCGCAGTGCGCGCGTGATCGAACACTGGATCGCGCAGACGAAGCTGGAGCCCGATTACACGCGTCGCGCTCGCGCCATTGGCGAAAGCGCGCATGTGGCCGAAGCGCTCGACATCTGCGGGGATGCCGATGTCGTGGTGCTCGCCAGTGATGCCGTGCCGGTGCCGGGCTGGCTCAACCAGTTGCAGGCCTGCTTTGCGCGTGACGGCGCGATCGGCACCGCGACACCGTGGAGCAATCTCGGTGAATTGGCGTCGTGGCCGCGACTTGGCGATCTCAACCCCTTGCCCGACGAGCCGCTGCGCTTGGCGAATGCCTTGCGCGGAATGCCGCCGGTGCATCCGGAATTGCCAGCAGCAGTGGGGCATGCCGTGCTGTTGCGCGGTCGCGCGCTGCGCAAGGCCGGTGGCATCGATCATGCGAGTTATGGCTCGTGGTCGGCGGCGCTGGCCGATCTGTCGCTGCGACTCGCCGGATTCGGCTGGCGCAACGTGTTGTGCGAAACCGCGTTTGTGGGTCGTTTGGCCGAAGGCGAATTGCAGGATGGCGACCAGGACGCTCTGGCGGTGCGCTGGCCCGACTGGTATTCGCGGATGGCGGCGATGTTGATGAACGATCCGCTGCACGAATGGCGCGAACAGCTGGTGCAACGCGTCGCCGTGGCCGAGCCGCTGCCGCCTCAGACGGAGTTGTTCGAATGAGCGCGGGAGAAGGCATCGCCGCGATCGTGGTCAGCCATCGCAGTGCGTCCACCATCGACGCCTGCCTGCGCCATCTGCGCGCGGCGCATGACGTGGTGCAGATCCGCGTCATCGACAATGCGTCTGACGACGGCACGATGGAGTGCGTGCAACGGCACGCGGCCGTCGATCCGCGCATCCGTTTCGTCGCCAATCCCGACAACCAGGGGTTCGCCGCCGGCTGCAACCAGGGAGCGGATGACAGCGATGCGCCATGGCTGGCCTTCGTCAATCCCGACCTGATGGTGACGGCGGATGCCCTGGCGCGTTTGCGCGACGATGCAAGGCTGCTCGGCGAAGCACTGGTTGGCGCCGACCTGGTCGATGAAGCCGGCGACCACGATCCCGCCGCGCGTCGTCGCGATCCCGATTTCGTGGCGATGTTGCGCAATCCCGCGATGCGCGATCTATCCGTGCCATCGAACGGCGAATCGCTGCAACGCGTCGCCGCGGTGTCCG
The DNA here is from genome assembly GCA_019510195.1 of Lysobacterales bacterium. Lineage (GTDB taxonomy): Bacteria > Pseudomonadota > Gammaproteobacteria > Xanthomonadales > Xanthomonadaceae > Solilutibacter. The sequence continues at coordinate 6,242 of JAEKKW010000065.1, read as the reverse complement.
GTGCCTTGATGCTGGTGCCGCGTGCATTGTTCGAACGCATCGCTGGCTTCGATTCAAGCTATCGCCTGCATGCCGAGGATCTCGACCTGTGCCGACGCGTGCGCGAAGCGGGCGCCATCGTCGCGATCGACAACAGCGTCGTCGTGACCCATGTGCGCGGAGTGTCCTCGCGCTCGCGCCCGGTCTTCGTCGAATGGCACAAGCATCGCGGTCTGTGGCGCTACTTCCGCAAATTCGATGCCGCCCAGCACGGCCCGCTGGCGCGGCTCGCGGTCTTCGCGATGATCTGGGCGCGGTTTCCGTTCGCAGTGTCGCGGGCGTTCGCGCGCCGATAACGAGGGTTTCAGCGATGGCGGTTGATGGTGTCGCGCAACTCCTCCTCCGGGAAAGTCGCGCCGACCACCAGTGCGCAATTGTTCGCGCCGTTCCATTCGCCGGCTATCGTGCGGGCGATGCGCTGGTAGAGCGGTTCGCCGCCGCCGCTTCCATCAGGCACGGTGAGTTCCTGGAAATCACGCGCGCCCGGATTCGATGTATGGCAGAGGAAGACGCAGCCGCGATCGCCGCGCTGCAGGAACGGTTGCGCGGAATCGCGGCCCATGTAGGGATTGAGCGTCACCGCGTCGGCGCCGAAGCGATCGAAGGCTTCGACCGCGTACTGCTCGGCGGTGCTGCCGATGTCGCCACGCTTGGCATCGAGGATCACCGGCACGTCGGGGTGTTCGGCATTGATGTGGGCGATCAGCCGTTGCAGCGCGGCCTCGCCACCGTTGTGCGCGGCGAAGTAGGCGATCTGCGGCTTGAAGGCGCAGGCGTATTCGGCGGTGGCATCGACGATGTCGCGGCAGAACGCGAACAGCGCATCGTCGTCGTCGGCGTAGGCATCGGGGAATTTCGCCGGGTCGGGGTCCAGGCCGACGCAGAGTAGCGAGTTGGCGGCGGTCCAGCGTGCGCGCAATGTGTCGGTGAAGCCCATCTCGATCTCCTTCGGTCGCATGTGGAAACGCCCACGTTGCCGCGGGCGTTCCGGTTATTTCAGTGCCTTGAAGCGCAGGCGATGCGGACCGGCATCGTTGCCGAGACGCCGCTTCTTGTCTTCCTCGTACTCGCGATAGTTGCCCTGGAAGAACTCGACGTGCGAATCGCCTTCGAAAGCGAGGATGTGCGTCGCGATGCGATCGAGGAACCAGCGATCATGCGAGATCACGAAGGTGTTGCCCGGGAATTCCAGCAACGCATCCTCCAGCGCACGCAACGTTTCGATGTCGAGGTCGTTCGAGGGTTCGTCGAGCAGCAGCACGTTGCCACCCTGCAACAGCGTCTTCGCCATGTGCAGGCGGCCGCGTTCACCGCCGGAGAGCGTGCCGACCAGTTTCTGCTGGTCCTGGCCCTTGAAGTTGAAGCGGCCGATGTAGGCGCGTGACTGGATCTCGATGCCGTTGATGTTGAGGATGTCGAGGCCGCCGGACACTTCCTGGAACACGTTGTGGTTGCCGGTCAGCGCGTCGCGGCTCTGGTCGACGTAGGCCAGTTTCACCGTCGAACCCATGTCGATCTCGCCGGAATCCGGCTTCTCCTGCCCGGTGATCATCTTGAACAGCGTCGACTTGCCGGCGCCGTTGGGGCCGATGATGCCGACGATCGCGCCCGGCGGCACCATGAAGCTGAGATCGTCGATCAGCAGGCGATCGCCGAACTTCTTGGTGACGTGCTTGAACTCGACCACCTTGTTGCCGAGGCGTTCGCCCGGCGGGATGAAGATTTCATTGGTCTCGTTGCGCTTCTGGTAGTCGACGGCCTGCAATTCCTCGATGCGCGCAAGGCGTGCCTTGCCCTTGGAGCGACCGCCCTTGGCGTTCTGGCGCGCCCATTCCAGTTCCTTCTGGATGGCCTTCTGGCGCGACTTCTCCTGATTGTCTTCCTGCTTCAGGCGCTCGTCCTTCTGCACCAGCCAGTCGGTGTAGTTGCCCTTCCACGGAATGCCGCGGCCGCGATCGAGTTCGAGGATCCACTCGGCGGCGTTGTCGAGGAAGTAGCGATCATGCGTCACCGCGACCACGGTGCCGGTGTAGCGCGCGAGGAACTGTTCCAGCCATTCCACCGATTCGGCGTCGAGATGGTTGGTCGGTTCGTCGAGCAGCAGCATGTCGGGCTTTTGCAGCAACAGGCGGCACAGCGCGACGCGGCGCTTCTCGCCACCCGAGAGCTTGCCGATCACCGCATCCCACGGCGGCAGGCGCAGCGCATCGGCGGCGACTTCCAGCTGGTTTTCCAGGGTGTGGGCATCGCCGGCGGCGAGGATCGCCTCGAGGCGTTCCTGTTCCTTCGCCAGCGCATCGAAATCGGCGCCTTCCTCGGCGTAGGCGTCGTAGATCTTGTCGAGCGCGGCCTGCGCCTGCAGCACTTCGCCGACGCCTTCCTCGACCGCCTGGCGCACCGTCATCCCGGGATCGAGCTGCGGTTCCTGGGCGAGATAACCGACCTTGATGCCGGCCTGCGGCCGTGCCTCGCCGACGAAATCGGTGTCGACCCCGGCCATGATCTTCAGCACCGTCGACTTGCCGGCGCCGTTGAGGCTGAGCAGGCCGATCTTGGCGCCCGGGAAAAAGGACAGCGAGATGTCCTTGATGATCTGGCGCTTGGGCGGAACGGTCTTCGAAACGCCGTTCATGGTGTAGATGTATTGCGACATGCTCGCTCCGGCACCCGCTAGGGCACCCAGGTTCTGTGGAAGGTGTCGCCAATTATACCGGTGCCCATCCGCAACCTGAATGCGGGACTTTCCGGCAGCTAAATGCTTTGCGGGATAGCACTTTCGCTTCAGCCGCAAACGCGCATATTGGCGCCGTCACAACACGCGCGGCCGGGAGGTCGTCATGAAAACCACGATGAAAGGTGCGGCTCTGTTCCTGGCCCTGTCGGCGATCCCGTTTGCCGCATCCGCCCAGGATTGGCAAAACCACGGACGCGACCGCGGCCAGCAGCAACAGCCGGGCAATGGCAACAACGGCGGACAACAACACGGCCGCGTTGATCGCAGCAACGGCAATAGCGCCAGCAACGGCAACCCGGGCTGGGGCAATCGCGCTCACGGCAATCCCGGCAATGGCAATCCTGGCTGGACGAATCGAGACAACGGCAACAATGACCGCCGCTGGGGCGATCGTGGTGGTTGGCAGCGTGGTGGCTATGGCTCGCGTCCGCAGATGCCGCCGCCGCAACAGGTCAACAACTATTACGGGCGTGGCGGCAATTACGGCTATCGCGACCATGACCGTGATCGCGACTACCGCTACGCCCCGCCGCCGCGCACCTACTCCCCGAGCCGCGGTCGTGGCTACTACAGCATCGGGTATGGCTATCGCCCGCAACCGGTATGGACCGTCGGCAACGTCTATTACGGCGACGATTACGCCCCGACCTACAGCGTCGACGATTACGGCGATTACGGCCTGTACGACCCGCCGCGCGGCTATGGCTGGCGTCGCGACGACTTCGGCCACTACCTGCTGGTCGCGATCACCAGCGGCATCATCGCCGACCTGTTGTTCGGTCACTGATGGTCCGAAAGGGCAGGGCCGCTTCAACCTGAATGGATGGAGCGGCCGTTCCGGAAAGCCAATCTCCGTTCAGGCGGCTCCGGTAAATTCGATAGCGTGCATGGTGCACACCCCGATGGGAGACCTGACATGAAAACCACGCTCAAGCTTGCCTCGATGGCACTGGCCGTGCTTGGCGCCGTATCGCTGCCGGCGATGGCGAAGGATCACGGCGACGGCCGTCCGTACTACGTCGCCTACGGCGATGATGGACATGGCCGCGGGCGGGGCCATGATCGCGACGACGATGACCAGGGCCGCGGCCACTACCGTGGCGATGACCGCCGCTACTACGGCGATCGCGACGACCGTGATCGCCGCTACCACAAGAACGGCCACTGGGACAACGGCCGCCGCGGTCCGCCGTCGTGGGCGCGTGGCCACGACTACCGCAGTTATGGCTACCGCAACGTCTACGTGGTGCCCTATGCGGACTACCGCCCACATCGCCTGTACGCGCCGCGCCCCGGTTATCGCTGGGTCCGCGACGATGGCGGCCACTACATGCTGGTGGCGATCGCCTCGGGCATCATCGCCGACGTCCTGATCCGCGGCGCCGGGCTCTGAATCAGTCCGATTTGATCCGACAGCGGTAGGCTGGATGGAGGAAAGGCGCGCTTCGGCGCGCCTTTTCCGTTGGAGCCCCGAATCAGGCGCTGACGCGCCGCTACAATGGGGGTTTCCGCCTTCCGGAGTGCCCGATGTTCCCCCGCGACAGCCGCATCGAAGGATTCGACCCAGAACTCGCCGCCGCCATCGCTGGCGAAAATCGCCGCCAGGAAGATCACGTCGAGTTGATCGCTTCCGAGAACTACGCCAGTCCGCGGGTGATGGAAGCGCAGGGCAGCCAGCTCACCAACAAGTACGCCGAAGGCTATCCGGGCAAGCGCTATTACGGTGGCTGCGAATTCGTCGACGTCGCCGAGCAGCTGGCGATCGATCGCCTGAAGCAATTGTTCGATGCCGATTACGCCAACGTGCAGCCGCATTCGGGTTCGCAGGCCAATCAGGCTGTCTATCTCGCGCTGCTCAATCCCGGCGACACCATCCTCGGCATGTCGCTGGCCCACGGTGGACACCTCACCCACGGCGCCAAGGTCAACGTCAGCGGCAAGCTGTTCAACGCCGTGCAGTACGGCGTCAACGATGAAGGCCTGATCGATTACGACGAAGTCGAGCGCCTCGCTGTCGAACACAAGCCGAAGATGCTGGTCGGCGGTTTCTCCGCGTATTCCCGCGTGGTCGACTGGGCGCGCATGCGCGCGATCGCCGACAAGATCGGCGCGATCTTCTTCGTCGACATGGCGCACGTCGCCGGCCTGATCGCCGCCGGCGCCTATCCGAGCCCGCTGCCGCATGCGCACGTGGTGACCTCGACCACCCACAAGACGCTGCGCGGCCCGCGTGGCGGCATCATCGTCGCCAAGGGCGCCGGCGAGCAGTTCGACGAGATGACCAAGAAGCTGCAGTCGATCGTGTTCCCGGGCATCCAGGGCGGTCCGCTGATGCACGTGATCGCGGCCAAGGCGGTGGCGTTCAAGGAAGCGCTGGATCCGGCGTTCAAGGACTACCAGCAGCAGGTGGTGAAGAACGCCCAGGCGATGGCGAAGACGATCGTTGCGCGCGGCTACAAGATCGTGTCCGGCGGCACCGACAACCACCTGATGCTGATCGACATGATCGGCAAGGGCGTGACCGGAAAGGCCGCCGAGGAAGCGCTGGGCCGCGCCCACATCACCGTCAACAAGAACGCGGTGCCGAATGATCCGCAAAAGCCGTTCGTGACGTCCGGCCTGCGCATCGGCACGCCGGCGGTGACCACCCGCGGTTACAGGGAACCGGAGTGCGTGGCGCTGGCGGAATGGATCTGCGACGTGCTGGACAATCCGAAGTCGGAAGAAGTGATCGCCGGCGTCCGCGCCAACGTCGAACTGCAGTGCAAGCAGTTCCCGGTATACGGCTGAGCGGAGTCAGCGGGCGCCGCCGCCCAGCGTCTTGCGGAAGAATGCCAGCGCATCGGCATTGATCCGCACGTGTTCCGCCGCGCGATCGACGCCCGGCGGATCCTGGCAAATGTCGGGCACTTCGCTGGCCAGTTCGCGCGTGCATGGCGGGATGAAGACCCAATGGTCGGCCTTCGGGATCGCGCGCACGCCGACCAGTGTCTTCAACAGCGGCCGGATGCGCGCCGCGTTTTCCGACGGGCGCAATACCGTGTCGGCCTCGCCGTAGTAGAGGAACACCGGCCGGTCGATGCCGGACAGGCTGTCGGCGTCGAACATCACGCTCATCGGCGCCATCGCGAAGGCGGACTTCACCCGCGGATCGGACGTGTGGCCCCAGTCGCCGAGGTGATCCTGGATGCCTTGCAGGAATTGTTCCAGCGTCTGGCCGCGGCGCGCAGCCTCGGCACGATAGACATCGGCGCCGGCGCACATCGCATCGTGTGCATAGCGTTGGCAATAGTCCGCGAACCGCGGGACATGCGCCCTGGCGCCCACCAGCGTCAACGCGGTGTAGCCGCCGTTGGAAAACCCGGCCACGCCGATGCGGCCGGGGTCGATCAGCGGACTCCAGCGCGGATCGTGCAGGAGCGCGTCGATGGCCGCGGATATCTGCACCGGACGACCGCCCCAGACTTCC
>JAEKKW010000064.1:65949-73147 GCA_019510195.1 Lysobacterales bacterium | reverse complement strand
GTATACGACATGTACGCCTTCACCGCGGCGCATCGCACCCTGCCGTTGCCCAGCTACGCGCGGGTGACCAATCTCGACAACGGCAAGTCGGTGGTGGTGCGCATCAACGATCGCGGCCCGTTCCATTCGAACCGCCTGATCGATCTCAGCTACGCCGCGGCGGTGAAGCTCGGTTATCGCGAGAAGGGCACGGCGCGCGTGCGCGTGGACGCATTGACGCCCGAGGAAAGCACCGAGACCGACCACGCGATCGAACTGGCCGCGGCGGCGAAGAAGGATCCGGCGGCGCAGGCGCAACTGGCGCAGCAGGTCGCGGATGGCAAGGTTCCGGCCGGCGTCGCGCTGGCGAGTTCGCCGGCGGTGGCGCAGGACTATCGCTTCGACATGATGCAGAACGGCAAGGTGATGTCCTCGGCCGAATTCGACGCCTGGATGAAGGCGCGTGGCTTGCATGTCGCCACCGGCAAGCCGGGCACGCCCGAGCCGCGCACGACCGCCGCGGTGGTTCCGGCGGTGACGCCGCCCGCGGTCACGCAGACGGTCGCGGCATCGGCTCCGGTTGTCCTGCCGACGGTCAAACCGGCACCTGTCCAGGTCGCCTCGGCATCCACATCCACATCCGCACCTGCACCCGTCACCGGCATTTCCGGCCCGACTCTGCAGGTCGCCGCCTTCGCCAACCAGCAGAACGCCGAGCACGCGCTCGAGATCGTCCAGCACGCCGGTGTCACCAATGCCCGGATCGTCGAGGGCTGGTCGAATGGCCGCCGCTACTGGCGCCTGCGCGTCGCCGCCATGAACAATGCCGAAGTCCCGGAGCTGTCCACGCGCATTTCCGGCCTCGGATTCGGGACGCCGCAACCGGTCCGCGACTAGACTTGTCTACTTGGCCGTCGCCTGCCGCGGCCCATTTCTCCCATATTTCCCGATCGATCTCCCTGCACATGAATTCCAGACCCGTTGCCGCTCTATCCGTCGCCGCACTCACTGCCGCCTTTGGCATCGCCTTCGCGCAGACACCCGCACCCGCCCCGGCGGTCAATGCCGCGCCTGCCGCGGTCGCCACCGGCGAACTGCCGATCCCCACCGCGCCCGCGCCTGCGGTCTCCAAGGCCTGGGTGGTGATGGACTACGCGACCGGCCAGGTGCTGGCGGGCGAGAACATCGATACCCAGCTCGAACCGGCCAGCATCACCAAGGTGATGACCAGCTACGTCATTGCTGCCGAAATCGCCAAGGGCAAGGTCAAGGCGACCGATCCGGTGATGATGACCGAGCACGCGTGGAAAACCGGCGGTGCCGGCACCGATGGCAGCTACAGCGGTTTCGAGGTCAACAAGACCGCGCCGCTGGAGCAGATGGAAACGGGCATGGTGGTGCAGTCCGGCAACGACGCCGCGATCGCGCTGGCCCAACACGTCGCCGGCAGCGAGGAAGCCTTCGCCCAACTGATGAACAGCTATGCCGCCAAGATCGGCATGAAGAACAGCCACTTCGTCGATCCCACCGGTCTTTCCGCGCAGGGCCATCTGTCCACTGCGCATGACCTGGCGCTGCTCGGCCGCGCGCTGATCCACGACTATCCGCAGGCCTATGCGCTGAACAAGATCCGCGAGTTCACCGTCGGCCCGATCACCCAGCCCAACCGCAACCTGCTGCTGTGGCGCGATTCGTCGGTCGACGGCATCAAGACCGGCCACACCTCCAACGCCGGTTACTGCCTGATGGCATCGGCGCAGCGCGGCGACCAGCGCCTGATCGCGGTGGTGCTGGGCGATACCAGCGAGAAACAGCGCGCCGACGACGTCCAGGCGCTGCTCAACTGGGGCTTCCGTTTCTATGAAACCCACAAGCTGTATGACGCCAACGCGCAGGTCAGCGTGCAGAAGGTGTGGAAGGGCGCCAACCCGCAGGTGCGCCTGGGCGTGGCCGAACCGCTGCTCGTCACCGTGCCGCGCGGTCGCTTCGAGGCACTGAAGTCGTCGATGGAAGTGCCGCAGAACCTGATCGCGCCGATCGCCAAGGGCCAGCGCGTCGGCACCATCAAGTTGTCGCTGGATGGCAAGCAGATCGCCGAGGTGCCGCTGGTGGCGATCGAAGCGGTCGACCAGGGCGGATTCTTCCGCCGTCTGTGGGACAGCCTGGTCCTGTGGTGGAAGTCGCGCTGAAGCGCAACGAACTAAGGAGTTGTGACGACGATGGAAATCAAGTCCGACAATCCCGAGCATGGCTTCCAGTTCCCCGGCGTGTTCGAGATCACCGCGATGGGGCCGGCAAGTGCCGGCCTCGAAACGGTGATCCCGACCTTGCTCGAGGGCGCCGGCATCGAAGTGCTGCGCGAAACCGTGGCTACCCGTGATTCCTCGGGTGGCAAGTACGTGTCGATCAAGCTCAGCTTCAAGGCGGCGTCGCGCGAGCAGTACGAGGACGCGCACGCTGCCTTGCGCAATCATCCCGAGGTGAAGTGGACGCTGTGATCGTCCGCGAACTCGGACGCCAGCCCTACGCGCCGGTGTGGCGTGCGATGCAGGGCTTCACCGATGCGCGCGGCGATGCCACCACCGACGAGTTGTGGCTGGTCGAACACGACCCGGTGTTCACCCTCGGCCAGGCCGGCAAGCCCGAGCACGTGCTGGCGCCCGGCGACATCCCGGTGATACCGGTCGATCGCGGCGGTCAGGTGACTTATCACGGTCCCGGCCAGATCGTCGCCTATCCGCTGCTCGACCTGAAGCGACTCGGCATCGGCGTGCGCGAGTACGTCTGCCGCATCGAACAGGCGATCATCGATACATTGGGCGAATGGAATATCGCCGCCGTCCGTCGCGAAGGCGCGCCCGGCGTCTACGTCAACGACGCCAAGATCGCCGCGCTTGGCATCCGCGTCCGCCGCGGTTGTACCTTCCACGGATTGGCCTTCAACATCACCGGTGAAAGCACGCCTCCATTCCAGCGCATCAATCCCTGCGGCTACATCGGCCTGCAGGTGATCGCGCTTGATGATCTCGGCGGTCCCGGCGGCATGGAATCGGTCAAGCCGGTACTGGTTGCCGAGCTTGCCCGCCAGTTCGGCCTGAAGCCGCAAACCGCGCCGGCGCCCGATCTCGCCGCGCTGGCCGGCCAGCGACGCGAGGCAGCTTGATCGCCGGCAATGGGCGATAATGGCGCCATGAGCGACTCACGCAATATCCCGCTTGCCGTCGTCGAAGGCGGCACGCTTGAACCGGGCGCCAAGCAACTCGCCGGCGACAAGATCGGCCGTTCGCCGGTGCAGTTCCAGGACGCGCCGGTGCTGCGCAAGCCATCGTGGATCCGCGTGCGCCTGCCCAGCGGCAACGCCGTGCAGCAACTGAAGTCGAAACTGCGCGAGAACCGCCTCGTCACCGTCTGCGAGGACGCCAGCTGCCCGAACATCCACGAGTGCTTCAGCCACGGCACCGCGACGTTCATGATCATGGGCGAGGTCTGTACGCGCCGTTGCAGCTTCTGTGATGTCGCCCACGGCCGGCCCAAGCCGCTGGACACGGACGAGCCGCGCCGCCTTGCCGCGACTGTCGCCGACATGGGCCTGCGTTACGTGGTGATCACCAGCGTCGATCGCGACGATCTCCGCGATGGCGGCGCCCAGCACTTCGTCGACTGCATCCGCGAAACGCGCGCGGCCGCGCCGGGCATCCGCATCGAAATCCTGACGCCGGACTTCCGTGGGAAGGGCCGCATGGAACGCGCGCTGGAGATCCTCGCCCAGGATCCGCCGGACGTGTTCAACCACAACATCGAGACGGTGCCCGACCTCTATCGCAACGTGCGGCCCGGTGCCGACTATGCGTGGTCGCTGGAACTGCTGAAGCGCTTCAAGGCGCAGCACCCGCAGATCGCCACCAAGTCGGGAATCATGCTCGGCCTCGGCGAGATGCAGGAACAGGTCGAAGCCACCCTGCGCGACCTGCGCGCCCACGATGTCGACATGATCACCATCGGCCAGTACCTGCAGCCCTCGCCGTCGCACCACCCGGTGCTGCGCTACTGGACGCCGGACGAGTTCAAGGCGTTCGAGGACTACGGCATGGCGCTCGGTTTCGAGCACGTCGCCTCCGGCCCGATGGTGCGTTCCAGCTACCACGCCGATCGCCAGGCGGCCGAAGCCGGCCGTCATCAAGCCTGAGTCACCAGCCTGAACGGGGCCATTCGTCCGCCGGTTCCATGACTTCCGGGTCGCGTGCTCTCGACACCGGATGTGGCAGAGTGAATGGCACGGTGAACGTTCACGCATCCCGCGTGTCCAAGCTCCAGCCTTCGACCCCTTGAGGATTCCATGAAGCGACGCAGTGCAGTGTTGGCCCTGGCCTTGGCGATTCCGCTTGCGCTGGGCGCGGCGGTGGTCACCCGCCATCCCTCGGCCACCACGACGGCGGCAAATGCGCCGCTGGCCCAGAACACCGACCAATCGGTGACGGCGCGGCTGGTCTATGGCCTGCTGTCGAACAGCCGCTACGCCTATCGCGCGCAGCCGCTGGACGAGGCGCTTTCCAAGGAAATCTTCAAGAAGTATTTCGACCTGCTCGACGGCAACAAGATGTATTTCACCGCCGATGAAATCGCAGGTTTCGAAGCGCAGCGCGCCGGCTTCGACGCCGCGTTCCGCAATGGCGACATGAAGGTGCCGTTCGCGATCTTCGACGCCTATCGCAGGCACGCGCGCGAACGCGTCGCTTACCAGCGCGCGCTGCTCAACCAGGACATCTTCAAGTTCGACGGCAACGACCGCTACGAATACGACCGAGAAAAAGCCGCATGGGCCGACAAGGCCGCGCTCGACACGCTGTGGAAGCAGTCGGTGCGCAACGACTGGCTGCGCCTGAAGCTGGCCGGCAAGCAGCCCGACGACATCCGCAAGACGCTCGACAAGCGCTACGCCAACACCCTCAAGAGCATCGACGAGCTGGATTCGGAAGACGTCTTCCAGCTGGCGATGAACGCCTACGCCAACGCCACCGATCCGCACACCGACTACTTCAACCCGCGCGCGGCCGAACGCTTCAACCAGCAGATGTCGCTGTCGTTGCAGGGCATCGGCGCTCAGCTGCAGAAGCAGGACGACGTGGTGGTGGTCCGCGAGCTGGTGCCGGGCGGTCCGGCCGCGATCAGCAAGCTGCTGCGTCCGGGCGATCGCATCGTCTCGGTCGGGCAGGGCGGTTCCGGTTCGCTGGAAGACGTGATCGGCTGGCGCATCGACGATGTCGTCGAGAAGATCCGCGGCGCCAAGGGCACGCGCGTGCGCCTGGGCATCGTGCCGCCGGGCGCGCCGGTCGACAGCAAGCCGCACGTGATCGCGTTGACCCGCGACATCGTCAAGCTCACCGAAGATGCCGCCAAGGGCGAGGTGATCAATCTTCCGGCGGCCAACGGTTCGCCGGCGCGCAAGGTCGGCGTGATCAAGCTGCCAAGTTTCTACGAGGACTTCAGTGCACGCCGCAGCGGCAACGACTATGCCTCGGCCTCGCGCGACATCAAGCGCCTGCTGGAAGGTTTCAAAACGCAGAAGGTCGACGGCGTGGTGCTGGACCTGCGCAACAACGGCGGCGGTTCGCTGGGCGAAGCGGTGCGCATCACCGGCCTGTTCGTCGATACCGGTCCGGTGGTGCAGATCCGCCAGTCGGGCGGTCGCGTCGAAGTGGATGGCGATGATGAAGCCGGGGTGGCCTGGTCGGGTCCGCTCGCGGTGCTGGTCAATCGCGGTTCGGCCTCGGCCTCGGAAATCCTCGCCGGCGCGATCCAGGACTACGGTCGCGGCCTGATCATCGGCGAGACCACCTTCGGCAAGGGCACCGTGCAGAACCTGGTCGACCTCGATCGTTTCCCGAGCGCGCGCAAGACCCAGTTCGGCCAGGTCAAGATGACCATCGCGCAGTTCTTCCGCCCGTCGGGTTCGAGCACGCAGAACAAGGGCGTCGAACCGGACATCCACTTCCCGGTGACGGTCGATGCCAGCAGCTTCGGCGAAAGCATGTACGACAACGCCCTGCAATGGTCGAGCATTCCCGCCGCGCCGCACCTGCAGTACGGCGTGTTCGCGCCGATCCTGCCGCAGCTCGATGCCAGCCACGAGGCGCGCATCAAGAGCGATCGCGAATACCAGTGGCTGCTCGACGATCTCGCCGAGTTCAAGGCGCAGAAGGCCAAGCACTATCTCTCGCTGAACGAAGGCGAGCGCCGCGCCGAACGCGACAAGAGCGAAGCCAAGCTGAAACAGCGCCAGGCCGAACGCAAGCGCCTGGGACTGCCGCTTGATCCGCTCGCCGACGACGCCACCGATGATGGTTTGGCCGGCAACGAGCGCGACATCGCCAAGGAAGCCGCGCGCGAGAAGCTGGCGGAGAATCGCCCGGATCCGCTGCTGCGCGAATCCGCCGCGATCCTCTCCGACGCGATGGGCCTGCTCGCGCACGACGCGCGCCTCGCCAGCCAGGTGTTGCCGCAGTCGGGCAACGCGGTGACCTGGGTCCGCTGATCCGTTCGGTCAGCGCGATGCGCGGGTTGGCAATGCCAGCCCGCGCTTGACGGTATCGAGCACCACGCGACTCTCGAAGCGCTTGATGTTCTTTTGCGGTTTCAGCAAGCGCTCGAGCAGGGCGCGGTATTCCTGCACGCCCGGCGTCGCCACCATCAACAGATAGTCCCAGTCGCCGGCCAGCGTGTAGCACTGCTGCACTTCCGGCGCGGCGCGCATGCGCGCGTAGAACGTCTTGATGTCGTGCGCGGATTCGTGCTCCATCCGCACCCACACCATGATCAGCGTCGCCGAGGCCAGCGCCTGCGGGTCGATCAGGGCGATCCGGCGCATGCCGTGTTCGCGATAGCGCTTGATCCGCCGTTGTACCGCGCTCGGTGACAACCCGACCGCCTCGCCAAGCGCATCGAGGGTGAGGTCGGCGTCCTGTTGCAACAGTTCGAGCAGGCGCTGGTCGAAGCTGTCGAGGACGTGTGGCTGGTTTTTCTTCATGCAAGATTCTTGCGCCAAAACGCATGATTTTTCAATCGGCATGCGACCTGCAGGAGTAGCCTCGGCAAGATGAACAGGCCTTCCGAAGCACACGCGCCCACCGGTACCGCAATCGTCCTCGCGCTGGCCGCGGTCTATGTGATCTGGGGATCGACCTATCTCGCGATCAAGTTCGCGCTGGAAGGCGGGTTCACT
>JAEKKW010000064.1:39664-65940 GCA_019510195.1 Lysobacterales bacterium | reverse complement strand
CTCGGCGGCATCCGCTTCCTGATCGCCGGCGGCGTGATGTTCGCCTTCCTGCGCCTGCGCGGCGAAGCGATGCCGACGCGCGCGCAATGGCGGAACGCGGGAATCATGGGCATCCTGTTGCTGGTGTTCGGCAACGGGTTCGTCAACTACGCCGAACAGAGCGTGTCGTCCGGGCTGGCCGCGGTCGCGGTCGCATCGGCGCCGATCTGGATCGCGCTGTTCGCGGCGATGAAGGGCGATCGCCCGACGCGGCTGGAATGGGTCGGGGTGATGATCGGTTTCATCGGCGTGATCTGGCTCAATGCCGGCAGCAGCCTGCGGGCATCGCCAGCGGGATTGATCGCGCTGCTGATCGCGCCACTGGCGTGGTCCTACGGTTCGATCTGGAGTCGCGGCCGCGACCTGCCGTCGCCGTTCATGACATCGGCGGTGCAGATGCTGTGCGCCGGCGTGGTGATGTGCATCGTCGCCACCGTGCGCGGCGAACAGCTGCAATCGCCGGTGAGCCACCACGCGATCGCGGCGGTGGCCTATCTGATCGTGATGGGCTCGCTGATCGGCTTCAGCGCCTATGTCTGGCTGTTGCACCACGTGCGTCCGGCGCTGGCAGGCAGTTACGCCTATGTCAATCCGGTGATCGCGGTGATGCTCGGCGCGTTGCTGGCACACGAACGCTTCAGCGCAAAGGACCTCGTGCCAATGGCGATCATCGTGTTCGCGGTGCTGGCGATGACCCTGGGCAAGGCCGCGCGCGGCAAGTCGGCGCCGGTGAAGCGATGAGCAACGCGACCGATCGCGAAGTTTCGCGCGGCACATGGGCCGCCGTCGCCAGCTTCGTGCTGTGGGGCGTGATGCCGCTGTACTGGCATGCATTGAAGTCGGTGCCGTCGTTGTCCATCGTCCTCCAGCGCATCGTCTGGAGCGCGGTGTTCGTCGGCGCGTTCCTGGTCTGGCGCGATGGCCGCGGCTGGTTGCGTGGCGTGCTGGCGCAACCGCGGTTGCGGAAGATGCTGGCCGCCAGCGGTGCGCTGATCGCGTTCAACTGGGGCCTGTACATCTGGGCGGTCAACGCCGGGCATGTTGTGGAAACGGCGCTGGGCTATTTCATCAATCCCTTGCTCAACGTGCTGATCGGCGTCGTCTTCCTGCGCGAACGCTTGCGTCCGCTGCAATGGCTGTCGGTGGCGATTGCCGGTGTCGGCGTGTTGTGGCTGGCATTCAATTACGGGCGCCTGCCGTGGATCGCGCTGGCGTTGGCCGCCTCGTTCGCGCTGTATGGCCTGATCCGCAAGCTGGCGGCGGTGGATTCGGTCAGCGGCCTGGGCGTGGAAGGCGCCTATCTGTTCTTGCCGGCGCTGGCCATGCTGGCGTGGCAGGCCGGCCACGGCGGCATCGGTTTCGAGCAGGGGGCATGGATTGGCGGGTTGCTGGTGTTGTCCGGCATCGTCACGGCGCTGCCGCTGGTCGGTTTCGCCTATGCGGTGCGGCGGGTGCCGCTGACCACCGTCGGCCTGATGCAATACATCGCGCCGACCATCCAGTTCCTGCTCGGCGTATTCGTCTTCCACGAAGCGTTCGACGGCACCCGTCTTGCCGGCTTCGCGTTGATCTGGATCGCGCTGGCGCTGTTTGCGGGAGAAGGCGTGTTGCGCGCGACCGCCGCGGGCGCGAACAAGGTCGCGCAGTCCGACTGACCAGCGGGCGAGCGTCGCTGGTTCGGCGTTACTGATTCGGATCGGCCGGACCGATCGTCAGCAAGGTCATCCCGACCGGCGCGGCGGCGCCATCGCCCTGCTCGGTGGCGAGTGCGCCCTTGGCGCGCACGCGATAGCCCTCGAGCTTGAACATGTCGACGATGTCGCTTTGCGCGACCAGTTCGATGTCCTGGATGTTGTCGACGCGCTTGAAGTCGGCATGGCTGCTCGCCAGCGGCGACACGCAGGCCGGCGCGTCGAGTTTCATCATCAGTGCCTTGCGCGTCATCTTGCCCGGTGCGGTGACGTCCTTCGTGTAGGTCTTGCCGACCAGCACGGTCTGCGCCGGCGAATAGTGCAGGCAGCCGTCGTTGACGGCGGGGTCGACGGGCGCCTGCTGCTGGCAGGCGGACAGCGCAAGCGCGGACAGCGGCAATGCGATCAGGAACTTGTTCATGCGATCTCCTTCCAGACTTCGCGGGTCAGGTTGATCGGGGCGTCATTGGTGCAGGCGACGTCGTCTTCGATGCGGATGCCGCCATAGGGCTTGAAGCGTTCCACCGCGTTCCAGTCGACGCTGTCTTCCAGTCCCTTGGCCTTCAGTTCGTCGAGCAGCATGTCGATGAAGTAGATGCCGGGCTCGATCGTCACCACCATGCCGGCGGCGAGCGGGCGGGTCAGGCGCAGATACGGATGGCCATCCGGCTTGGGCAGGGTGCCGCCGCGATCGCTTTCGGCGAAACCGGCGACGTCGTGCACCTGCAGGCCGATGCCGTGGCCGATGCCGTGCGGGAAGAAGGCGCTGCTGACGCCGGTCGCGACCGCCGCTTCCGGCGACACCGTGATCACGCCGAATTCCTTGAGCACGCCGGCCAGTGCGAGATGCGCATCGAGATGGATCTGGCGGTAATCCACGCCCGGGCGCACCTGCGCGCACATCGCCTGCTGGGCGGCATCGACGCGTTCGATCATCGCCGCGAAGTCGTCGTGTTGTGCCGAATAGGTGCGGGTGATGTCGCAGGCATAACCGGCGTGGCTGGCGCCGGCGTCGATCAGCAGGCTGCGATACGGTTTCGGCGGCAGGCGATCGAGGCCGGTGTAGTGCAGCACCGCGCCGTGCTCGTTGAGCGCGACGATGTTCTGGTATGGCAGCTCGAGACTGTCCTGGCCGGCGGCCTGGCAATACGACAGGTGGATGCCGAACTCGCTGGCGCCGGCGTCGAACGCGCGCTTGGCCGCGCGATGGCCGCGCACGCCGCGTCGCGTCGCTTCGCACATCATCGCGATTTCGTAGGGTGTCTTGTAGCCGCGGTGATATTCCAGGTACTGGATCACTTCGGCCGGGTTGTTCGGCACGAAGGTATTGCCGAGCGCGCTCTGCGCTTCGCCGAGGATGGCCTGCCGTGTCGTCGCCGACAGGTGTTGCTTTGCTTCGTCGGCGCTGCGGATGATGACGATGTCGAAATGATCGACCCAGTATCCGTTTGGCGCCTGGGGCACCACATGCCAGTAGTCGCGCGGTTGCAGGAAGACCAGCTTCGGTTTGTGGCCTGGCGTGTACACCAGCCAGCTGCCCGGCGCGCGCGTGACCGGCAGCCAGTATTTGAACTGCGGATTCACCGCATACGGATAGTCGCGATCGTCAAAAAGCTGGTAGTGCAGGGTGCCGCTGGGCACGACGAGCTGGTCGAAACCGCCGCGCTGCAATGCCGCGTCGGCGTGATGCTTGACGGTTTCGAGATGGTCGGCGTAAAGCCCGGCGAGGGACGGGTCGGACATGGTCGGATCCTGGCGGAGACGGCCCATTGTCGCGCAACGGGGATTCGTCTGGCGTGGACGCCGGAGATCACGCCGGTGCGCGTTCCCCGGCCTCGCACCAGCGCGCGATCCGTTCCATCGTCGCCGGTTCGATCAGGATGAAGCGTGCACCGACCAGGTCGCCGCCACGCCCGGGATCGCGGCCACCCCACATCACTTCGACGCCGCATTCGACCTGGCCGCCACCGAGCTCGGCCGGCAGCGCGAACGTCCACTGGTAAAGCGCACCGGGGCACAAGGCTTCCGCCGCCGCGCCGCTCCCGCGGACCACCTGCAAGCCGGTGGCACAGAGATTGCCGACGCGACCGACCACGGCACCGGTGAGGGCATCGACCACCGGGATCATCATGGTCACGTCGCGGCGTGCCGTGTAGCGCTGGTCGCTGCTCATGACGCCACCGCTGTCGGTCGCGCGAACAGCTTCCCGAGGCTTTCCAGCGTGCCGAGCGTGCTCGTCCAGGCACGATCGAGCAGGCCCATTTCATGCTTGCGGGCCACCCGTACCTGGCCCGTCGCCATCAGTCGCGCCAATTGGTCGAGCTGCATCTCGGCGACGCGCGCGCCGCGGCGATTGACCAGCAATGCGTTGCCGGTGATGCGGCTGTACCACGACAGGCGCCGCCGTCGCACTTCGCCCTGCTGGTTGATGACGAAGTCGAGCCAGCAACCGAAGGGCAGGGTGCGCAGCTGGCGATAGCATTCCTCCTCGCGCGCATTGCGTGGTTCCGGCATGTCCTCTGCCAGTTGCAAGGTCTTCGACGACCCGCCGAAGCGCGGGCGGGCGCGGATCACCGTCACCAGCTCCGTCATCGACATGCGCGCGCCCGGGCGCGGCAACGACGCGCTGCGGCTGAGCGTCTCCGCGACCTCGTTGGCTTCATCCGAGTGGTAGCCGGTCCGCTTGAGGATCTCGAAGATCGAATCGCGCAGGTCGATGTCCTCGATCGCATCGGTCGCGGAGACCACCTGCAACATGCGACCGGTCAGGCGTTCGTGGCGCTGCCACAGTGCCGAGTGATCGTCATGGCGCAAGCGGATGAAGGTCAATGCGTCCTTCCAGGCGGTGCGGATCAGCAGTTCGATCTGCGGGCGCAAGGTCATTCCGGCCAGCTTCCCGTCGAGCAGGGCCTGCGCGGCGTCGCGGGCGATGGTGATGCATTCCTGGCCGCGCGATGCTTCGACCTGGTGGCGCTCCACCGCCTCGCTGCGTTGCGCGTGCGCCTGGTGGGCATCGGTGAGTTCCTGATGGATGTTTTCGAGGATCGCGCCGTCGCCGCGATATTCCTGCTCGACGCGGCCGACCGCATGGGCCAGCGCGGCATCGAATTGCGGATCGGCATCGGCTTCGTCGGCGATGATCGCGCCGGACTCGGCGACGCGACTCATGATCTGGCGTCCCGGATGCGTAGGCTGCTCGAAGAACTCCTCGCCCGACAGGGCCATGCGCAGCAACGGGATCTGCAGGCGCCTCAGCAGTTCCGCCGCCCCCGATTGCGCGCGCATGTCATGGCTGACGGCGTCGTAGAGCATGCCCAGCAATTCGATCGAATCGCTTTGCTGCTGCGACAGCTGGGCATTGCCGCCATGCATCGACTTCGCGCGCGCCTTCAGTTCGTCGTGCAGGTGGCGGATACCGAGCGGGCGACCGTTGGCATCGTGTGCGGACAACGAGTCGAGCATCTCGGACACGATGTGCGGCGGCAATTGCACATGCGCGCCGGACGGGCGCGGCATGGGCCCCTTGGCGCGCGCCAGCAACGAGCGCGCGTGGGCGAAATCAGGCGCGCTGCGCGCGTCGGCGAAACGGTCGCGGGGATCGTGCCCGGGCTGTTCGAACCAGCCGGCGGCATCCTGCGCTGGCGTGGTGGCGAGCATGGCCACGGCCGCGGGCATGTCGGCAATTGCCGGGCGCTCCAGCGTGGCGGCGCGCTTCAATGACGGGATGAACGTCAGTCCGGGCAGGATGCTTGCGCCCTCGAGTTCCTTGTTGATGCGATTCACCAGCGCCGGGTAATCGTGGAACAGCGCGCATGCGACCGCATCCGTCACCAGCATGTGCGGGAAATCGTCGCCGAAGACGCGGCGCGACGCTTCCTCGAGGGCGCGGATCAATCGACGCGGCCCGACCGGGATGCGAT
Organism: Lysobacterales bacterium; assembly: GCA_019510195.1. Classification (GTDB taxonomy): domain Bacteria; phylum Pseudomonadota; class Gammaproteobacteria; order Xanthomonadales; family Xanthomonadaceae; genus Solilutibacter. The sequence continues at coordinate 60,290 of JAEKKW010000064.1, read as the reverse complement.
CGGCATCGAAGGCCGGGGTGCCGGCCAGCACGCCGAAGCGCTGGCCGAGCAGATACAACGGCAGCTTGCACTGGTTGGTGACCTGGCCGATGCCTTCCGCCTGCGGTGGCGCGACATCATCGCCGGCATCCGCCAGTGTCCAGCTCTCGGACGACGACCACAGGTCCGCCTGTTGCGGGCCATGGCCGTGGTCGCGAATGGCGATCAGCTCGTGTTCGATGCATTCCAGCAGTGTCGGCAGCACCTCGCCGCAATGGATCGACAATTGCTTGCAGTGCGCGAACACGATGATCTCGCGTTTCATCGCCATCGGGTTGCCGATCATCAGCGGCATTTCCTCGCGCAGGCCGGCCAGCGCCTGGCGCACCGGATGGGCCAGCCCATCGGCGCATGCCGTCATGACTTTGGAAATCGCGTTCTGCACGCGCGGCGGCAGCGCATTCGGCTGCCCGTATCGAGGATGTTCCATATCCCTTGCTCCCGGTCCCGTCCGTTGGGTCCTTGGGGCCGATGTTACCGCGCGCCGCGGCTACAGGAACAGGCCGATCACGTCATTTGTGAACCGTCGTCCCAACTCCGTTGGGATCACGTGGGCATCCCGCACTTCCAGCCAGCCGCGTTCTGTTGCGATGCCCAATTCGCGGGCGATGCCGGCGGCCGCCAGCCCGGTCCTGCGTTCATAGAGCCGAAGGTCGAATCCGGCGTTCAGGCGCAGCGCGTTCAACATGAAGTCGAACGGGCGCCGCGCCGGCAGGATGTCCTCGTCACCGCCGATGGCCGCGGCTGTCCCCGCATCGCGCAGCCAGGCGTCGGGATGCTTGGTTTTCCAGCGACGGAGGATGCGTTGCTCCGCGCCGAGCGTGAGTTTGCCGTGCGCGCCCGCGCCGATGCCGAGATAGTCGCCGAAGGTCCAGTAATTGAGGTTGTGCGCGCATTGGCGATCGGGCTTGGCGTAGGCGCTGACTTCGTACTGCGCGAATCCGCCATCCGCCATCAATGCCTGGCAGCGTTCCTGCATGTCCCAGGCGAGATCGTCGTCGGGAATGCCCTGCGGCGGTTTCGCCGCGAACAGCGTGTTCGGTTCCAGCGTCAGCTGGTAATGGCTGAGATGCGTGGGCGACAGGGCGATGGCGCGTTCGACGTCGTGTTCGGCCATCGCCAGCGTCTGCTGCGGCAACGCGTACATCAGGTCGAGGTTGATGTTGTCGTAGCCGGCGTCCTGCGCCGACTTCACCGCGCGTTCGGCATCGCCGCTGGAATGGATGCGCCCGAGCCGTTGCAGGCAGCCATCGTCGAAACTCTGCACGCCGAAGCTGAGGCGATTGACGCCGGCTGCGCGATAACCGGCGAACGGGCCGTGTTCGACCGTGCCGGGATTGGTTTCGAGGGTGATCTCCGCGCCGGGCGCAAAGGTGAGACGCGCGCTGGCCTGCTGCAGGAAGCGGTCGATCCGTTCCGACGAAAAGAGGCTGGGCGTGCCGCCACCGAAGAACACCGAATGCACCACGCGCCCCCACACCAGCGGCAGGTCGTGCTCGAGGTCGCGGACCAAAGCGTCGATGTAGTCGTCGTAGGGCGCATCGCCACGCAGCCCGTGCGAATTGAAATCGCAGTACGGGCATTTGCGCACGCACCACGGCAGGTGGACGTAGAGCGAGAGCGGCGGAGGCGTGAGCGCCAGCGCGTTCATCGCGATTGCAGCAGTTCGTGCAGTCGCGCCATCGCCTGGCCACGATGGCTGCGGCGATGCTTGTCGGCAGCGGCGAGTTCCGCCGCGCTCAAGCCCAGGCTTGGCACCAGGAACACCGGGTCGTAGCCGAAACCGCCCTGGCCGCGCGGCGCGTGGAGGATGCGGCCCTCCCAGGTGCCTTGCGCGATCACCGGTTGCGGGTCGTCGGCATGGCGCAACAATGCCAGCACGCAGACGAAGCGCGCGCTGCGGCGCTCGTCGGGAACATCGCTCAATTCGTGCAGCAGCTTCGCGGTGTTCGCGGCGCTGTCGCCGTGGCCACCGGCGTAACGCGCCGAATACAGGCCGGGTGCGCCGTCCAGTGCATCGACGCACAGGCCGGAATCGTCGGCGAGCGCCGGCAACCCGCTGATGCGCGCGGCATGGCGCGCCTTCAGCAGCGCGTTCTCGACGAAGCTCAGTCCGGTTTCCTCGACATCGTCGACACCGAATTCGGACTGCGGATGGAAGTCGAGGTCCAGGTCCGCGAACAGCTGGCGGAATTCCGCGAGCTTGCCGGCGTTGCCGCTGGCGAGCACAAGCCTGTTCAGAGCCGGCTTCACGAGCGTGCGAGCGCCGCCTGTTGTGCGGCGAACAATTGCTTGCAGCCCGCCTCGCCAAGCGCGAGCAATGCATCGAGTTCGTCGCGGCGGAAGGCGTGGCCTTCGGCGGTGCCCTGCAGTTCGATGAAGCCGCCGCCGTCGTTCATCACCAGGTTCATGTCGGTGTCGCAGGCGCTGTCCTCGGCATAGTCGAGGTCAAGCACCGGCATGCCGCGCCAGATGCCGACCGACACCGCGGCGATCGCGCCGATGATCGGCGAACGGTTGTTCGACAATTTGATCGCGCGCGAGTCGATCAGCGTCTGCACCGCATCGACCAGCGCGACGTAGGCGCCGGTGATCGCCGCGGTGCGGGTGCCACCATCGGCCTGCAACACGTCGCAGTCGAGGGTGATGGTGTGTTCGCCCAGCGCCTTGCGATCGACGCAGGCGCGCAAGGCGCGGCCGATCAGGCGCTGGATTTCCAGGGTACGGCCGCCCTGCTTGCCGCGCGCGGCTTCGCGATCGCTGCGGGTATGGGTCGCGCGCGGCAGCATGCCGTATTCGGCGGTGACCCAGCCTTCGCCCTTGCCGCGCAGGAACGGCGGCACCTTGGCCTCGACGCTGGCGGTGCACAGCACCTGGGTGTTGCCGAATGCGACCAGCACCGAACCTTCGGCGTGGCGCGTGTAATGGCGGGTCAGGCTGACATCGCGCAGTTGGTCGGGGGCGCGGCCGCTGGGGCGTTCGAGGGCGGTCATCGCGGATTTCCTGCGGAAAGGCGCGCGAGTTTACCATTCGCCTCCTGTCTCCCCAGCACACCCAAGGCTCCAAGATGCCGATTCGCAGCATGACCGCATTCGCTTCCGCCGAAGTCCCGACCGAGGTCGGCACGCTCGGCTGCGAACTGCGCGCGGTCAACCATCGTTTCCTCGAACTCGGCGTGCGCCTGCCCGACGAGTTGCGCGTGCTTGAACCGCAACTGCGCGAGCGCGTCGCGGCGAAAGTCTCGCGCGGCAAGCTCGAACTGACCCTGCGCCTGCGCCCCAACGACGGCGGCGAAGCGCTGGCGATCGACGACGGCGTGGTCGCACGGCTGTCGGAACTGGCGGGTGATCTCGCGTCGCGCTTCCCCAATGCGCAAACCGACATCACCGACGTGCTGGCGTGGCCGGGCGTGGTGCGCCGTCGCAATATCGATGCCGGGCAATTGCATCGGCAGGCACTGCAACTGCTGTCGACCGTGCTGGATGAATTCGCCGCCGCCCGGGAACGCGAGGGCGCCAAGCTCGCCCAGGTGATCCGCGATCGCGCCGACGCCATCGCCGTACAGGTTGCCGAAGTGCGCACCCTGCTGCCGCTGCTGCGCAACGCCCAGCGCGACAAGCTGCATGCACGCCTGGCCGACTTCGCCCCGCCCGCGGCGCCGCTGGAACCGGGCCGGATCGAACAGGAATTGGTGCTGGCGCTGCAGAAGCTCGATGTCGACGAGGAACTCGATCGCCTCGACGCCCATCTGCAGGAACTGCGCCGCGCGCTCGACCAGCGCGACCCGGTCGGCCGCCGCCTCGATTTCCTGATGCAGGAATTCAATCGCGAAGCCAACACCCTGGGTTCGAAATCGGTGGATCTGCGCAGCACCAATGCCGCGATCGAACTCAAGGTGCTGATCGACCAGGTGCGCGAGCAGGTCCAGAACATCGAATAGGACTCCACCGGGTCCGGGCCGCAAACGCGGTACGATCAGCTGCCGGACCCATTTCGATTCCACATGCGCGGAACCCTCTACATGGTCGCGGCGCCCTCCGGTGCAGGGAAATCCAGCCTGGTGAACGCCGTGCTGGCCCGCGACCCGGCCCTCAGCCTGTCGATCTCGTTCACTTCGCGCGGGCCGCGCCCCGGCGAGCGTCACGCCGAGCACTACCATTTCGTCGATGGCGCGGAGTTCCAGCGCATGATCGATGCCGGCGACTTCTTCGAGTACGCGCGCGTCCACGGCGACTGGAAGGGCACCGCGCGGCAATCGGTGGAGCCACAACTGGCCACCGGCCGCGACGTGTTGCTGGAAATCGACTGGCAGGGCGCCCGCCAGGTGCGCCAGAAGGTGCCGGACGCAGTCAGCATCTTCATCCTGCCGCCGTCCCGCCAGGCCCTGGAAGACCGCATGCGCCGCCGCGCCCAGGACAGCGAGGAGACCATCACCCGCCGCCTTGCCGCCGCGCAGGAGGAAATGAGCCACTACGCCGAGTTCGATTACGTGATCGTCAACGAGGATTTCACCGCCGCCGCGGACGAACTCGCCAGCGTCATCACCGCCAGCCGCCTGCGCCGCGAAGCCCAGGTCGCCCGCCACGCCCGCCTGCTGACCCAGTTGTTGACCGATAACGGCTGAAGGGCCATAATTCGCGGTCAACCCCGATTCCGGAGGGCGGCACCGGCCGCCGCAAAGCCCATGGCGCGTATCACCGTCGAAGACTGCATGGACGTGGTCGACAACCGTTTCGAACTGGTCATGATGGCCGCCAAGCGTGCCCGCCAGCTGGCCAAGGGCGTCGAGCCCAAGCTCGACAACCGCGAGCAGGACGACAAGCCGACAGTGCTGGCCCTGCGCGAAATCGCCGCCCGCAAGATCGACAACACCTTCATCGATGCCGTCGAGAAGTCCGAGAAGGAACGCGCCGAGCGCGAAGCGATGGAATGGGCCGCCGCCGAAGTGGTCGGTGATGACGACATGTCCAAGGGCGACGACTGATCCGTCAGTCTCCCCGGTGTGTTTCGACGGCCCCGCATTGCGGGGCCGTTTGCATTGGAGGATGCCGGATTGCCGGCATCGGGGGCGTTTTCGCCCGCGTCGCGGCAGTGTAGGCTCGAACCATGGGGTCACGAATGCTGCAATCGTCCGTTCCGCCGCCGTCCGATCTTCCGGAAGACATGCGTGCGCTCGATGCCGCAGCGAGCTATCTCGATGACCACGACCGCAGCCAGTTGCACAAGGCATGGCGGATCGGTGCGGCCGCACATGCCGGACAGACCCGCAAGTCCGGCGAACCTTACATCACCCATCCGGTGGCAGTGGCGCGGGTGCTGGCCGAACTCGGGCTGGACGCGGAAACCCTGATCGCGGCGATCCTCCACGACACCATCGAGGACACGCCGCTCAACCGCGATGATCTCTCCGCGCAATTCGGCGAAACCGTGGCCGAGCTGGTCGAAGGCGTCACCAAGCTCGACAAGCTGAAGTTCCGCGATCGCCAGGAAGCCGCGGCGGAAAGTTTCCGCAAGATGATGCTGGCGATGTCGCGCGACCTGCGCGTCATCCTGATCAAGCTCGCCGATCGCCTGCACAACATGCGCACGCTCGGTTCGCAGTCGCCGGAAGCGCGTCGGCGCATCGCCCGCGAAACGCTCGAGGTATACGCGCCGATCGCGCAGCGCCTGGGCATGAACCTGGTCAAGGCCGAATTGCAGGATCTCGCCTTCAAGGCGCTGCATCCGTGGCGTTACGCCGCGCTGGAGAAACGCATCCGCCAGCAGCCGGCGGTGCGCCGCGAAGCGGTGGCGCAGGTGGAGGCGCAACTGGCGCAGCGATTGACCAAGGAAGGCCTGAAGCATCGGCTGGTGAGCCGGGTCAAATCGCCGTGGAGCATCTACACCAAGATGCGCGCGGAGCGGAAATCGCTGGAACAGGTGATGGACGTGTTCGGCTTCCGCGTCATCGTCGACACCGTGCCCGACTGTTATCACGCGCTCGGCGTCGCCCACGCCACGTTCAAGCCGCTGGACGGGCGCTTCCGCGATTTCATCGCGATTCCCAAGGCCAACGGCTACCAATCGCTGCATACCGTGCTGTTCGGGCCGTACGGCGCGCCGATCGAAGTGCAGATCCGTACCCAGGACATGGATCTTGTCGCCGAACGCGGCATCGCCGCGCACTGGACCTACAAGCAGGGCGGTGATTCCACCAGCGCGCTCAATCGCGCCAACGCGTGGATCGCCGGCGTGGTCGAATCGCAGAAGGGCACCGGCAATTCGCTGGAATTCCTCGAGAACGTCAAGGTCGAGCTGTATCCCGACGAGGTCTACGTGTTCACGCCCAAGGGCCGCATCCTCGCCCTGCCGCGCAGCGCGACGGCGCTCGACTTTGCCTACGCCGTGCACACCGACGTCGGCAACAACGCCGTCACCGCGCGCCTCGATGGCCGCCTGGTGCCGCTGCGCACGCGCCTCACCAGCGGCCAGACGGTGGAGATCGTCACCGCGAAATCGGCGGCACCGCAGCCGCAGTGGCTGGACTACGTCACCACCGGCAAGGCGCGTGCGGCGATCCGCCAGCGCCTGAAGCAGGTGGGACACGAGGATGCGGTGCAACTCGGCCATCGCATGCTGGAAGCTGCGCTGGAAAGCCTCGACAGTTCGATCGAGCGCCTGCCCGAGGCGCAGCTCAAGCGCTATCTCTCCGACAACCGCTACCCGCGCCTGGAATCGTTGCTGGAAGACATCGCCCTGGGCAACCGCATTCCCGGGCAGGTGGCGCAACAGTTGGCGACCACGCCCGAGCGCGGCGCGCAAGGCGAACTCGGCATGCGTTCGCGCGATCGCATCCTCATCTCCGGCACCGAAGGCGGGGTGATCAGTTTCGCCCAGTGCTGCATGCCGATTCCCTATGACTCGATCATGGGCTACCACACAACCGGCAAGGGCATCGCGGTGCATCGTTCGGATTGCCGCAACGTGATCGAATACCGGCGCTCGCCCGAGCGCTGCGTCGAGATGGGCTGGGATCCCAACGTGATGGGCGATTTCCTCGTCGGCATCCGCGTCGAGGCCGACAATCGTCCCGGCGTGCTGGCGCAGATGGCCTCGGCGATCGCCGAAGCGGAATCCAACATCGATCGCGTCGACTACCTCGATCGCGACAACAGCATCGCCACCGTGCGCTTCTACATCGAGGTCCACACCATGGACCACCTGGAAGAAGTCCGCCGCCGCCTGCGCCGCGTGCCGGCCGTCCACAACGTCGAACGGATTTGATCGTTCGCAAGGTTCTACACTAGGCACTTCCATTGAGGTTGGAGTCGCCATGAGCCGTGACCAAGTCCATACCGGGCGCGCGCCCGCCGCCATCGGCCCCTATTCGCAGGCGATGCGCTGCGGCAACATCGTGTTCCTTTCCGGGCAGATCCCGCTCGATCCCGCGACGGGCGATGTCGTCGATGGCGATTTCGCCGCGCAGGTGCGCCGCGCCTTCGACAACCTCAAGGCGGTGTGCGAAGCCAGCGGCGGCGATCTGAACAGGATCGCGCGGCTCGGGCTCTATCTCACCGATCTCTCGAACTTCGCCGAAGTGAACGCGGTGATGACGGAATACTTCACGGCGCCGTATCCGGCGCGCTCCACCATCGAAGTGACGGGCCTGCCCAAGGGCGTGTCGTTCGAGGTCGACGCCGTCCTCGTCCTCGAATAATCGATGGCGCGAGCGGGCAAACCTGCCCCGGCACTGGCGGCAGCCGGACTGGCCGCGATCGCCACGCTGCCCGGCGTCGGTCCGCAGATGTCGGCGAAGCTGGCCGAACGCGGGCTGGAGACGCTGCAGGACCTGTGGTTCTGGTTGCCGCGCGGCTACGAGGACCGCACACGGCTGACGCCGATCCGCGCGCTGCAATCCGGTGTCGCCGCGCAAGTCGAAGGCAGCGTGCAGGCGGTCGAGCGTGGCTTCCGCTATCGCCCGCAGTTGAAGGTCGCATTGACCGACGAATCGCGCGGCACCCTGCTGATGCGTTTCTTCCATTTCCGTTCGCAGCAGGCCAACCAGTTCCAGCCGGGCGCGCGCGTGCGCGCCTTCGGCACGCCGCGACCGGGGCAGCTCGGGTTGGAAATGGTGCATCCCAGCTATCGCGTGCTTGGCGAGGAGGATGCGGAGCTGAGCGATCGTCTCGATCCGGTCTATCCGCAACTCGAGGGGGTGACGCCAGCGACGTTGCGACGCCTGATCGGTGAAGCCCTGAAGCGCCTGCCCGATGAAACCGAACTGGAATTGCTGCCGGCGGACATCGCGCGCGCGCTGGAATTGCCGGCACTGCGCGAGGCCCTGCTGACGCTGCATCGCCCGCCTGCGGATGCCGATCTCGATGCCCTGCAATCCGGCCATCATCCCGCGCAACGGCGGCTGGCGCTGGAGGAAATGCTGGCGCACCAGTTGAGCCTGCGCCGCCAGCGCATCGCCATGCAGAAGCATGGTGCGGTCAAGTTCGGGAAATCCGCGCGACTGGCCCAGGGGCTGCGCGCCTCGCTGCCGTTCGCGCTCACCGCGGCGCAGGAACGCGTGTTCGCCGAAGTGCGCGACGATCTCGCCCAGCCGCATCCGATGCTGCGACTGGTGCAGGGCGACGTCGGCAGCGGCAAGACCGTGGTCGCGGCATTGGCCGCATTGCTGGCGATCGATGGCGGATATCAGGCCGCGTTGATGGCGCCGACGGAATTGCTGGCCGAACAGCATTTCAACACCATGCGTGCCTGGCTGGAACCCCTGGGCATCGATGTCGCGTGGCTGGCCGGCAAGGTCGGCGGCAAGGCGCGGGCCGCGGTGTTGCAGACGATTGCCAATGGCGAAGCAAAACTGGTGGTCGGCACCCATGCATTGATGCAGGAAGGCATCGCCTTCCACGATCTCGCCCTGGCGATCGTCGACGAACAGCATCGCTTCGGGGTGCAACAGCGGCTGGCCTTGCGCGACAAGGGACGTGCCGGTGTCGATGATGCGTCGTCGCGCGTGCCGCACCAGCTGGTGATGACGGCGACGCCGATCCCGCGAACGCTGGCGATGGCCGCCTACGCCGATCTCGATGTCTCGGTGATCGACGAGCTGCCACCGGGACGCACGCCGGTGCAGACCATCGTGCTGACTTCGGAACGCCGCCCCGAACTGGTCGAACGCATCCGCGCCGCTTGCGCCGAAGGACGCCAGGCGTATTGGGTATGCACGCTGATCGACGACTCCGACGAAGTGATCGCACAGGCCGCGCAGGGCACCTACGAAGCGCTCGTCGCGCAGCTGCCCGAACTGCGCATCGGTCTCGTCCACGGACGCATGCACGCACGCGACAAACAGGCCGCGATGCTCGACTTCAAGGCGGGCAACATCGACCTGCTGGTGGCGACGACGGTGATCGAAGTCGGCGTCGATGTGCCCAATGCATCGCTGATGATCATCGAGAACGCCGAACGCCTCGGTCTCGCGCAATTGCACCAGTTGCGCGGACGGGTGGGGCGCGGCGCCACTGCATCGGCCTGCGTCCTGATGTACCAGTCGCCGCTGGGCCAAATTGCCCGGCAACGGCTGGAAACCATGCGCGAAACCAGCGACGGTTTCCGCATCGCCGAAAAGGATCTGGAACTGCGCGGCCCGGGTGAATTGCTCGGGACTCGCCAGACCGGACTCGCGGCATTCCGCATCGCCGACCTTGCCCGCGACGCCGACCTGCTGCCGCAGGTGCAGCGCATCGCCGAGCGTTTGCTCAAGGATGATGCCGCCTGCGCCGAACGCATCGTCCAGCGCTGGGTGGGCGGTGCCGCGCGCTATGCTTCGGCATGACCAAGGAAAAGAACGAATGACCGACAAGATCCCGCTCCTGATCGATACCGATCCCGGCGTCGATGACGCCCTCGCCATCCTGATGGCATTGAATTCGCCCGATCATGACGTCGTCGGATTGAGCATCGCCGCCGGCAACGTCGGTCTCGACCATACCGTTCGCAACGCGCTGAAGTTGTGCGAAGTCGCCGGGCGCAACGACATCCCGGTCTTTGCCGGTGCACCGAAGCCGCTGCTGCATCACTCCGACGATGCCGCCGCCGTCCATGGCCAGGATGGGTTTGGCGATATCGGCTTTCCGCATGCAAAGCGCCAGGCCGACGCCGAGCATGCCGCGCTCGGGATCCTGCGCCTGTCGCACGAACACGCCGGCCGCCTGATGATCGTCGCGCTGGCGCCGCTGACCAATGTCGCGCTGGCGCTCAAGCTCGACCCGACGCTGCCGCAGCGGGTGGCGCGGCTGGTGGTGATGGGCGGCGCGGTGACCGGCCACGGCAACATCACCCCGAGCGGCGAGTTCAATACCTGGTTCGATCCGGAAGCCGCCCACATCGTCTTCGAGGCCTTCCCGGAGTTCGACCTCTGCGACTGGGAAGCCAATCTGCGCCACGGCTTCCCCCACGAGGCGATGGACCAGTGGCTGCAGGTCGATTCGCCGCGTGCCCGCTTCTACGACGCCATCTCCGCGCATACCCGGCGCTGGTCGCGCGAGAAGCGCGGCTCGTATTGGCATTCCGCCGACGGCTACGCCATGGCCTGCGCCCTGGCTCCGGAAGGCATCCAGGCCGCGGAATCGCGCCCGCTCGCGGTGCAGCTGGGGCAGGGCCCGGCTCGCGGCCTGAGCATCGTCGACTGGCTGCGGATGACCGGCCGGCCCGACAACGCCAGGATCGTCCAGACCTATGACGGCGAGCGCTACCAGGCCATGATCCGGGCAGCGCTGGCGGCCAGTTGACCAGGCCGGATCGAGCCGCTATCATGGCCGGCTCAATCCAGCAACCAGTACTCGGTGCCGCCATGAAGGCCGATCTTCACCCGAATTACCGCGAAGTCGTCTTCCAGGACGTCACCTCCGACTTCAAGTTCCTGACCCGCTCGACAATGGCGACGAAGGAAACGATCAAGTGGGAGGATGGCAACGAGTACCCGTTGATCAAGGTCGAAATCTCCTCGGCCACGCATCCGTTCTACACCGGTCAGAACAAGATCATGGATACCAGCGGGCGCATCGACAAGTTCAAGAAGCGTTACGCCAAGTAATACCCTGGTCGAAGCAGGCGCGCGGCGGGACCGCGCGAACTTCGATCACCTCGCGAACGGCCGCCTGTGTGCGGCCGTTTCGCGTATCCGGCGCATGCACGGATGGGTGGGCGGCTCCGTGCGCGGGTGAATGTTCAAACGGTCGTTGTGCGATAATTGACGCATCGCAAAAACCGGTTCCGGCACACGGGTGCGACCGGTAACGAACTGGAGAATCACGCCGTGACCGAAGCCAAGACCGCGACGCTGAGCGTCGCCGACAAGAGCAGCACCCTGCCGGTGATCAAACCGGTCCTGGGCCAGGACTGCATCGATATCTCCAAGCTGCCGAAGGACACCGGCTGCTTCACCTACGACAACGGCTTCACCGCGACGGCGTCGTGCAAGTCGGCAATCACCTACATCGATGGCGACGCCGGCGTGCTCATGTATCGCGGCTACCCGATCGAACAATTGGCCCAGCACTCCAGCTTCCTGGAAACGGCCTATCTGCTGATGAACGGCGAATTGCCGTCGACGCAGGAATTCGCCGCGTTCGAGGACGAGATCGCGCATCACACGATGCTGCACGAAGCGTTCAAGCAGTTCATCGGCGGTTTCCGCCACGACGCGCATCCGATGGCGATGCTGATGGGCATGCTCGGCTCGATGGCGAGCTTCTACCACAACAACCATGATTACGAGGATCCGGAACAGCGTCGCCTCGCCGCGATCCGCCTGATCGCCAAGGTGCCGACGATCGCCGCGATGTGCCATCGCCACAGCATCGGCTGGCCGGTGCGCTATCCGCGCAACAACCTCGAATACGTCACCCGCTTCCTGCACATGATGTTCGAGGTGCCGTCGGAACCGCTGCAGCTCAACCCGGTGGCGGCCAAGGCGCTCGACCTGCTGTTCATCCTCCACGCCGACCACGAGCAGAACGCCTCGACGTCGACGGTGCGCCTGGTCGGTTCGACCGGCGCCAATCCGTACGCCTGCATCTCCTCGGGCGTTGCCGCGCTGTGGGGGCCGGCGCACGGTGGCGCCAACGAAGCCGTGCTCAAGATGCTCAACGAGATCGGTTCGCCGGCGAACGTGCAGAGCGCGGTCGAGAAGGCCAAGGACAAGGAATCCGGTTTCCGCCTGATGGGCTTCGGCCACCGCGTCTACAAGAACTTCGATCCGCGCGCCAAGATCATCCGCGAGATGACCTACAAGGTACTGAACGAGCTCGGCGTCAACGATCCGCTGCTCGATGTCGCGATGAAGCTGGAAGAAGCCGCGCTCAAGGACGATTACTTCATCCAGCGCAAGCTCTACCCGAACGTCGACTTCTACAGCGGCATCATCTACAAGGCGCTGAAGATCCCGACCGAGATGTTCACGGTAATGTTCGCGATCGCGCGCACCGCCGGCTGGATCAGCCACTGGATGGAGCAGCAGGTCGATCCGGAAATGAAGATCGGCCGTCCGCGCCAGGTCTACATCGGCCACGACAAGCGCGATTACGTCGGCATCGACAAGCGCTCGTAACCGGCGATCTCGTCCTCCGCCAGCAATGCACGGAGCTGGTTGGCCGAAGCGCGCGCCATCGGCTTCTCGGTGACCGGCGACAGCGGCGCCTGGCGCAGCGCATCGCGCGGCAGCACGGTGAGATCGAAGGTGGCGTCGTCGGCGTTGAACACCCAGACGTCGAAGTCGCCGCTGCGTTCGCGGTCCAGCCGCAACCGGCGCATGCGCGAGTCGGCCGGGATGTCGTGTTCCTGCAGCCAGATCGCGACTTCGCGCGGATCGTCGCAGAACAGGTGGAGCAATACGGGTGCATTGGCGTCGGCGGTGCCTTCCAGCACCGGGCCGACCAGGCGTGGCTCGAACGGCGCAAGGAAATCGAGTGCACGCAATGCCGCTTCGCGGCGGCTGCGCAGGCGCTCCTCCAGGTCGTCGTGGAACAGGCGCTGGTAGCCGCGCAGCGCTTCCTCGATCTCGCGGTTGCGCGGCAGCGAGGCGTCGTCGTGGAAGCCGAGGCGTTCGGCGGCCTTGAGCTTGGCCTGGTGGAAATCGCGGATGCCGCTCTCGGACATCAGGCGGGCGGCTTCATGCGCCAGCCGCTGGCGACGTTCCCGGGTGCGGGCCTCGGCATGTTGGCGAGCACGGTGCATGGCGGGCTCCCTGGCGGGTTCCACCGACTCTAGCGCAGCACTGGTGACGGTGCCACCGCAGGACGAGCGCAACAGGATCGGGGACAGGTTCTAGAAAATGTCGTAAGCGTCTTCCTTGGGCGCTTCCTGTTGCGTTTGGTCATCCTTTGGCGCCTGGCTGTAATCGACGATGTCCGGATTGTTCTGCAGGTCTTCTTCCTTCAGCCATTCGCCGTTGACCTGGACCATGCCGTTGGGGACTTCGCGCTTGACCTGCGGCTGATCCTTGATGGCATCGCGCATGTAGTCGATCCAGATCGGCAGGGCGGCCTTGCCGCCGTATTCGCCGTAACCGAGCGAGTCGTCGTCGTCGCGACCGACCCAGACCACGGTCACCAGCTTGCCGCCGAAACCGGAGAACCAGGCGTCGCGGTGATCGTTGGTCGAGCCGGTCTTGCCGCCGATGTCCTCGCGGTCAAGCACGCGGGCCGCGGTCGCGGTGCCGCGCTTGACCACGTCCTGCATCATCGTCACCAGTTGATAGGCGATGCGTTCGTCGATGGCGCGCGGGGCAATCGCCGAACCTTCCGGCAATAGCGCCGGCTTGGGCGCATCCTTCGCGCCGCCACTCTTCGCGGCAACTGCCGGTTTCGGCTTCTCGGCCTGCGGACCACCGAGATTGAAGCCGTCGACCACGTCGGGCTGTTGCGGTTTGGCGGCAGCCTGGGTATCCGCAACGGTGGACGGCGCCAGGCTGGTGCCGGCGCAGCCGCGACAGGCGGTGACCGGATTGGCCTTGAACAGCTGCTTGCCGCTGCCGTCCTTGACGGTATCGATGAACCAGACGTCGACGCGGAAGCCGCCGTTGGCGAACGCGGCGTACCCGCGCGCCATGTCGATCGGCCGCAACGACGCCGCGCCCAGCGACATCGACAGGTTGCGCGGCAATTCCTTCTCGTTGAAGCCGAAGTGGGTGATGAAGCGGATCGCGTAGTCGACGCCGATTGCATCGAGCAGGCGCACCGAGACCAGGTTGCGCGATTGCACCAGCGCTTCGCGCAGCTTGATCGGTCCGGCGAAACCGCCGCCGTCGTTTTGCGGACGCCAGATGTGATTGGCGCGATCGCGGAACACCACCGGCGCATCGAGCACGATCGACGACGGGTTGTAGCCACGCTCGAAGGCGGCCGCGTACACGAACGGCTTGAAACTGGAACCCGGCTGGCGCCGCGCCTGGGTGGCGCGGTTGAAGGAATTGCCGTTGAAGCTGAGGCCACCGATCAGTGCCTTGAGCGCGCCGTTGTCGTAATCGATCGACACCAGCGCCGATTGCGCGCGCGGCAGCTGCTCGATCGCCCAGCCGTTGTCCTTCGTATCTGTGATGCGGGCGATGTCACCGCGCTTGAACAGCGACGCCGGTGCGCGCCCAGGCCAGCTCGCCGCCAGCGATGCCGGCAGCGTCATCACCTTGCCCTGCGCGTCCACCACCTGCGCGCTGCCGTTGCCTTCGGTTGACAGAACGATCACCGGCACCAGCGCCGCCTGCACCGGGAACGGCGCGAGACGCTTCGCGGTTTGTTCGGGCGTTTCGCCGGCGGGCAGGTCGAAATGCTTTTCCGGCCCGCGCCAGCCGTGGCGGTGATCATAGGTGCGCAGGCCGTGGCGCACGGCGACGTCCGCGGCCAGCTGCATCTTCGAATCGATGGTGGTGGTGACTTCGTAGCCCTGTTCCTGCGCCCGCGGCCCGTAGCGGGTCAGCATTTCCTGGCGCACCATTTCGGCGACGTAGGGCGCGTACACCTCGACCGGCCGCTCGTGCGGCGCGGCGTGCATCGGTTCGGCGGCGGCGGCATCGGCAGCCGCCTGGCTCACCATCCCCAGCTGCACCATGCGCGGCAGGATGTAGTTGTTGCGACGATCGTGGTTGCGATCGGGATCGTCCATCGGATTGCCGGTGGACGGGAATTTCGGCGTGCCGGCCAAGGTCGCGGTTTCGCCCAGCGTCAATTGGTCGAGCGGCTTGCCGTAGTAGTACTGCGCGGCCGCGGCGATGCCGTAGCTGCGGTTGCCGAAGAAACTCTTGTTGAGGTAGAGCTCGAGGATCTGGTCCTTGCTCAGGTTCTGTTCGATCCTGCGCGCCAGCAGCATCTCGCGGAACTTGCGCTTGAAGCTGCGCTCGGGGGTCAGGAAGAACTGCCGGGCCACCTGCTGGGTGATGGTGGAGCCACCGGGCACGCGCTTGTCGCTGGTGGTCGCCATCAGCCAGATCGCGCGGGCGATGCCCTTGTAGTCGAGTCCGCCGTGCTTGTAGAAGTCGGCGTCCTCGGTGGCGATGAAGGCGTCCTTGACCTGTTGCGGCACCTTGGTGATGTCCACCGGGATGCGCCGGCTCTCGCCGAACACCGCCATCAGCTTGCCGTCGGCCGAATACACCGACATCGGTTGCTGCAACTGCACATCGCGCAGGGTGGTGACGTCCGGGAGGTCGCGGCTGACGCTGATGTACAGCGCGGCGAACACCAGTCCACCGATAAGGACGAGCGCGGCACAGGCCAGGACGGCCCATTTCAGGAGGCGGCGAACGACAGGGGGCATGGAGGCGGAGGGGGCGGATGGCCGGTCAGTATACGAAGCGGCCCGGGGGCGGGCGGGGGCCGATGGACGGGCCGGAAGCAGTTTTGTCGTCGGAACCTAAAGTAAAGTCTTGCATTGTCGTGAAAAGTTCGTTATTTAGCTTTCGTTGGATATGACGCTCGTCTAAGTTCTCCAAAAGGGGGAGACACGGTGGGGTTGCTTAAGAAAGCCAGTGCGCCCCTTGTGGGCGTCGACATCAGTTCGACTGCGGTCAAGCTGTTGCAGTTGTCGCGTTCCGGCGGCAGTTATCGCGTTGAGCACTACGCGGTCGAGCCATTGCCGGCCAATGCGGTGGTGGAGAAGAACATCGCGGACGTGGATGCGGTCGGTGCGGCGATCCGTCGCGCGGTCGATCGCGCCGGCGTGCGCTCGAAGGGCGCCGCCGCGGCGGTGCCCGGGGCATCGGTGATCTCGAAAGTGATCCCGATGGCGGCCGGCCTCAACGAGGACGACATGGAAGCCCAGGTCGAACTCGAGGCGGGCAACTACATCCCGTATCCGATCGAGGAGGTGAACTACGACTTCTCGGTGCTCGGGCCGATGCCGAATGCGGCGGACACGCTGCAGGTGCTGCTGGTCGCGTCGCGTTCCGAGAACGTCGAGGCGCGCCAGGCCGCGCTGGAGATCGGCGGACTCGATGCCCAGGTGATGGATGTCGAGGCGTTCGCGATCGAGAGTGCGTTCGGGCTCATCGCGCCGCAGCTCACCGTGCCGCGTGACGGACTGGTCGCACTGGTCGATGTCGGGGCCACCACGACCACGTTGAACGTGCTGCGCAACGGTCGCGGCCAGTACCTGCGCGAACAGATGTTCGGCGGGCGCCAGCTCACCGAGGAGATCATGCGCCGCTACGGCCTCAGCTACGAGGAAGCCGGCCGCGCCAAGCGCCTCGGCGGCCTGCCCGAGCAATACGAAGTTGAAGTGCTCGAGCCGTTCAAGGACTCGCTGGCGCAACAGGTCGGGCGCCTTCTCCAGTTCTACTACGCCAGCAGCGAATACAACCGCGTCGACCAGGTCGTGCTGGCCGGTGGTTGCGCCTCGATCCCGGGCATCGCCCAAGTGATCGAGGAGAACCTGGGCGTGTCGACCATCGTCGCCAATCCGCTGGCGCAGATGACGCTCGATCGTCGCGTCCAGGCGCAGGCGCTGGCGCTCGATGCGCCTGCCCTGATGATCGCCTGCGGTCTCGCCCTGAGGAGTTTCGACTGATGGCGCGCATCAACCTGTTACCGTGGCGCGCGGAACGCCGCCGCCAGCGCAAGCAGCAATTCAACATGATGCTCGGCGCCGCGGCGCTGGCCGGGCTGTTGCTGAGCGGTTTGATCTGGATGTACTACCGCGGGCAGATTTCCGGCCAGCAGGATCGCAATACCTACATGCAGGGCCAGATCGCCGAACTCGATCGCCAGATCGCCGAGATCAAGGAACTCGACGAGAAGAAGGCCGACCTGCTGCGCCGCAAGCAGGCGATCGAGGAATTGCAGTCGAACCGCTACCAGATGGTCCATCTGTTCGATTCCGTGGTGCGCACGCTGCCCGACGGCATCGTCCTCACCCAGCTCAAACAGGAAGGCGAAGTGCTGACCATCGATGGCCGCTCCGAATCGAATGCGCGCGTGGCGATGTACATGCGCAACATCGAAGGCTCGGGCTGGATGACCGGCCCCGAGGTCAACGTGATCGAGAATGCGCCGGCGACCGCGCCCGCGCCGGCCGCGGGTGCGTCGGTGTTGAATACTCCGGCTTCGGTGTTGCCGTACCAGTTCACGATGAAGGTGAAGTTGAGCAATCCGAACGCGCCGAAGGATCCGAACGCGACGCCGGGCACCATCACCACCACCCAGGCGCAACCGGCCAACGCGCCGCTGCAACCGGCATCGCCGCAGCCGGCGGCCACGGCGCCGGCACCGGCCGCGGGAACGCAGCAGGCGGCACCCGCCGCGGCGCCGGCTCCGGTGGCGCCCGCCGCGCAAGCGCCGCAGCCCACCGCACCGCAAATACAGACCCAGACGCCCGCGGGCGCTGGCCAGCCGGGGGGACGCTGACATGGCGCGCAAGGGCACGAGCCTCGATTTCAACAACATCGGCAGTTGGCCGGTGGGCGCCCAGGCCGGCTTCGCCTCCCTGGTGGCGGTACTGATCCTGCTGCTGGCATGGCTGCTGGTCTTCCGCGGCCAGCGCGAGGAGCTGCAGGGCCTGGAGGGCACGGAGTCTTCGCTGCGCCAGCAGTTCGAGGACAAGGCCGGCAAGGCCGCCAACCTGGAGCCGCTCAAGCAGCAGCTGGCGACGATGGAAAAGGATCTCCAGGAAATGCTGCGGCAGCTGCCGAGCAAGACCGAGATGCCTGACGTCATCACCGACATTTCGCAGTCGGCGCTGGCCAGCGGCCTGCGCGTCGAGCTGTTCAAGCCGCAGCCAGAGGTCAAGAAGGACATCTATGCGGAGCGGCCGATCGAACTGCGTTTCGCCGGCGGCTTCCACCAGTTCGGTGCCTTCATGAGTTCGGTGGCGTCGTTGCCGCGCGTGGTGATCATGACCATGAACAACATCGCGCTGACGCCGCGCGACAGGAACTCCGGATTGCAGATGGCGGGCACGGTCAAGACTTATCGCTACCTCGACGAGAGCGAACGCGCGCCACCACCGGTGAAGGGCAAGGACGGCAAGCCCGTTCCCGCCAAGCCCGCGGCGGGAGGTGCCAAATGAGCGCCCGCCTGACACGCATGGCCTGGCTGTTCGCGGCTTCGGCGCTGCTGGCCGGTTGTGGCCGCAGCGTCGAGCATTCGCCGAACGATCCCTCGGATCTCGCCAAGTGGACGAAGGACATCCGTTCGAAGCCGGGTCCGCCGCTGCAGCCGCTGCCGCCGATCACCCCGTTCGAAACCTTCAACTACGACGCGCAGGGACTGCGTGATCCCTTCGACATAGCATTGGCCGCCGCCGGCATCACTGCCAACGGCCCGCATCCCGATTCCGCCCGCCGCAAGCAGCCACTGGAGCATTACCCGCTCGATGCGCTGAAGATGGTCGGCACCATCGGCAAGGGCAGTGGCCTGATTGGGCTGGTGATGACGCCGGACAAGGTCACTTACCGGGTCGGCCCGGGCATGTACATCGGTCAATCGGAAGGACGGGTCAAGACCGTCACCGAAAACCGCATCGATATCGTCGAACTGACGCCCGATGGCGCGGGTGGCTGGTTGCAGCGTCCGGCGTCCATCGCACTCAACAGTCCTTGATTAGGGGAAAGCACATGCAGTTCATCCACACGAAATGCAGCGGCGCACTCCAGGCCGGTCGCATTGCGCTCCTCGCAGGACTGCTGGGTGCCGCGGTTTGCGCGCAGGCCCAGGTTGCCAACCGGCCTGTCGCCGGCGCGGCGACATCGACGCAGGCGCTGTCGGTCGACAAGGTCGACTTCAAGCGCAGCGATGACGGCTCGGGCAAGCTGATTCTCGGCTTCAGCGGCGATGGCGTGATGCCCGACCTGCGCAACCAGGGCAACTCCGTGGTGATCGATCTCGGCAATGCCCGGGTGCCGGCCAATCTGCAGAAGCTCATGAACGTGAGCGATTTCGCGACGCCGGTCGACAGCATCGACGCCGCGGGCAACCGCCTGGTGCTGAATACCCACGCGCCGTTCGAATCGATGGCCTACCAGCGTGGCCGCGAATACATCGTGGAGATCACGCCCAAGGCCGACACCAGTGCAGTTGGCGGCATGAACTCGATCGTGTCGACGGCCGCGAAGACCGCTGCAAGCAAGGCCAAGGATGCAGCGATCTATACCGGGCGCCCGGTGAACTTCGATTTCCAGGACATTCCCGTTCGCACCGTCCTCCAGCTGATCGCCGGCGAGGCGCACCTGAACATCGTCGCGTCCGACACCGTGCAGGGCAACATCACCCTGCGCCTGCAGAACGTGCCGTGGGACAAGGCGCTGGACGTCGTCCTCAAGTCGAAAGGCCTGGACAAGCGCCGCGACGGCAACGTGATCTGGGTGGCGCCGCAGGCGGAGATCGCCAAGAGCGAGCAGGAGAAGGAAGACGCCCGCATCGCGCTCGAGAATCGCGAGGACCTGGTGACGGAATACTTCCGCATCAACTATCACAGCGCCACCGAAATCTTCAAGGCGATCACCGAGGCCAAGGGCATCGGCAACAGCAATGGCGGCGGCAACGGTGGTGGTGGCGGCCAGAACAACAATGACAATGGCTTCCTGTCGCCACGCGGGCGCATCGTCGCCGACGGTCGCACCAATACGCTGATGATCAGCGACATCCCGAAGAAGGTTGCCGGGATGCGCGCCCTGATCAACGAGATCGATCGCCCGGTCGACCAGGTGGTGATCGAATCGCGCATCGTGATCGCGACCGAAACCTTCGCCCGCGACCTTGGCGCCAAGTTCGGCATCGGCTCGGGCGGCACGTTCAACCACAATGGCTACCAGTACGGTGTCGGTGGCACGCTCGGAGGCGCGCAAGCCAATCTTGGCGGCGTTTCCAGCAACAGCAGTGGCCTCAACTTCAACATCCCGGCGGCCTCCAGCTCCCCGGCGGCCTCGATCGGTTACTCGATCCTCGGCGCCAACTTCTCGCTGGATCTGGAACTGTCGGCGATGCAGTCGGAAGGCCGTGGTGAAATCCTCGCCAACCCGCGCATCTTCACCACCAACCAGCGCGAGTCGGTGATCCAGCAGGGCAGCCAGATCGGCTACGTCACCGTGACCGCGAGTACCGGCGGCGCGGTG
>JAEKKW010000064.1:0-39603 GCA_019510195.1 Lysobacterales bacterium | reverse complement strand
GACCAAGGACGATCTCGACAGCTGGCTCGATACCTCGATCGGCCGGGTACCGATCATCGCCAAGCGCGCGGTCGATACCGCGGTGCTGATGGACAACGGCCAGACCGTGGTGATCGGCGGCGTCTACGAGTTCAAGGACAACGACAGTGTCAACAAGGTGCCGTTCCTTGGCGACATCCCGGTGATCGGCAGCCTGTTCCGCCAGAAGAGCAAGAGCCACCAGAAGGCCGAGCTGCTGGTGTTCCTGACGCCGCGCATCATCCGCGTCAAGCAGACGATGCACTGACGCCACCAGGCAATGCGTGGTGCTGGAAACGGGAGCTTCGGCTCCCGTTTCCATTTGGGGCGTCCCGTTTCCAGCGTCAGGAACCATTTAACGGGCGATCGGTCAAACTTGGGTCGTCTCCCCCGCGATCGTCCGATGAGCCAGATCCTGCCTCCCGAGTTGCCCACGCAGGCGCCGCAACGCGTCGTTGCCGATGGCCGCCTGCATGCGACCTTCCGTGCGCTGGCGGACGACCTGTCCACGCAGGTGGTGGGCCAGTCGAGGCTGATCGAGCGGTTGCTGATCGCCCTGCTTGCCGATGGCCACCTGCTGGTGGAGGGCGCGCCGGGCCTGGCCAAGACCACGGCGATCCGCGCGCTGGCGGCGCGCCTGGACGCGCAGTTCGCGCGTGTCCAGTTCACGCCCGACCTGTTGCCCGCCGATCTCACCGGAACCGAAGTGTGGCGGCCGCAGGACGGACGTTTCGAATTCCAGTCGGGGCCGATCTTCCATTCATTGCTGCTGGCCGACGAAATCAATCGCGCGCCCGCGAAGGTGCAGTCGGCGCTGCTCGAGGCGATGGGAGAGCGCCAGGTCACGGTCGGGCGCCAGACCTATCCGCTGCCGAAGCTGTTCCTGGTGATGGCGACGCAGAACCCGATCGAGCAGGAAGGCACTTTCCCGTTGCCGGAGGCGCAACTCGATCGTTTCCTGATGCACGTGCGGATTGGCTATCCCGATGCCCGGGTCGAAAGCGAGATCCTGCGGATCGCGCGCGAAACGGCGCGTGGCGACGTGTTGGGGCAACCGGCCGAAACACCGGTGCCGGTCGCGCTCGATGATCTGTTCGCGGCGCGAGCGGCGGTACTGGATGTCCACGTCGCGCCCGCGCTCGAGCGTTACCTGGTGGAACTGGTGCTGGCGTCGCGCGATGCAGCAAGTTACGACCGCGATCTGGCGAAGCGCATCGCCTGGGGCGCGAGTCCGCGCGGATCGATCGCGCTGGAACGTTGCGCACGGGCGCGGGCATGGCTGCTCGGGCGCGATTACGCCACGCCGGAAGACGTGCGCGCGGTGGCGCCGGACGTGTTGCGCCATCGCATCCTGCCCAGCTACGAGGCGATGGCCGAAGGCTGGAACGGCGATCGCCTGGTCGACGCATTGCTGGGCGTGGTGCCGCTGCCCTGAGCGAGACGCATTCGTGAACGACGCGATCGCTCCTTCCCTTCCGATGCTGCTGGCGTTGCGCGGCGAAGCGTCCGCGCGACATCCGCCGCGGCGCGCGCGTGAAGGGGTGAGCGGTCCGGCGCTGTCGCCCTTGCGCGGTCGTGGCATGGAGTACGCGGAATCGCGCGAGTACGCGATCGGCGATGATGCCCGCCACATGGACTGGCGCGTCACCGCGCGGACTGGGCGACCGCATACCAAGCTGTTCCAGCCGGAACACGAACGCGCCAGCTGGATTGTCGCGGATCGCGCGGCGACGCTGTATTTCGGCACGCGCGCGCGCTACAAGTCGGTGCAGGCGGCACGCCTGGGTGCAGTCGCGGCATGGGCGGCGTTCAATGATGGCGATCGCGTCGGCGCCTTGTGCGGCAGCTCCAGCGAACCGCCACGGATGCCCGCGGGCGGCATGCGCGGCGTGTTGCCGGTGCTGGAAGCATTGGTGCGCTGGTATTCGATGCCGGCGAATGACGCGCATGGCCTCGACCACGCACTGCGGCAGATGCGGCGACTGGTGCGCCCAGGTTCGCGTGTCGTGGTGCTGGCGGATGCGGCCAGTGTCGTTGCGATCGATGTCGCGCGCTGGCGAGCGCTGGCGAAAGCGAGCGAATTGCACGTGCTGCTGCCGAGTGACGCCTTCGAGCAATCACCACCGCGGCGACGCCTGCGTTTCCTCAGTGCAGGCGCACGCAGCGAACTCGATCTCGCGGGAAAGGCGGCATACCAGCGTTGGCAGCAGGCATTCGCGGCGACGCTGCAACAGGCGTTGGTGACGATCCGCGACGCTGGTGGCGAGGCGCAAACAGTCGCGACGGATGCATCGGCGAGCGATTGGCTGGCCGGTTTCCGTGCGACGCAAGCGGAGGTGGCGTGATGGTGATGGCGCCGCGGATCGCGTTGCGCGACATCCACCAGGCGATCGCGCCTTCGTGGTGGCCGCCGGCACCGGGATGGTGGCTCGTGGCCGCGGTCGTTGCCGCGGTCGCGATCGCGGTGTGGGTCCTGCGCCGGCGCAAGATCCGCCAGATCCGCGAGCTCGAAGCCATGTTCGACGATGCGGTCGATGCCGCATCGACACCCCCCGCGCAGGTGCGGGCGATGTCGGAACTGCTGCGCCGTGCCGCGCGCCGCAAGCAGGGTGATGCCGATACCTTCGAAGGCGAGACCTGGTTGCGCTTTCTCGACTCCGGCTACCGGACACCGGTGTTCGACACGGATGCCGGCCGCGTGCTGGTGGATGGCGCGTTCCGTCGCGAAGTCGATGCAGAAGACGTGCATGCCTTGCGTGATGTCGCGCGCAGCCGCTTCGTCGAATGGATGCAGCAGTGACGGCATGGTTGCAGCGCCTGTGGCCACATGACTGGGCGCTGGCCTGGCCGTGGATGTTGTGGGCGATTCCGCTGGCATGGCTGGCGTGGATGCTGTTGCCCTCGCGACGCACGCGACATGCCGCGTTGAGGTTCCCCGATGCCCAAGCGCTCGCCCGCATCGGTGATGGTGCGGCAGGCATGCTGCGCCGCCACGCACCATGGCTGGGCTGGCTGGCGTGGATCGTGTTGTGCGCGGCCGCGGCGCGACCGCAGAGCCTCGGGCCTGCGATGCTGCCGCCAAGCAGTGGACGCGGAATGATGCTGGCGGTCGACCTCTCCGGCAGCATGGAAACGCCGGACATGGCGCTGGGCAATGCGACGGTCGATCGCCTCACCGCGGCCAAGGCGGTGATTGCCGATTTCCTCGATCGCCGTGGCGGTGATCGCGTCGGGCTGATCGTGTTCGGCGATCGCGCCTTCGTGCTGGCGCCGATCACCGCGGATCTCGATACCGTGCGCCAGCAATTGCGCGACAGCGTGGTCGGATTGCCGGGCACCTCGACCGCATTGGGCGACGCCATCGCATTGGGCGTGAAGCGCCTGCGCGCGGTGCCGGCGCAGGAACGGGTATTGATCCTGCTCACCGATGGCGTGGCGACATCCGGCGTGATCGAACCATTGAAGGCGGCGGAACTGGCGCAGATCGCCGGCGTGCGCGTCTACACGGTCGGCGTTGGCGGCGGCGAATCGCAGCAGAGTTTCTTCGGCATTCCGGTATCGATGCCGGGTGGCGATGACGAAGTGGACGAAGCGACCTTGCAGAAGGTCGCGCAGATGACTGGCGGTCGCTATTACCGTGCGCGCGATGCGCAGGAACTTTCCGGCATCTACGGCGAGATCGAGCGACTGGAACCGGTCAAGACGCAGGGCAAGGCGGTGCGCCCGCGCGTCGAACATTACTTCCCGTTGCTGCTGGCGGCGTGTGGATTGTTCGCGTTGGCATTCGCGCTGAATGCCTGGAGGCGACGCGGATGATTCCCGTGCTTTCAGCGCACACGCTGCACTGGCTGCGACCGGAATGGTTGTGGGGCCTGCTCGTGGTTCCGGCGGTGGCATGGCTGGCATGGCGCCTGCGCCACGGTCGCGATCCGTGGACGGGCGTGATCGACCCGGCGCTGCGACCGCATGTGCTGGAGGATGGCGGCAAGATCGCAGGTGGACGCTGGTCACTGTTGTGGGTGGCGGCGCTGGTGACATGCGCGGTGTTGGCGCTGGCCGGACCGTCATGGCATCGCGGCGAAGCGCCGTTGCAGCAATCGAAGTCGCCGCTGGTGATCGCGATCGACCTGTCGTCGGCAAGCACGGCCGAGGATGTCGCGCCCTCGCGGCTGCTGCTGATGCGCGCCAAATTGCAGCAATGGCTGAAGGCACGTCCCGATGGCCAGGTCGCGCTGGTCGCGTTCGCGCGCGATGCCTACGCGGTGGCACCGCTGACCGATGATCCGGCCAATGTCGCGGTGTTCATTGATGCGTTGTCGCCGGAGGTGATGCCCGACGATGGCCACAACCCCGATCGTGCGATCCGTCTCGCCCAGGACCTGCTGCAGCAGGCGGGCGACAGCCACGGCGACATCGTGCTGATGACCGATCGCGTCGACGCCGCAGCCATGCGCGCCGCAACGGCCGCGCGCAACGACGGTTTCCGCGTGTCCGCGCTGGGCGTGGGCAGTGCGTCCGGGCGACCCGTGCGCGATGCCGGCGGCGACGTCTCGATGGCACGCCTCGATCTTGCATCGCTGACGGCCATGGCGGCTGCTGGCGGTGGCCGCGCGGTGGCGATGCAGGCGACGACCGCGGACATCGCGCAACTTGGTGTCGATGTGCCGGCAACCGATGATGCCGGCGGCAATGCGCATGGCCATTCCGGTAGCCAATGGCAGGACGATGGCACGTGGCTGCTGGTTCCGTTGCTGTTGTTGCTGTTGCCGGCATTCCGTCGGGGCGGCGCGCTTGCGGCGATGCTGCTCGTCGTGGTCGGGTTGGCCACGGTTCCGCAAACCGGTCATGCCGGCGATTTGTGGCGACGCGCCGACCAGCAGGCCTACGATCACATGCGAGCCGGGCAAAATGCCTATCGAAAAGGCGATTTCGCCCGAGCCGAATCCGAATTCGCGAAAGTCGACAGCGCCGACGCGGGCTACAACCGCGGCAATGCGTTGGCGCGACTCGGGAAATACCGCGAAGCCGTGCAGGCCTACGACCAGGCCTTGCGACGCGATCCGGCGATGGCCGATGCCAAGGCCAATCGCGAGGCGGTGCTCAAGGCGATGAAGCAGCCACCGCCGTCGAATGGGCAATCGCAACAGGACCATCCGCAGCAGCAGCGGAAAAATGAGCAGCGGGACGGATCGCTGCAGCAAGGTGGCCAGCAGCCGGACAAACCGCAACAGAACAGCCAACAGCAGAACGGCCAGCAACAAAATGACCAGCAACAAAACGGTCGGCAGCAAGGCAGCCCCAGGCCGGAAGATCGCACCGGGCAGGAAGCCGCCGACGCGGCGCAACGCGAACGCATGCGCGAGGCGATGCAGCAAGGCAAGGATGCCGCGCGAGGGCAGCAATCGGGTAGCGGATCGCAGCCGGAAACCGCGGCCGAGCGCGAGCGTCGCCAGCAGGTCGATGCCTGGTTGCGGCGCATCCCCGACGATCCCGGGGCATTGCTGCGCAGCAAGTTCCAGCTGGAGCGCGCGCGGCGTCGCGGAGGTGGCGGATGAAACGAGCGATCGCGCTGATCGTGTTGCCGATGCTGTTGGGACCGGCGTGGGCAAAAAGCTCGGCCACGCTCGACCGCGCACGGGTGGCGCAGGGCGAAGCGGTGATGTTGACCATCGCCACCGACCAGGTTGGCGCGCCCGATTATTCGGCGCTGCGATCGCGTTTCCGTGTCGAGGATGTGGCAACCGAACGCTCGGTGCGCTTCGTCAATGGTTCGCTGTCGGTCGATCTGCGCTATCGCATCGAACTGATTGCGTTGCAACCCGGCATCCAGACCATTCCGGCGCTGGTGGTCGGTCGTGATCGCACGCAGCCGCTGCAACTGGAAGTGACCGCGTCCGCTGCGGCGTCACCATCGCCGCAGGCGCAACCGCCAGTGCAAACGCAGGCAGCGACAACGGGACAGGGGCCGGTCTTCATCCAGACACAAGTGGATGACCACCATCCTTACGTGCAGCAATCGGTCGGAGTGACGGTGCGCTTGTTCTACGCCACGCAGATGCTCGATGGCGCGCTCGATCTCGATGCGCCGGGAGGCGCGTCGTTGCGCCGGGTCGGTGATGACATCCAGGGCAGGGAAGACGTCGGTGGTCGCGGCTACTCGGTGATCGAGCGCCACTACGTCCTGGTACCCGACCGCAGCGGTGCACTGACCTTGCCGGCCGCGCGTTTCAGCGGCCACGGCCAGGGCGGATTCTTCGATGATGTCTTCGGCGATGGCCGCGAAAACCTGCGCGCCAGCGGACAGCCGCAAGCACTGCAGGTACGCGTGACGCCCGCGAACGCCGCGCAACCGTGGCTGCCGCTGCATCGCCTCGAATTGCAGGTGGGGAATGCCCCGAATGCTGCGAGGGCCGGGCAGGCGACAGTGGTGACCTTGCGCATGCAGGCCGACGGCGCCAACGCGGCACAGCTGCCGGAATTGCAGCTGACGGCCGACAACGATGCGCAGGTCTATCCGGAAGCGCCGACGCTCGAGGAGCGTGACACTGGCGGCCGCCCGCAGGCGACGGTGACGCGACGCTACTCGGTGGTGCCGGCGCATCCCGGTGCATTGCATCTGCAGGTGACGCCGATCCAGTGGTGGAATCTCGCGAATGATCAACCGGCGATCGCGCAGGCGCAGCCGGTGACGCTGAACGTCGCGCCGGGAACTGGCGCGTTCGCGACGTCGCCGGCAGCAGCGACCGCCCCGACCGACAGCAGCAGCGATCGCGCGGGCATGTCGCGCTGGCTGCGTTCCGGCCTGGTCTGGAGCATTGCCGCCACGGTGACCGGATTGCTGTGGATCGCCAGCTTGGCCTGGGTCTCGCGCCGTCGTGACCAGCAGGTCGCCATTGCAGCCGGCGCGACAGCCACGGCGCCATCGCCTGCGCCGCAACCGTTGCGCAAGGATGACCTCAAGGATGCGCTCGACTCCGCCGATCTGGCACGCATCGCGCAGGCGTTGCAACGGATGGCGAACCCGCCCGCCGCCGACCTCGATGCACTGAAGTCGCGATTGCAATCCGTGCAGCAGGTCGATGCCATCGATGCCTTGCAAGCTGCGCTCTGGGGCAATGGCCGGATCACGCCGGAAACGGCGCTGGCATCGTTGCGGCAGGCCTTTCGCGACGGACCGCGGTGGCGCACAACCACAACGGCCAAAATCGGAAAAACCACACTGCCACCGCTCTATCCCGAGCACTGAATCGGATCGTTTTGCTAAGCTCCCCGGGATTTTCATGGCCGGAGCCGAAGCATGACCCCACAACAGAAACCCGTCGCAGCCGCGGGTGGCAAAGGCCTGGCCTTGCACTACAAGGTGCTGATCGGTTTCGTGCTGGGCACGCTGGCGGGGCTCGCCGTGCATTCCTTCGTCGGCAACGCGCCGTGGGTGGAAACGCTGATCAACTACGGCACCCAGCCATTCGGCAAGATCTTCCTCAACCTGCTGTTCATGCTGGTGGTGCCGCTGATGTTCTCGGCGCTGGTGCTGGGCGTGGCCGAACTCGGCGACATCGCCTCGCTGGGCCGGCTCGGCTGGCGCACGCTGATCTACACCGCGGCGGTGACCTGTGCCGCGGTCGGCATCGGCCTGCTGTGCGCCAACGTGTTCCAGCCGGGCACGCACCTCGATCCCGCGCTGATCGACCGCGTGGTCGGCAGCAACATCGCCAAGGCCGGACAGATCGTGGAGCAGGGCAAGGAGCTCAACTTCATGGACCTGATCATCAACATCGTGCCGCACAACATCGTCGGTGCGATGGGCGACGACAAGCAAAAGCTCGGCATCGTGTTCTTCGCGCTGATGTTCGGCGTCGGCCTGGTGATGCACCCGAGCGCCGGCACCCGCGCGTTCAAGAACACCCTGCAGGGCGTGTTCGACATCTCGATGACGCTGATCGGCCTGTTCATCCGCCTGGCGCCGTACGCGGTCGCGGCCTTCATGTTCAACCTCAGCGCCCAGCTCGGCTTCGACGCCATTCGCGCGCTGGCCTGGTTCGTCGTCACCGTGCTGGTGGCGCTGGCGATCCATGGTTTCGTGGTGCTGCCGCTGTGGGTGCGTTTCATGGGCGGAATGTCGCCGCGCGCGTTTTTCCGCGGCACCCAGGAAGCGACGCTGACCGCATTCGCCACCGCGTCGTCCACCGCGACGCTGCCGGTGACGCTGCGCGTGGCCGAGGAAAACCTCAAGCTGCCGCGCAAGGTCTCGCGCTTCGTGCTGACCGTCGGCGCCTCCGCCAACCACCACGGCACCGCCTTGTTCGAAGGCATCACCGTGCTGTTCCTGGCGCAGGCCTCGGGCATGCACCTGCCGATCACCCAGCAGCTGCTGGTGCTGATCCTGTGCATCCTCGGCGGCATCGGTACCGCCGGCATCCCGTCGGGATCGCTGCCTGTGATCGCGATGATCTGCGCCATCATCGGCCTCGATGCGCAGAAGATCGGCATCATCATCGGCGTCAACACCTTCCTCGACATGTGCCGCACCGCGCTCAACGTCACCGGTGATCTTGCGACTGCCGTTGTCGTGGCGAACCGCAGCGGCGAAACCGACATGCCGGATGACGCCACGCTGGAGCGCCTGGAAGAAAGCGCGACGCACTGATCGATGGCGGTTGCCTTCCCCGCCGATGGCGACCTTGCAGTCGGGGAAGAAACGGTGCGGAAGGAGATGTGCACCATCCTGAACGCTGCGGCCAAATAGTCCGTTGTGGGACAATGGGCGGGCCCCGAGCCGCGGGCGCCCGCCGATGCCGCCATGACCACACCGACGCGCCGCGAACTTGCGAACGCCATCCGTTTCCTCGCCATTGATGCCGTCCAGGCCGCGAATTCCGGCCACCCGGGCATGCCGATGGGCATGGCCGACATCGCCGAGGTGTTGTGGCACGACCATCTGTCGCACAACCCGGCGAATCCGAAGTGGTGGAACCGCGATCGCTTCGTGCTGAGCAACGGACATGGCTCGATGCTGCAGTACGCGCTGCTGCACCTGACCGGCTACGACCTGTCGATCGACGACATCCGCCAGTTCCGCCAGTTCGAATCGAAGACGCCGGGCCATCCCGAGAATTTCATGACCCCCGGCATCGAGACCACCACCGGTCCGCTTGGCCAGGGGTTCGCCAACGCGGTCGGCATGGCGCTCGCCGAAAAATTGCTGGCGCAGCGTTTCAATCGCGAAGGCCACGACATCGTCGACCACCGCACCTGGGTGTTCATGGGCGATGGCTGCATGATGGAAGGCATCAGCCATGAAGCCGCATCGCTCGCCGGTACCTGGAAGCTCCACAAGCTGGTCGCCTTCTGGGACGACAACCACATCAGCATCGACGGCGACACCCAGGGCTGGTTCACCGACGACACGCCGGCGCGCTTCGAGGCTTATGGCTGGAAGGTGATCCGCGGCGTCAATGGCCAGGACCCGGTCGAAATCGAAACCGCGATCAACACCGCACAGGCGGTGACCGACAAACCGGTATTGATCTGCTGCCGCACCACGATCGGTTTCGGTTCGCCGCACAAGGCCGGCAAGGAATCCAGCCACGGCGCGCCGCTGGGCAAGGATGAAGTGGAGGCGACCCGCAAGGCGCTGGATTGGCCTTACGCGCCGTTCGAGATCCCCACCGGGATCAAGCAGGCGTGGGACGCGCACGAAGCGGGCGCGAAACGCGAAGCCGAATGGAACGTGGCATTCGCGGCCTACCGCAGTGCATTCCCGCAGGAGGCCGAAGAACTGACGCGACGCATGGCAGGTGCGCTGCCGGCTGGCTTCAACGCGCTGGCCGATACCTATGCCGCGAAGTTGCAGGTCGAAGGCCCGGTCGTCGCCAGCCGCAAGGCCTCGCAGATGGCGATCGAAACGTTCGCGCCGCACCTTCCGGAGCTGGTCGGCGGCTCTGCCGATCTCGCCCATTCCAACCTGACGTTGTGGAGCGGCAGCAAATCGGTTTCGACCAGCGATGCCAATGCCAACTACATTTATTCCGGCGTGCGCGAGTTCGGCATGTCGGCGATCAGCAACGGCCTGGCAGTGCACGGCGGCTTCATTCCCTACGATGCCACCTTCCTCGTCTTCAGCGATTACGCGCGCAACGCGGTGCGCATGAGCGCGCTGATGGGCGCGCACGTCATCCACGTCTACACCCACGACTCCATCGGCCTCGGCGAGGACGGTCCGACCCACCAGCCGGTCGAGCACATGGCGTCTTTGCGCTACATCCCGCACAACGACCTGTGGCGTCCCTGCGATGCGGTCGAATCGGCGGTGTCGTGGCAGGCGGCGATCGAGCGCATCGATGGCCCCAGCTGCCTGGTGTTCTCGCGCCAGAACCTGGCGCACCAGCAGCGCGATGCCGCGCAGCTGGCGGCGATCCGTCGCGGCGGCTACATCCTGAAGGACAGCACCGGCGCGCCGGAATTGATCCTGATCGCCACCGGCTCGGAAGTCGGTCTGGCGATGGATGCGGCCGCGCAACTTGGCGATCGCGTGCGCGTGGTGTCGATGCCAAGCACGGACGTGTTCGATCGCCAGGATGCCGAGTATCGCGAAGCAGTGCTGCCGAATTCGGTGCGCAAGCGTGTCGCCATCGAAGCGGGGACCGCGGATTTCTGGCGCAAGTACGTCGGCCTAGACGGCGCAGTGATCGGCATGACCGGATATGGCGCATCGGCACCGGCGGACGTGCTGTTCAAGCACTTCGGCTTCACCGTCGATCACGTGGTCGAGGTGGCGAAGGCGCTGGGTTGAGTCAGCGCGACGTTTCGCGCAAGGCCAGGGCCAGCAGTTTCGCTTCCAGGCGCGCGGCCACACCGCGGGGTTGCGCCAGCGCCATCCGTGACAATGCTTCGGCGTCGTCGGTGCGGGCGCCGAGACTGCGCAACACGGTGGCGAGTTTGCCGCCGCGCGTGGCGGTACGCTGTTTCAGCCAGTTCAACCCCTTGACCAGGCGTTGTTCGGTGGCGCTGAAATCGCTGCCGAGCGGATAGTCGGGCAAGGCGCCGGCGCGATGCAGTGGCGCCAGCGCCTCGCGCAGGCGTTCGGGCGTGTTGCGCGCGCCTCGCGCACGCGCCGGGGCCACCAGGTCCGCATGCAACTTGCCGGCACGTCGTGCGGTGTCCAGCAAGCCGTCGACGAAGCGCGCATCGGTGATGGCGGCCATCGCGATGATGCAATCCTCGTCGGCAAGCCCGCGGATGGTGGCGATGCCGTATTCGGTGACGTAGACATCGCGCAGGTGGCGGGGAATGGTGGCGTGCCCGTAATTCCACACCACGTTGGAACGCAGATGCCCGTGCGCTTCGCGCGATGAGCGCAGCAGCAGCACCGAACGGCCGCCGGGCAGGGCGTGGGCCATGGCGACGAAGTTGTACTGGCCGCCGACACCCGAGATCACCCGGCCATCCTCGAGCGCATCCGACACCGCAGCACCGAGCGCGGTCGCCATCATGCAGGTATTGAAGAAACAGGCGTCGCGTCGCTGCAGGCGTTCCAGCGTTTCGTGGCCGCCGTACAGCTCGTTGACCTCGCTGATCCGGCGCATGTCGATGCCGCGGCGATGCGCCTCGGGCATTTCGCGCAGCCAGCGATAGAACTCGGGCGAACCGAGATAGAAGCCGCCGTGCAGGAACTGGCCGTCGTGTTCCAGTCGTGCGTGGTCATCGGCATCGGCGTTGCCGTCGGCGAGTCGCTGCATCAGTGCTTCGTCGTCCATGACCTTGCGCCTGACCACGCCGACTTCGACCAGGCGCCGGAAGCCTTCGTTGATCATCTCGCTGCAGCCGTACAGGCCCTCGGCGAATGCACCCAGCGCGGGATCGGCGGCGGCGGGCGACGACAGCGCCGCCAGCACGCGGCGATAGGCAACGTTGTCGACATGGCGCAACGCCAGTGCATGGCATAGCGCATCCGACAGCGCGCCGATGCCGATCTGCAGCGTGCCACCGTCGCGGACCAGGGTGCTGGCGAAGAAACCGATGGCGTATTCGGCGTCGCTGACCGGTTGCCGGGGCAGCCCGAACAGCCTGGGATATGGTCCCGGTGGCGTGATCACCAGATCGAACCAGCCGGCGTCGACGGCGGCGCCCCCGTCCAGCCACGGCAATTCCGGATCGATTTCCGCAATCAATAACGGACGCGGCAGGCCGCGCGCGACGATCGCGTCGACAGCATCGAAGGTCAGGTCGGTATTGCTCGACAACGACAAGCGGGCGCCCCCGGGCTCAAGCGCCACGCGCTGCACGATCGCGTTGACGCCGCGATCGGCGAGTGCCCGCGCCACGTGGGTGTAGTTGAGGCTGGCGTAGCGGGTTTGCGCGGCCAGCGAATCCAGCAACGCACCCGATTGCAGGTAGAACTCCTCGACCTCGATGTGA
Organism: Lysobacterales bacterium; assembly: GCA_019510195.1. Lineage (GTDB taxonomy): Bacteria > Pseudomonadota > Gammaproteobacteria > Xanthomonadales > Xanthomonadaceae > Solilutibacter. The sequence goes on along the minus strand of JAEKKW010000064.1, from coordinate 27,168 downwards.
CGGGGCAGGGTATTGCGCTTCATCGCCTCCACGTAGGCGAGGCGCGGAAAATCGTCACCGAAATGACGGCGGACGAACGGTTCGAGAAAGCGCCGCTCCAACCCGCTGCCGGATGCGGGCGGATCCAGCGACAGCGCGGTGTACAGGTGCAGCGGCCGCGACGGGTCGGCGGCGACGCGGGCGTACAGTGCATTGAGCAGGCGATGCGGTTTGCCGAGACCGAGCGGCGTGCCGATTTTCAGCGGTCCGCCGATGTGCGACAACAGCCACTCGACGGCGGCTTCCAGATTGTCGGTTCGCTCCGGTGCGTCCATGGCCACAGCATACGCAGGGCCCGCGCCGGTGCGGTGAATCAGGGCGCCGGGCCGACCGATTCCCGCTGCACCAGTTCGTAGCCGATCGGCTGCATCGTGCCCGCCTTGGGGTTGCGAATACGCTCGATCAGTTGCAGCGTGGCGACGCGCGCCATCTCCGTGATCGGTTGGCGCACGGTGGTGAGTGCCGGAAGGATCTGGCTGGCGACCGGCGTATCGTCGAAACCGCAGACCGAAAGGTCGCACGGAACGCGCAGTCCAAGCTCCGAAGCGGCGCGCAAGACACCTGCGGCGGTGTCGTCGTTGGCAGCGAAAATGGCAGTGGGCGGCTGTTTCATCGCCAGCAATTTGCGTCCGCCCTTCACTCCGGACTCGAACAGGAATTCACCGTCCACCACCAGCGCGGGATCGTAGGGCAGGCCCGCATCCGTCAGCGCCTGCTTGTATCCGCTCAGTCGCCACTCGCGCGCACCATGTCCCTTCGCGCCGCGGATGTGACCGATGCGGCGATGGCCGAGCCTTGCCAGCGCCAACACCAGGTCGCGCGCAGCCGCGACATCGTCGATGTAGGCGCCGATGCGCGCCTTGCGATCATGCGGGGACAGGCAGGCATAGGGAAGCCGACGTTGCTTCAACGCGGCTACCACCACCGGATCATCGGTGAGTGGCGGCGTCAGCACGACGCCTTCCGGGCGTGCATGCACGAAGATTTCGTCGATGTCGCGCGGGCTCGTGATCGGTGACAGCACGAGGTTGTAGTGGCTGGAACGCGATGCCGCGAGCACGCCGGTGACGACATCCATCAGGTAATTGCGGGACGGATTGTTGTAGGCCAGCACGATTTCGTAGGAACGCTGGCCGGCCAGCCGGCGTGCGGAAGGATCCGGCCGGTAGTTGAGTTTCTCGATGGTGGCCATCACGTGCGTGCGCGTGTCTTCGCGGACGTTGGACTCGCCGTTGAGCACGCGCGACACGGTTTTCATCGACACGCCAGCAGCGGCAGCGACGTCTTCGATTCTTGCGCGCATCGTGCTTCCCAGGTCCACGTGACGTTGCTGCCCGGATTTTGCCACTATCGCGGCGTACCTTGCCAACGCACCGTTGCCACACTGCGCGCGGGCATGGTCCAGCGCAGGCAGGTGGCACCATCGCACAGGCTGACTTTGCGCGCATTGCGGCGGGTGTTGGCGGCGACGAGGACGCGACTGCCGTCGGGATTCGCCACGACCACCTGATCGACCATGTTGCCGCTGCTGCCGATGCGCACGGCGCCGACGCGGATGAAGCGGCTGGCATGCAGCAGCGCCCAGGCGTCGTCGGTCGGGGTGAAGCTGCCATCCGCGTGCACGGTGATGATGCCGCGGCAGTTGCCGCAACCACCGAGGTGCGGGCCGGCGGCATCGTCCAGCGCAAGGTTCCAGAACTGCACGCCGCGTGCCCAGTTGCGTAATGGCGCAATGACCAAGCTGCTCGTCTGTCCGCTGATTCCATTGCTGCGTACAGGTTCCCAATCGCCACCCGAGCATTCGGTCAGGTAGACATCGAGTTGCGGGTGGAGATCGTGCACCTTGCTTTGTGCGTCGATCTTGCCGCCGTAGCAATGCCAGGCAATGCCGCGCACGTAACGCGCGGCGGCGGGATCGGCGAGGACCGCCAGCGGTTCCTCGGGTTTGTCCCAGTTGTGATCCCATTCGAGGATCTGCACCGACGATGGCAGCCGTGGCCCGAGCGCGGCGATCACTGCGGCACGTTGTTTTGCCGATAGCCGCATTCCGGGGTAATCGCCTGGTTCGAATGATGGTTCGTTCTGGATCGTGAGCGCGAACAGCGGTACGCCGGCGGCGCCCATGTCGCGTGCGAATCGCGCGAGGTAACCGGCGAAGGCATCGATGTATTCCGGGCGCAGCGTGCCCTTGATCAGGCTGTCGCTGTCCTTCATCCAGCCTGGTGCGCTCCATGGCGAAGCCATCACGCTCAGTTGCGGGTTCAGTTCGCGCGCCTGGCGCAACAATGGAACGATGGTGTCGCGCACGTGATCGAAGCGATAGTGATCGAGCGCGGTATCAGGCCTGCAACAGGAGCGCCGAAGCGTCGGTCATCGCGGCGCCGAATCCGACGATCGATTGCATGTGCTGGCCATCATCGATGCGGATATCGGGATGCGCGATCGGCTTGCGTGCCCGCTCGATCGTGACTGCCTGCATCTGCAGGCGGTGGTCGTCGCTGGTGACCCATGCGTGCGCCTGCACGGCAGCGTGCAACGGCGACCAGTAGACCGCCAGCAGGAGCAGCCCGGCGAGCGAGCGCAAATGCGTGCCGCCACCGATGCTGCAACGCAGCGCAAAAAAACGATGAATACCGGAGATTGGATGTCGAGTCATCGATCTATGGAACGCAGTCCGTGAAATTGTTGACATTCCATTAATGCTCCGTTATGACAGCGCTGTCAATTCACGTCATTAAGGCTGCCAAATGCAACGCGATGCCCATTCGATGCGCCGTCCCCACCAACTGCGTCATGCGTCCCTGGCTGTAGCGTGCATGCTTGCGCTCGCGGCAGGCGCCGCACAGGCGCAGAGCACCACGTCGTCGGACCAATCGACGGCTGCCAAGACCGATGACCAGAAGCAACTGGGGAGCGTGACGGTCACCGGCATCCGCGGAAGCGTCGAGAAGTCGGTGAAGAAAAAGGAAGAATCCAATTCGATCGTGGAGGCCGTGAGCGCCGAAGACATCGGCAAGCTGCCCGATGTGTCGATCGCGGAATCGATCGCGCGCCTGCCCGGCGTCACCTCGCAGCGCGTGGACGGGCGCGGGCAGGTCATCAACATCCGCGGCATGTCGCCCGACTTCAGCACCACGTTGTTGAACGGTCGCGAAATCGTCAGCACCGGCGACAGCCGCAGCGTCGAATACGACCAGTTCCCGGCGGAATTGATGAACGGCGTGCTGGTCTACAAGACGCCGGATGCCGCGCTGGTCGGACAGGGACTGGCAGGCACGGTCGACCTGCAGGCGATCCGCCCGCTGGAATTCGGCAAGCGCCGTGTCGTGGTGTCGGCGTCGGGTGAACGCAATTCGTTCGGCAAGCTGACGGCAGGCGCCAAGGCCAATGGTTACCGCATGAGCGCGTCGTACGTCGACCAGTTCCGCGACAACACCATTGGCGTGGCCATCGGCATCGCGCGGATGGATTCACCGTGGCAGGAAAAGCATTACAAGGCGTGGTGGTGGGGCGGGTCCGAAGACTGGTATCCGAGCGGGCACGGCAAGCCCGATGGCGCGATCGCGTTGCAGGGTTCGGAAAACTGGGTGAAGACGCATGAGCTCAAGCGCACCGGCGTGATGGGCGTGCTGGAATTCCGGCCCAACAAGAATTTCCACAGCGTCCTGGACGTGTACTACTCGAAGTTCGACCAGAACGAAATCATGCGCGGCGTGATGTGGTCGAACGACCCATGGACGAATGGCGGCAATGTCAACTATTCCAACGTGCAGACGACGAACGTCAATGGTGGCGAGTTCGTCACCGGCGGGACCCTGCACAACGTGATGCCGGTCGTGCGCAATGACAACAACACCCGTGGCGATACGGTTGCGGCGCTGGGCTGGAACAACACGTTCCGCCTCGATCCGTGGACTGCAACCGTCGACATGAGCTGGTCGCGCGCGCGTCGCCACCAATCGCAACTCGAGACGTATGCGGGACCGCTCACTGGCCAGGACATCGGCTTCAACATTCCCCTCTACCCTGCGTACGCGCAATTCAACACGCCGAACTTCGCCGATGCCAACACGATGCTGCTCGGCGATCCCGCGGGCTGGGGCCACAACGGCCGCATGGAGAATTCGAAGCAGGAAGACAAGATGCGTGCCCTGCGTTTCGACCTTGATCGTGCGCTGGACATGAAATTCCTGAGCCACTGGTCGTTTGGCGCCAACCTCAACCGACGCGAAAAGGACAAGAGCTCGCTGGTTTATTTCGCCAACCTGAAGAACGGTGCGACCAGCGCCGCGTTGAGTGGTTCCGACCTGCTCGGTGCAACGTCATTGGGCTTCAGCGGGATCGGCGACGTACTGAGCTACGATCCGCGCGCGATCCTCGGCAAGTACTACGATCTCCAGCTCAACATGAGCGACGACGACGTCAAGAAGGACTTCAACGTCATCGAGAACGTCAGCACCATGTACACCAAGGTCGATATCGATGCCAACCTCGGCAGCCGCGTCCACATGCGTGGCAACGCGGGCGTCCAGTGGATCCGCACCACCCAGTCGTCCACGGCATTCAACGTCAACAACGGCCTGGCCGGATCGCAGACGATCGGGACGCATTACGACGACCTCCTGCCAAGCCTGAACCTGGTGTTCGATTTCGGCAGTGGGTGGATCACGCGGTTCGGCGCGGCGAAGACGCTGTCGCGCGCACCGATCAACTATCTCAATGCGGCCAGTGGCGCCGGCGTCGACGCGACGACGCGGACGTGGGGCGGTGGTGGCGGCAATCCCAAGTTGGAACCGTATCGTGCGACTGCATTCGACATCTCGTTCGAGAAATACTTCGGGCGCGCCAGTTATGTCGGTTTGGCGTTCTTCCACAAGAAGCTTGATACCTACGTGTACCAGCAGGGGATCCCGTGGGATTTCACTGGCTATGCCAACAACAGCGGCATCACGCCGATCTCGAACATGGGGACCTTCTACACCTGGGCCAACGGCAGCGGTGGCGAGATGAAGGGCGTGGAGCTGAGCGGTTCGCTCGACTTCGGCCTGCTGCATCCGGTACTGGACGGTTTCGGTGCGGTCGTCAATGGCTCCTATACCAAGACCTCGATCCAGCCCGAGGGGACGGGCAGTCCGGTGACCGACACGTTGCCGGGCTTGTCCAAGATCGTCGCCAACGGCACGGTGTTTTACGAGCGCAAGGGCTTCTCGATTCGCCTGAGCGAGCGCTATCGCAGCTCGTACCGAGGGGAGTACGCCTACCTGTTCGGATCGCGCTCCGTGTTGCGCTCGCAGTCGGAACGCCAGCTCGATTTCCAGACCAGCTACGAATTCGGCGAGAACACCCGCTTGCACGGACTGTCGATCCTGTTCCAGGTCAACAACATCACCAACACGCCGTATCGCACCGTGCAGGACAGCAACTTCCCCGGCGGCCTGATGGCGCCGCAGGAATATACGACCTACGGCCGCCAGTACATGGTCGGCCTGAGCTACAAGCTCTGAGGTGGCGATGAGACGCTTGCTTGCGGTCGCCGTGGCGGCGGGCCTGTCCTTGCCCGTCATCACGATGGGTGAAGCGCCATCCGCTGGCGCCCTGCGCGATTGGCCGCATATCCGCAGCGCGGTCGGAAAGGATGCGACGATCGAAGCGCGGGTGCGCGAGATCCTGGCGTCGATGACGCTGGCGCAGAAGATCGGGCAGATGACGCAGCCGGAGATCAAATCGATCACGCCGGAGGAAGTTCGCAGTTACTACATCGGCTCGGTATTGAACGGTGGCGGATCATGGCCGGGCAAGAACAAGCATGCCAGCGTGAAGGATTGGCTGGCGCTCGCCGATGCCTATCACGCAGCATCGATGGCCAGCGACGCCAAGGTGCCGATTCCAGTGATCTGGGGCACGGACGCGGTGCACGGGCACAGCAATGTGTTCGGCGCGACCATGTTCCCGCACAATGTCGGCCTGGGCGCGGCGCGCGATCCGGAACTGATCCGGGAAATAGGCGCGGCGACCGCACGTGCGACCCGTGCCACCGGCATCGACTGGGCGTTTTCGCCGACGCTGGCAGTGGTGCAGAACACCCGTTGGGGCCGCAGCTACGAAAGTTTCTCGTCCGATGGCGCATTGGTGCGCCAATATGCAGACGCTTACGTGCGTGGCATGCAGGGTGGCCTGCGTGGCGACGGCACGGCGATCGCCACCGCCAAGCATTACATCGGGGATGGCTCCACCGACAACGGCAAGGACCAGGGCCAGAGCACCGTCAGTCGCGCGGAAATGATCAACGTCCACGGCCAGGGCTATTACGGCGCGCTCGGCGCGGGCGTGCAGACGGTGATGGCGAGCTATAACAGCTGGAACGATCGTGGCGGTGGCATCGATTACGGCAAGATGCACGGCGCGAAAGCGCTGTTGACCGATGCCCTGAAGCAGAAGATGGGTTTCGACGGGTTCGTCGTGTCCGACTGGAACGGTATCGGGCAATTGCCGGGCTGCACGAATGACAGCTGCGCCGCGGCGATCAACGCCGGTATCGACATGGTCATGGTGCCGGATGACTGGAAGGCCTTCATCGCCAACACGACGAAACAGGTCGAAAATGGCCAGATCCCGATGTCGCGCATCGACGACGCGGTGGCCCGCATCCTGCGCGTGAAGCTGCGTGCAGGATTGTTCACGCGCAAACCATCGGACAGCCGTTACGCCGGAAAGGAGACTGCCTTGCAGGCGCGCGACCTCGCGCGGCGTGCGGTGCGCGAATCACTGGTGTTGCTGAAGAACGAGAAAAACTTGCTGCCGCTGCATCATGGACAGCGCATTCTCGTTGTCGGCAAGACCGCCGACTCGATCGCCAACCAGGTCGGTGGTTGGTCGCTGACCTGGCAAGGCACCGACAACACCAACGCCGATTTCCCCAACGCACAAAGCATCCTCTCGGGTTTGCGCGAGGTGGCAGGCAATGCCAGCGTGATCGCCAGCAGCGATGGCAAGGATGTCGATCCGTCGAAGTTCGACGCCGTGGTCGCGGTGATCGGCGAAACACCCTACGCGGAGACCAATGGCGACATCGTGCCTTCCGACACCAAAGCACACAGCCGACGCTTTCCCGAGGATCTCGCCGTCCTGCAAAAGGCACGCGCGAGTGGCAAGCCGGTGGTGACGGTGTTCGTCGCCGGGCGTCCGCTCTACACCAATGACTTGATGAATTTGTCCGATGCCTTCGTGGCCGCGTGGCTGCCGGGGACCGAGGGTGGTGGCGTTGCGGATGTGCTGTTCGCGCGCAATGGTGCCGCATTCCGCGGGCGCCTCGGATTTCCGTGGCCAAGCATGCCATGCCCGGCGCCCGGCAACCATGCGGACGCCAAGCGCGCGCCACTATTCCAGGTGGGCTATGGGATGCGTTACGGGCAGAAATTGCATCTCGGCGAATTGCCGCTATCGCCAATCGATCATTGCGGCGATGCCACGGTGTTGCCGATCTTCAACATGGCCGATGCGCCGATGTTCGCGCTGCGCGTCGGTGCGGATGGCAAGGACCAGGCCCTGGGCGCCGATCTCAATCGTGCGTTGAAGTGGCCAGCTGGCAAGCCGGTGGTCGAGGTCGAAACCGTGCAGGTGAATACGCAGCAGGATGCCAAGCAGGTGACATGGCTGGCGCCGGCATCGTTCTTCTCGCGCAATCCCTCGCGCAACAATCTCGCGGCGATGCAGGTCGCGAACGCGGCATTGCTGTTCGATGTCATGGTGCGGACAGCGCCCAAGTCCCCGGTACTGGCATCGATGCAGTGTGGTGCCGGATGCAATGGGCAGGTGGACATCAGCGAAGCGATCGCCACCGCCGGCATCGGCCAGAAGAAGACGATCAAAATCCCGCTGGCGTGTTTCGCCAAGGCCGGGGCCGACATGCCCGGTATCGAGGAGCCGTTCCACATCGATGCCGATGCGCCTTTCAGCGCAGCCTTTGCCAATATCCGCATCGTCAGCGGCAGTGGCCGGGATCCGGATGCAGTGAAGTGCGCGCGTTGAAACGCGCGCGATTCGGCGTCAGGGCGTCGACGCCTCCGGTTTGAAGCCCGGATCCAGCGCTTCGTTCAACAGCAGCGCCAAGCGATCCGCGGCCTGCAGCACGCGACGTTCCGCCAGCGGACGCATCGCCTCGCCATAACCCGCGTCCAGCTTGTGGCCGTCGGGATAGGTGCCCCAATCGTCGATCAGGCGGCAGGATTCCTGCGCCCACTGCGTCGGATTGCCATCGCTGGTGGCGATCGGCGGCCACGGACGCTTGGCCAATTCGTCGGCGAAGGCGCGCGGATGCATTCCGGTTTCCCCGAGCACGTAGTAATCCCACATCGAATGCAGATTGGTGCCCATCACGCCATCGACGTAGTTCTTCTGCGCGTAGGCCTCGGGCTTGAGCTTGGTGCGCAGGCTGATCTGGTACTGGTTGCCGCCGGCGTCGGGGCGATTGCTGGCATGGAACGGCTGGTGGACGTCGCCGACCAGGTGCACCACGAACTTCAATGCATCGCGGCGGGCTTCGACCGGCTGGCTGCGATCGCGCAGGATCGCCAGTTGTGCTTCGATCGCGGCGATCACGCAGTTGCCGTCCTTGCATTCCTTCGGCGGTTCGTACGCGCATTCCGGGCCGGTCAGCTTGACGTAGTGCCAGCGCGAAGTGCGCTTGAAACGATCGGGGTCGGTGTTGCGCAGTTCGTCGGCCCAGTTGGCGACGCCGGCCAGGGTCGGTTCGCGTTCGCCAGCCAGCAGCTTCGCGACTTCGGCCTTCGCGGCCGGGGTCAGATGGCGCTCGGCGAGATCGCCGACCAGGCGGTGGCCCAGCGGCGCCCAGGCCAGGACCGGCAGGGCACAGGCGAGCAGGAGGAAAGAGAACGGCTAAAATGATGAATCCACCGGCGCTGCCGGCATGTCATCCCATCCATCCCACAGGAGCAGGCAATGGCCATCAAGGTCGGCATCAACGGTTTCGGTCGCATCGGCCGCAACGTCTTCCGTTCCGCCGTGCAGAACTTCGGCAACGACATCGAGATCGTCGCGATCAACGACCTGCTGGAGCCGGACTACCTGGCCTACATGCTGCGCTACGACTCCGTGCATGGCCGCTTCAAGGCCGACATCGCGGTCGAGGGCAACACCCTGGTCGTCAACGGCAAGAAGATCCGCCTGACCCAGGAACGCGATCCGGCTGTGATCCTGTCGGCACCGTCGAAGGACGACACCCCGATGTTCGTCTACGGCGTCAACAGCGACAAGTACGCCGGCGAAGCGATCATCTCCAACGCCTCGTGCACCACCAATTGCCTGGCGCCGATCGCCAAGGTCATCAACGACAAGTGGGGCATCAAGCGTGGCCTGATGACCACCGTGCACGCCGCGACCGCGACCCAGAAGACCGTCGACGGTCCGAGCAACAAGGACTGGCGCGGCGGTCGAGGCATCCTCGAGAACATCATCCCGTCCAGCACCGGCGCCGCCAAGGCCGTCGGCGTGGTGATTCCCGAACTCAACAAGAAACTGACCGGCATGAGCTTCCGCGTTCCGACCAGCGACGTCTCGGTGGTCGACCTGACCTGCGAACTCGAGAAACCGGCGACCTACGCCGAGATCTGCGCCGAGATGAAGGCCCAGAGCGAAGGCGCGCTCAAGGGCGTGCTCGGCTATACCGAAGACAAGGTCGTCGCGACCGACTTCCGCGGCGAGACCTGCACCTCGGTGTTCGACGCCGACGCCGGCATCGCGCTCGACCCGACCTTCGTCAAGCTGGTCAGCTGGTACGACAACGAATGGGGCTATTCGAACAAGTGCCTCGAGATGGTCAAGGTGGTCGCGGCGAAGTAATTCGTGGCAGAATTCGGTGACCGCGATCACATCTGTGGGTCGCGGGCGACCAACAGGGGAAGGAGAATCGATATGAAGCAACGTGTCCGGAAGGCCAAGACCGAGCAGGCCGAGCAAGGTCCGGTCAAGACGGTCAAGGGTTTGCACGACATCGAAGGGGAAATCATCGGCAATCCGATTTCGGGCAGCAAGTTCGGCAAACTGCAGATCGGCATGTCGCAGACGCAAGTCAATGACATGATCGGCTCCGCCAAGGAGTGCGGCAGCTACATGACGGGCAAAGCCTGGATTCCCTTTCACTTCGGTAGTGACAACTCGCGCCAGGAGTGCAATTACAAGGGGCAGGGCCGATTGATCTTCTCCAACCAGGCCAATGGTTCGGCTTACCTGCTGAAGATCGTCTACGACGCGAACGAAAGCGGTTATCGCTGAGTCGGCGGAATCGATCCATGCAAAGGGCGCCATACGGCGCCCTTTTTGCGACAATGCGGCATGGAATCCCCCGCAGCACTGACCCGCGAATCGATCGTTCGCGTCGTCGACACCTTCTACGACCGCGTCCGGGCCGATCCGGTGCTGGGGCCGGTGTTCAACCCGGTCGTGCACGACTGGCCCGCGCACAAGGCGACGCTGGTGCAATTCTGGAGTTCGGTCGCACTGGGCACCCGCGAATATCGCGGCAATCCGATGGCGGTGCATCGTGCGCAACCGGCGATCGAGGATGCACACTTCGGCCACTGGTTGGCACTGTGGCGCGCGACCGCGCATGAAGTATTGGGCGAAGCCGACGGCGAAGTGATGTACGGGTATGCGCAACGGATCGGGCAGAGCCTGCGCTATGGCCTCGGCTTCGATGCATTGCGGCCGCCGGGATCGCGCCTGCCGCTGCATCCGGGTGGCTGAGCGCGATTTGAACAGGGCCGCCCGGGCCGCGACAATAGGCTTCTTTGCCGGAAACAGGAATGCCATGTCCATCACCCGCATGACCGACCTCGACCTGCGCGGCAAGCGCGTGCTGATCCGTCAGGACCTGAACGTGCCGGTCGCCGATGGCGTAGTGACCTCCGACCAGCGCATCCTCGCGTCGATCCCGACGTTGAAGGCGGCGCTCGATGCCGGCGCGGCGGTGATGGTGACGTCGCATCTCGGTCGCCCCAAGGAAGGCGCATGGAGCGAGGCCGATTCGCTGGCACCGGTCGCGCGTCGCCTGTCGGAATTGCTGGGCCGCGAAGTGCCGCTCGCGCGCGATTACCTCGATGGCGTCGATGTCGCGCCGGGCCAGATCGTGCTGCTCGAGAATTGCCGGATGAATGTCGGCGAAGGCAAGGACGACGAAGCGTTGTCGAAGCGGTATGCCGCGCTCTGCGATGTCTTCGTGATGGATGCGTTCGGCACCGCGCATCGTGCGCAGGCATCGACCCATGGCGTCATCAGGTTTGCGAAGCAGGCCGCGGGCGGCCCGCTGCTGATGGCGGAACTCGACGCGCTGGCCAAGGCGCGCGGTGCCGACATCCCGCTGCCGGTCGACGTGGTGGTCGCGCCCGAGTTCAAGGCCGACGCGCCGGCGACGATCAAGGCTGTCGATGCCGTGGCTGCCGACGACATGATCCTCGACATCGGCCCGGAAACCGCCACGCGTTACGCGCTGATGATCAAGGATGCCGGCACCGTGGTGTGGAATGGCCCGGTCGGCGTGTTCGAGTTCAAGGCTTTCGAGCGCGGCACCGAAACCGTGGCCCATGCCATCGCCGAATCGAATGCATTCTCGATTGCCGGCGGCGGCGACACCCTGGCTGCGGTCGACAAGTTCGGCATCGTGGAGGACGTCTCCTACATCTCCACCGGTGGTGGTGCCTTCCTCGAATTCCTCGAAGGCAAGACGTTGCCGGCGGTCGTCGCACTGGAAGCACGCGGCTGACAACGAATGCAACGAATCCACCCCTGACGCGCGCAGGCAGCTGTGCTAGCGTCGTGAGCTCAGTCAGGAGCCACGAATGCCACAGCACCGCCGCCGCACCCGCATCCTCGCCACGCTCGGGCCCGCGACCGATTCGCCGGATGTCCTCGATGCGTTGATTCGCGCCGGTGTCGACTGCGTGCGGCTCAATTTCTCGCACGGCGATCCCTCGGCGCAGGTCGCGCGCGCGCAGGCGGTGCGCGAGGCGGCGGCGCGCGCCGGGCGCGAGATCGGCATCCTCGCAGACCTGCCCGGCCCCAAGATCCGCGTCGAACGCTTCGCCGAAGGCAAGGTCGCGCTGAAGGAAGGCGATCGTTTCGATCTGGTCGCCGAGGAAAATCCGCCGCCGGGTAATGCCAGCCAGGTCGGCGTCAGTTACCTCGGCCTGCCCGGCGATGTCGCGCCGGGCGACGTGCTGCTGCTCGACGACGGCATGGTCCAGTTGCAGGTCGAGAAGATCGAAGGCCAGCGCATCATCAATCGCGTGCTCAACGATTCGGTGTTGTCCGATCGCAAGGGCCTCAACAAGCAGGGCGGCGGCCTGTCGCTGGGCGCGATCACCGAGAAGGATCGCGAGCTGATCGCGATCGCCGCGCGCCTCGATGCCGATTTCATCGCGGTGTCGTTCTGCCGCGACGCCGCAGACATGGAGGAGGCGCGCAAGGCCGCGCAATCGCATGGCAGCCATGCCGCGCTGGTGGCGAAGATCGAACGTGCCGAGGCGATCGAGAACCTCGACGAGATCATCGATGCCAGCGACGTGGTGATGGTGGCGCGCGGCGATCTCGGCGTGGAAATCGGCGACGCCGAATTGCCCGGCCTGCAAAAGAAGATCATCACCCACTCGGTCCAGCGCAACAAGGTGGTGATCACCGCCACCCAGATGCTGCAGTCGATGGTGTCGAGCCCGATGCCGACGCGCGCGGAAGTGCTCGACGTCGCCAACGCGGTGATCGACGGCACCGACGCGGTGATGCTGTCGCAGGAAACCGCCGCCGGCCAGTATCCGGTGCGCGCGGTGGAAGCGATGGCGCGCATCTGCATCGGCGCCGAGAAGCAGTTCAACAGCGACACCAACTACGAAGGCGCGCAGCGCGACCTCGACCGCGTTGACAATGCGATCGCGATGGCGACGATGTTCCTGACCCAGCACATCCCTGTCGAGGCGATCATCGCCCTCACCGAATCCGGTGGCACCGCGCGCTACCTGTCGCGTTTCCGTTCGCCGGTGCCGATCTACGCCTTCTCGCGCCATGCCGACGCCCGCCGCCGGATGTCGCTGATGCGCGACGTGTTCCCGATCGCGTTCGACAGCCGCGGCCTCTTCGCCGGCCAGGCCGCCCGCCAGGCGATTCGCCACCTGCTCGATGACGGCCTGCTGGACGAGGGCCAACGCGTGCTGTTCACCAGCGGCGAGAGCATGCACCAGCATGGCTCCACCAATACCCTGCGCGTGATCGAGGTCAGCAGGACGATGCCGACGGCCTGACCGACCGGGCGGCGGACCCGATCGAAACCCGGGTGCGGGCTATAATTGCGTTTTCCCGCGCCAGGACGCCAGACGCAATGAGCATCGAACAGCTTGCCGAAACCGCCCGTGCGATGGTTGCCCCCGGCAAGGGCATCATCGCCATCGATGAATCCGCAGCGACCTGCCAGAAGCGCTTCGACGGCGTCGGCATCGCCAGCACCGAAGAAAACCGCCGCGCCTATCGCGAACTGCTGCTGACCGTGCCCAAGGTCGACGAATACCTGTCCGGCGCCATCCTGTTCGACGAGACCATCCGCCAGTCCACCAAGGACGGCGTGCCGTTCGCCAGGTACATGGCCGAGCACGGCATGATCCCGGGCATCAAGGTCGACAAGGGCACCGTGCCGCTGGCCGGTTTCCCGGGCGAGCTGGTGACCGAAGGCCTCGATGGCCTGCGTGCCCGCCTGCAGGAGTACTACAAGCTCGGCGCCCGCTTCGCCAAGTGGCGTGCCGTGATCAACATCGGCGAGGACATCCCGTCCGGCACCTGTATCGAGGCCAACAGCCAGGCACTGGCGCGCTATGCCGCGCTGTGCCAGGAGCAGGGCATCGTGCCGATGGTCGAGCCGGAAGTGCTGATGGACGGCGACCACGACATCGAGACCTGCTACGAGGTCACCGAAATCACCCTGCGTTCGCTGTTCGACGCGCTGTACCAGCACAACGTCGCGCTGGAAGGCACCATCCTCAAGGCGTCGATGGTCGTGCCGGGCAAGGATTGCGAACACCAGGCCAGCGTCGAGGAAGTGGCGGAAGCCACCCTGATGTGCCTGAAGTCGACGGTGCCGGCGATCCTGCCGGGCATCGTGTTCCTGTCCGGTGGCCAGAGCGACGAGGCCGCGACCGCGCACCTCGACGCGATGAACCGCCTGGGTCCGAATCCGTGGCCGCTGTCGTTCTCCTACGGGCGCGCCATGCAGCAGGCGGCGCTCAAGCTGTGGGCGCAGGACATGAGCGGCAACTGGGCCAAGGCGCAGGACACCGTCCACGCCCGCGCCAGGGACAATGGCCTGGCAGCGCTGGGCCAGTGGCGCAAGGCCTGATCGAGGCTGTTGCGCGATCATGATCGAAAACGCCGGCCCCGTGCCGGCGTTTTTGTTCGTGCGGGACGGCATCCATGCCTAAAGTCACGGGTGCGTCATGCGCCGGCCCATTAAAATTGCCGCATGAATTTCTGCGCAGAATCGACGTTCCGGCTCTGGGCCGGTGGAATGGTCGTGGGCCTGATGCTTGCCGGCTGCCACAGTGATGGCGATGCCGGCAAGGCCGGGGCCAAGGGTGGCGGGGGCAACAACCAGCCGGTCGAAGTGGTGATCCAGTCCGCCGGTCTGCAGCCGTGGACGGACATGTTGCAGGCATTGGGCACGGTCAAGGCGCATGAATCGGTGACGGTGACCGCCAAGGTCAGCGAAACCGTGGACAAAGTGCATTTCGAGAGCGGGCAATGGGCGAATCGCGGTGCGCCGCTGGTGACGTTGACCGGCCAGCAGCAGCAGGCCGCGCTCGCTGCCGCCGATGCCAGTGCGAAGGAAGCCGACAGCTTGTATCGGCGCCAGTCGCAACTCGCGGCGCAGCAGTTGATCGCGAAGTCGATGCTCGATCAGCAGAAGGCAACGCGCGATGCCGCGATTGCGCAGGTGCAACAGATCCGCGCCAATCTTTCCGACCGGGTGATCCGCGCGCCGTTCTCCGGCCTGCTCGGTTTGCGCCAGGTCAGTCCGGGCACGCTGGTGACGCCGGGCACGGCGATCGCCACGCTGGATGACGTCTCGCGCGTCTATGTCGATTTCCCGGTGCCGGAAACCGAACTGGCGAACGTGGCGGCGGGACAGTCGATCAGCGGAACGACGCAGGCATATCCGGATCGCACATTCTCCGGCACGGTGCAGACCTCGGCGGGTCGTCTCGATGCCAGCTCGCGCGCGATGACGGTGCGCGGTGATTTCGCCAATCCAGATCACGCATTGAAGCCGGGCATGCTGGTGAACGTCGAAGTCACCCGCGGCACCCATGATGCCATCGTCGTGCCCGAGCTCGCGGTGATGCAGGTCGGTTCGCAGACCTTCGTCTGGCGCGTCACGCCCGCGGGCAAGGCGCAGAAGGTCGAGGTCGAAGTCGGTGGGCGCATTCCCGGCAAGGCGATGATCCGCAGCGGACTCAACGCCGGCGATCGCATCGTGGTCGATGGCGTCGGCAAGGTGAAGGCGGATGCCGCGCTCAAGGCCGTGGCAGCTGCAGCGCCGGCGGGAACGGCGCAGAAGTGAAGCTGTCGGATCTCTCGATCAAGCGGCCGGTGCTGGCCGTGGTGATGAGCCTGCTGCTGGTGGTGCTGGGCGTGATGTCGTTCATGCGCCTGACCCTGCGCGAACTGCCGGCGATCGATCCGCCGATCGTCTCGGTGCAGGTCGATTATCCCGGCGCGTCGGCGAGCGTGGTGGAGACGCGCATCACCAAGATCCTGGAAGACGGCCTCGCCGGCATCGAAGGCATCAACACCATCGACTCCTCGAGCCAGAACGGCAGCTCGCGCATCAGCATCGAATTCCTGCCGACCCGCGACATCGAAGGCGCGACCAACGACGTGCGCAACGC
This sequence comes from Lysobacterales bacterium, assembly GCA_019510195.1. Classification (GTDB taxonomy): domain Bacteria; phylum Pseudomonadota; class Gammaproteobacteria; order Xanthomonadales; family Xanthomonadaceae; genus Solilutibacter. Next base: position 11,191 of record JAEKKW010000064.1, on the reverse strand, counting down.
GGTGAGTCGCGTCGCCGACAACATCCCGCCGGAAGCACGCCCGCCGGAAATCACCAAGGTCGAGAGCGACTCCGATCCGATCATCTGGTTCAACCTGCGTTCGTCCAACATGGACACGCTGCAACTCACCGATTACGCCAAGCGCTATCTGGTCAACCGCTTTTCCAGCCTGCCCGGCGTCGCCACCGTGCGCACGGGCGGCGGCCAGACCTATGCGATGCGCATCTGGCTCGACCACGACGCGATGGCCGCGCGCGGCATCACCATTCCCGACGTCGAAACGGCGTTGCGGCAGGAGAACGTCGAGCTTGGCGCGGGACACCTGGAATCGAAGGATCGCGATTTCATCCTGCGGGGAATCGGCGGAACGCCGCGCCTGGTACCACAGCAACGGCGAGCCGGCGATCGGCCTCGGCATCGTCAAGACGTCGACCGCCAACAGCCTCGACGTCGCCAAGGCCGCGCAGGCCGAAGCCGAGCGCATCCGTGCCAGCCTGCCTGCCGGCAGCGACATCTACGTCGCCTTCGACAACACCACCTTCATCTCCGCCGCCGTCGAACGCGTTTACGGCACGCTGATCGAAGCGGTGATCCTGGTGCTGGTGGTGATCTGGCTGTTCCTCGGCAGCGTGCGCGCGGCGCTGATCCCCGCGGTGACGGTGCCGGTGTGCCTGATCGCGTCGTTCATCGCGTTGTACGCGTTCGGGTTCTCGATCAACCTGTTGACGCTGCTGGCGCTGGTGCTGTGCATCGGCCTGGTGGTGGATGACGCCATCGTCGTGGTGGAGAACATCCAGCGCCGCGTCGATCTCGGCGAACCTGCATTGGTCGCGGCGCGCCGAGGGACCGCGCAGGTCGCGTTCGCGGTGCTGGCGACGACCGCGGTGCTGATCGCCGTGTTCCTGCCGGTCGGTTACCTGCAGGGCAATACCGGCCGGCTGTTCCGTGAATTGTCGGTGGCGATGGCGGCGGCGGTGGCGATCTCGGCCTTCGTCGCGCTGACGCTGACGCCGATGATGGCGTCGAAACTGCTGAAGCCGCACACCGGCCCGCACGCGGTGCATTCCAATCGCGTCAGCGAATGGTTGAACGCGCGCTTCACCCGCATGGCCGATGCCTATCGCAAATTGCTGATGCGCGTGGTCGGCCGCACCTGGCTATTCGCGGGATTGATGGTGGCTGCGCTGGTGGCGACGGTGGTGCTGTTCAAGACACTGCCCAGCGAACTGGCGCCAGCGGAGGATCGCGGCACCTTCCAGGTGATGGCGGAAGGCCCGGAAGGCGCGAGTTTCGATTACACCGTTGCGCAGATGAAGAAGGTCGAGCAGGTGCTGCTCGACGAAACCGGACCCGGCAAGCCGCTGGAGCGCGCCAACCCGCGCGTGCCTGGCAGCTTCGGCCCGAGCGAGGACATGTATATCGGCCGCGCCAGCGTCTTCCTCAAGGACTGGCGCGAGCGCAAGCAGAGCACCGCGGACGTCGCCGCCGAACTGCAGAAGAAGTTGTCGGCGATCACCAGCGTGAAGTCGCGCACGATGGTCAGCGGCGGCCTGGTGCGCACGCGCGGCCAACCGTTCCAGCTGGTGCTGGGCGGCCCCGACTACGCCGAACTGGCGCAGTGGCGCGACATCCTGATGACGAAGATCAACGCCTATCCCGGCCTGAACGGCGTCGATTCCGATTACAAGGAAACGCGGCCGCAGATGCGGGTGATCATCGACCATGCACGCGCCGCCGATCTCGGTGTCACCGCGCAGGCGATCGGCGGTGCGCTGCAGGCGCTGATGGGCGGCGAACGCATGACCACTTTCGTCGACGATGGCGAGGAATACGACGTGATGCTGCAGGCCGGTCGCGACAATCGCGATTCGGTGGCCGATCTCCAGAACATCCAGGTGCGTTCGAAGACCGGCACGCTGGTGCCGCTGGCCAACCTGGTGACGCTGAAGGAAGTCGCCGAACCGGGTTCGCTGGCACGCTTCAACCGCCTGCGTTCGATCACCATCAGCGCGGGACTCGCGCCGGGCGCGCGCCTCGGCGATGCGGTGGCGTGGGCGCAGAAGACGGTCAAGGAATCGTTGCCGGAACAGGCGCAGATCAGCTGGAAGGGCGAATCGCGCGAACTGCAGCAATCCGGCGGCGAAGTGTTGATCACTTTCGCGCTGGCGTTGCTGATCGTCTATCTCGCGCTCGGCGCGCAGTTCGAGAGCTTCCTGCATCCACTGGTGATCATGCTGACGGTGCCGCTGGGCGTACTCGGCGCGCTGCTCGGCCTGTGGCTTACCGGCGGCACGCTCAACCTGTTCTCGCAGATCGGCATCGTGATGCTGGTCGGGCTCGCGGCGAAGAACGGCATCCTCATTGTCGAATTCGCCAACCAGTTGCGCGACGAAGGCCGCAGCGTGCGCGACGCCATCATCGAGTCGGCATCGATCCGCCTGCGCCCGATCCTGATGACGTCGATCGCGACGGTGGTGGGCGCGATCCCGCTGATCGTCGCCGGCGGCCCCGGTTCGGCCAGTCGCGCCACCATCGGCGTGGTCGTGGTGTTCGGCGTCTCGGTTTCGACCCTGCTGTCGCTGTTCGTGATCCCGGCGTTCTACCTGGTGATCGCGCCGCATACGCATTCGCCGGAAGCGATCGCGCACGAACTCGACAAGCTGGAAGCGGAAACGCCGAGCGTGGGCGGTCATGCCTGATCCGGCCATCACCCGCGAACTGCGCATGTATGGCGTGAACGCCGTGCGCGCAGTGTTCACGCATCGCCCCGAAGCCTTGCGCAAGCTGTGGCTGTCGGAGGAGCGCGTCGGCGACATGCGCGACGTGCTGAAGTGGTGCGCATCGCATCGCGTCGGTTACCGCATCGTGCCCGATGACGACCTGCGCAAGCTGGCGGCGAGTTCGCACCACGAAGGCGTGGTCGCCGATGTCCTGCGCGCGTCGATGCCGCGTCTCGACGAATGGCTGGCCACGCGTCCCGCCGGCCGCGATTGCGCGCTATGGCTGGATGGCGTCGGCAATCCGCACAATCTCGGTGCGATCCTGCGGAGTGCCGCCCATTTCGGCATCAACGCACTGCTGATTCCGCCAGGTTCCGATCTGCAGGTCTCCGGCGCCGCGGCGCGCGTGGCCGAAGGCGGCGCCGAAGCGGTGTCGCTGGTGCGCCTGCCGCCAACGCGCGAAGCGCAGTCAATACTCCACGAGGCCGGCTACACCACGGCGGCGACATTGGTCGATGGGGGTGATGATCTGTTCGCGCTCGACCTGCCGCAACGCCTCGTCTACGTGATGGGCGCGGAACAGGCCGGCATGGATCGCGGACTGGCCGCGAGCTGCGATTTGCGCGTGTCGATCCCCGGCACCGGCGCGGTGGAAAGTCTCAATGTCGCTTCGGCGACCGCAGTCCTGCTGGCCGCCTGGGCACGCGCGACGATCTGATCAGTGGCGCTTCTTCGGTTCCGGCGCCGGCATGGTGCCGCTGCCGAGGCTGCCATCGACGTTCGCGGCGATGAAGGCGAGCGTTGCATACGCGGCGATGTCGACGCGCAGATCCTGGGGATCGACCTTGTCGAGCGTGTCGTTCGGCGTGTGGTGCAGATCGAAATAGCGGGTGGCGTCGTGCGCGAACGCGCCGGCCGCGGATCCCGCGCCCTGCATCAGGCCCATCTCCGATTCGGCTTCACCCTTGCCCGGGGTGTAGGCCACGCCGAGCGGCTTCAGCAGTTCCGCGACCTGCGCCATCGCCGGTTCGGCGTCCTTCGACCAGCGACCGCCGAATTCGTAGACGCGACCAGGACCGGAATCGGATTCCATCACGATCTGGCTCTTGGCGATCTTGTCCTTCTGCGATTCGGCATAGACGCGACCGCCCCACAGGCCCTGTTCCTCGTTGGCGAAGGCGACCACGCGGATGGTGCGTTGCGGGCGCTTCATTTGCGCGGCCAGTTTCGCCGCAGCCATCGAGATGGCGACGCCGCTGCCGTCGTCGATCGCGCCGGTGCCGAGGTCCCAGGAATCGAGATGACCGGCCAGTGCGACGATTTCGTCGGGCTTGCTGCTGCCGGTGAATTCGCCGATCACGTTCTGCGAGGTGTATTCGCCGTTGAAGCCGCAATCGAGGGCGACGCGGATGCGCGTCGGGCCGAGTTTGACCAGGCGAGCGAGCTGGTCGGCGTCGATGTTGGTGAGCGACGCTTCCGGAATGGGTTTGACGCCGCTCTCGAAGCGCGTCATGCCGGTGTGGGGGTTGCGTTCCCAGTCGGTGCCTGCCGGGCGCATCACGTAACCGATCGCGCCGGCCTTCGACGCCGACGAGGCGCCAGTGGTGCGAACCCGGCTGCCGATGCCGTAGCCGTGGCCGTCCTTCGCCCGCGGCATCATCACGTCGACGAAGGCGATCTTGCCCGCCAGTGATCCCGGCGCGGTCTTCTGCAAGGCTTCCAGCGAATCGAAACGCACGACTTCACCTTCCACCGTGCCGCCGGGACTGCCGCCAAGCGCGGTCAGCACCAGCTTCTGCGAATGCGCGCCAAGCACTTCACCATGCTCGCTGCGGCGCTCCCATTTCGGGAAGGTCACCGGCTGCGTCCACACCTTGTCGAAACCGAGTTCCTTGAACTTGGCCTTGGCCCATTCCACTGCGCGGGCATCGGCCTCGCTGCCGGCCATGCGCTGGCCGACCTCGGTGGTCAGCGATTCCAGCACCTTCCAGCCGGTGTCGTCCTTCAGCGCCTGGTCGCGCAACGCGGTCGCCGATTGCACCATCGCAGGCGTGGCCCGGGTTTCGGCGGCGAATGCCGGCGAAGCGGCGAGCAGGGTGGCGAGTGACACAGCGAGCAGGGTGCGGGTCATGGCGATCTCGACGCGGCAAAGAGAAACCCCGAGCCTAGCAGCCCGGGGTCCCCGATCTTCTGTGCCAATGGTCATGCCGCCACCGTGTCAACGGCGGCGCGGCGATCACTTTTTCAGGTTGTCGCGGATCTCGCGCAGCAGCAGCACTTCCTCGCTCGGCGGTGCGTCGGCGGCGACGGCCGGTTGGCGCATGCGGTTGTAGGCCTTGATGGCGAGGAAGATCACGAAGGCAATCAACAGGAAATCGATGCAGGTCTGGATGAAATCGCCGTACTTGATCGCCACTTCCGCGACCTTTTCCTTGCCGGTCGCCGGATCCATCACTGCCGGCGTGATGACATGCTTCCAGTCCTTGAAGTTGGAGCCGCCGGTGATGATGCTGATCGTCGGCATCACCACGCCTTCGACCAATGCCGTGACGATCTTGCCGAATGCGGCACCGATGATCACGCCGACTGCCAAGTCGACAACATTGCCCTTCGAGATGAAATCCTTGAATTCGTTGATCATTCCCATCGGATGGGTCCTGCTGCGGTGAGGGGCCACCAGCGTAGCGCAAACAGGTTCAGGTGATTTCACCTTCGAGCGTCAGCAGGGTCCCGAACCGGGCGACGAAACGATCGCCGCGCTGCAGTGCAGCAACGCCCGCCGGCGTGCCGGTGAACACCAGGTCGCCGCGACGCAGCACGTAGAGGCGCGACAGTTCGATCAGCACGTCGGGCACGTCCCAGATCCAGTCGCGCAATTCACCGTGCTGGCGCGGCTCCCCGTTCACCTCGAGGCTGATCGCCAGTGCCTGGAGATCGCCGATTTCCGTCGCCGGAATCACCGTACTGACCGGCGCCGAATGATCGAAGCCCTTGCCGATGTCCCAGGGCAGCGATTTCGCCTTGCATTCCGCCTGCAGATCGCGGCGCGTGAGGTCGAGGCCGATGGCGTAACCGAACACCAGCGCTTCGGCCTGTCCGCGCGTGAGCTCACCTGCGGGCGCATCCGCGCCGAGCACCACTACCAGCTCGACTTCGTGGTGCAACTCGTGCGTCGCCGACGGGTAGGGCACGCGGCCATCGGTGACGATGGCGTCGGCCGGTTTCTGGAACAGCACCGGGCGACCGCGCGCTTCCGGCGATGCCGGTGTCGCGCCCATCTCGCGTGCGTGGTCGGCGAGGTTGCGGCCGATGCAGTGAATGCGATGCACCGGGATCGTGCGGCCATCGGTGGTGACGACGCGCGGAACGGGCAGGGGCGGGAAGACATCGTTCATGGGCGAAGCATCGAAATGGCCGGAACCGTTATGCTGCGTTCGGATTCACCACCATTGCAAGCCGTGTCCGAACCGCTCATCGCACTCGAACAGATTCCCGACCATGGTTTCGCCGAAGCATCGGGCGTGGTCGATGGCGATGCCGAATCGTTGATCCTGCGTCGCGACGGCGCGCGGGTGGCGGCGTGGTTCAACATCTGCCCGCATGCGGGGCGCCGGCTCGACTGGGCACCCGGGCAATTCCTGGTGGCGCGCACCGGAGATCTGGTGTGCGCCGCGCATGGCGCCAGTTTCTCGCCGATCGATGGCCGCTGTACCGGCGGGCCGTGCATGGGATCGTCTCTGCGCGCTGTGACGGTGGAAACGCGCGATGGCCAAGTGTTCCTGCGCGAAGTCAGCGGAACATCTGCAGGAAGTTGACCATCGCGACGACAATCGCGATGTAGATGCAGGCCAGCGGCCCGCCGATCCGCCACAGGTCGCGTGGCGTGTAATTGCCGGGGCCGATGATCATCGAGATCACCGGATTCGACGCGGTCATGAAATTGCATGACGCCGACAGCGCGACGATCAACGCGAAGCTGGTCGGGTTGCCCCCGGTCGCCAGTGCCAGGTTGACCGCGATCGGCACCAGCATGATGGTGGCGCCGACGTGGCTGATGATCAGCGAGAACAATACCGTCAGCACCGCCAGCGCGAGTTCGATCAGCAACAATGGCGTGCCTTGCGGGATGCGGTCGACGGTGTGCCCGGCGATCCAGGCAGCGGCGCCGCTGGAATCCATCGCCCAGCCGAGCGGGATGAGGCAGGCCATCAGGAACACGGTCTTCCAGCTGATCGCGGCGTAGGCCTCATCCATGTGGATGACGCCGGTGATCAGCATGCCGGCGACGCCGGTCATCAGCGCGATCGGCACCGGCACCCGCGACGACAGCGCGATCAGCATGGTGATCGCGAAGATGCCCATCGCGATCTTGAACTTGTGCGGGCGCTGGCGCGCCTTCGGGTAATCGGTGACGACGACGAAGTCCTTCTGCGCCGCCACTTCCGCCAGCCGTTGCCAGATGCAATGCAGCACCAGCATGTCGCCGGCGCGCAGCGGCACGTTGCGCACGTCCTCGCGGATCACTTCGCGATCGCGATTGATCGCCAGCAGGCTGATGCCGTACTGCTTGCGGAAACGCAGGTCCGCTTGCGTCTTGCCGATGAAGCGCGAGTTCGGCGGCACCACCGCTTCGGCGATGCCGGCGCGGCTCGGATTGAACAGGTCGCCGAATTCGCGCAGTCGCGACGACGCCACCAGGTGCTGCTGTTCGGCGTAGCGCAGGACATCCTCGCCCGGCCCCATCGCGCCGAGCACGTCGCCGACCCAGATGCGTGCATCGGACGGCGGCGCCAGTCGCGATTCGCCATGGCTGCGATGCGCCAGCAGCAACGGCGCGCCGGCCAGGCGTTCCGCTTCACCGATGGTGGTGCCGACCAGCGGACTCTGCGCCGTCACGCTCAGCTCGAACACTTCGCCATTGATGCCGTAGGTGCTGGCGAAATAACTTTCGGTGCGGCCAGGCGTGACCGCACCGTCTTCCTCGCGCAGGCGGCGATCGCCGTAGAAACGGAAATACAGCAGCACCGCCGTCAGCATCACGATGCCGATCGGCATCGGCGCGAACATCTTGAACGGATGGATCGACGCCGCGCCCGACGGCATGTTGGCGTTGGCAGACATCAAGAGGTCGTTGAGCAGGATCAGCGGCGAATTGCCGACCATGGTCAGCGCGCCGGCCATCACGATCGTCGCGGCGATCGGCAGCAGCATGCGCGAGGTGGCGATGCCGGTCCGCGCGGAAATGCGCGACGACACCGGCAGGAACATCGCCATCACCGACGGGTTCTGCATCAATGGCGATACCGCGGCCGCCGACAGGCAGGTGAGGGTGAGCAGGCGTTTGTCCGAGCCGCTCGATCGTCGCAGCAACCATCCCGCCAAACGATTCAGCGCGCCGGTGCGTTCAAGGCCGGCACCAAGAATCATCGTCGAGATGATGCTGATCACCGCGCTGCCGGAGAAGCCGCCAAACAGGTCTTCCGGCGCGATCAGCCCGGTCAGGCCGAGCAGCACCAGCACGCAGATCGCGACGACGTCGGGACGGATGCGTTCGAACAGGAACAGCACCATCGTCAGCCCGACCAGGCCGAGGACCATGGCCATGTCACTGCTGAGGACGAGGCCGCTGCCCACCGTGTCAGGCTCGATCGTAGATCAGGTCGAAGACCGGATGGCCCAGTCGCTGGCCGCGCGTCTCGAAATGCGTCTGTGGACGCCATGGCGGGCGCGACACCTGTCCACGCGATCCGGCGCGATTGACCAGGCCGGGCGTGGCATCAAGCACGTCCCACATCTGCTCGGCGTAATCGGACCAGTCGGTGGCGAGATGCAGGCGTCCGCCTGGCGCGAGCTTGCGCACCAGCAACGTGGCGAATTCCGTGTTCACCAGCCGGCGCTTGCCGTGGCGCTTCTTGTGCCAGGGATCGGGGAAGTAGATGCGGATCTCGTCGAGGGAACCGTCGGCGATTTCGTTTTCGAGTACTTCCACTGCATCGTGGTGATACAGGCGCACGTTCTTTGCATCATCGGCGGCCAGCGCATTCAACAGGCGACCGACGCCGGGCGCGTGCACTTCGATGCCGATGTGGTCGCGGTGCGGGTCGAGTGCGGCGGAATAGCGCAATGCCTCGCCATTGCCGAAACCGATTTCGACGATGCGCGGCGCATGGCGGCCGAAGGCGGCATCGAAATCGCGCGGCGCACCGGCATAGTCGAGACCGAAGCGCGGCCACTGATCATCGAAGGCCTTCTGCTGCGCCGGCGTGAAGCGGCCCTGGCGCAGCACGAAGCTGCGGATGCGGCGACGCCCCGGTTCCACCGTGAACGGCTTCGGCGGAACCTTGGCGCCGTCGCTCGAGAACGGATTGGTCATCCGATCAGGCCATCCACCGGCGACGATGCGCTGGCGTAACGCTTGCGCGGAATGCGTCCGGCGAGGAACGCGTCGCGGCCGGCTTCGACCGCGGCCTTCATCGCGCGCGCCATCCGCACCGGATCTTTCGCACCGGCGATCGCGGTGTTCATCAGTACGCCATCGCAGCCGAGTTCCATCGCGATCGCGGCGTCCGACGCGGTGCCGACACCCGCGTCGACGATGATCGGCACTTTTGCGTTCTCGATGATTTCGAGCAGGTTGTAGCGATTCTGGATGCCCAGGCCCGAGCCGATCGGCGCGGCCAGCGGCATCACCGCAACGCAGCCGATTTCCTCCAGGCGCTTGCACAGGATCGGATCGTCGCTGGTGTAGACCATCACGTGGAAGCCATCGGCGACCAGTTGTTCGGCGGCTTTCAACGTTTCGATCACGTCGGGGAACAGGGTCTTCTGGTCGCCCAGCACCTCGAGCTTGGTCAGGGTGTGGCCATCCAGCAATTCGCGCGCGAGCCGGCAGGTGCGCACGGCGTCCGCGGCGGTGTAGCAGCCGGCGGTGTTGGGCAGGATGGTGTAGCGATCGGGCGGCAGCACGTCGAGCAGGTTCGGTTCGCCAGGCTTCTGCCCGACCTCTTTGTTGAAGAACGGGGTGCGGCGGATCGCAACGGTGACGATCTCGGCGCCGGCGGCTTCGGTGGCGTTGCGGGTTTCGTCGAGGTCCCTGAATTTGCCCGTGCCGGTGAGCAGGCGGGAACGATAGGTCTTCCCTGCGATGACCAGGGCGTCGTCGGAAATGTTCATCCCGCAATTATCGCTGAAAGCACTGAACGATTGCCGCGGGCATTCGTTCAACCGCCGCCGAGCGCGTGCACGATCTCGACGCGATCGCCATCGTTCAATGCTGTGGTGGCATGGCGGCTGCGCGGCACGATCTCGCCATTGATCTCGACCGCGACGCGCCGTTCGGCCAAACCCTCCGATTGCAGCAGGGTCGCGATGGTGGTGTCGGGGGCGCAGTCGCGCGCTTCGCCATTGAGCCGGATGTTGATGTGGTTGGTGTCCATGGCGTCATTGTCGCGCGAATGGTAATGACGCGCCGCAGCATGCGAGCGTTAGGTTTTCGTGAAACGATCGCCATACGCGGGCGAATCCAGCCCGGTCGAACGAGATCCGCATCGATGCGCACCAAGCTCCTTTGCACCGCCCTGGCTTCGGCCCTGTCGATGGTGGCCTTGCCGGCCGCCGCCCAATACGTCGACACCCACGCCCAGACCTTCAGCCAGACCATCTTTTTCGGCGACAGCCTGACCGACGCCGGCTTCTTCCGTCCGCTGCTGCCTGCCGCCGGACAGCCTGTGATGGGCCAGTTCACCACCAATCCGGGCACCACCTGGGCGCAGGATGTGGCGAATTATTACGGCGTCAACCAATCGACGGGCTGGACCGCGGCCGGACCGGACAGCGGCAGCAATTACGCGGTTGGCGGTGCGCGTGTCGGAGGGGTGAGTGCCAGTGCGCCTTCGCTGGACCAGCAGGTGAACTTCTACCTGTCGCGTACCGGCGGCCGAGCCGATCCCAATGCATTGTATGGAGTGTGGGGCGGCGCAAACGACTTGCGTGCCATCACCACCCCGGCCAGCGCCCCGGCAATCATGGGCGGTGCGATTGCAGCCGATGTCGGGATCGTGATGAAGCTGCAAGCCGCAGGAGCGCGCTACATCATGGTTCCGAACATCCCGGACATCGGCCTCACGCCGGAATCGCTCGCGGCTGGTCCCGTCACTTCCGCGACGGCGACCGCACTGTCGGCGAACTACAACGCGGCGTTGTACAGCGCCATGGCATCGAATCATTTGCGGATCATTCCGCTCGACACCTTCCACATGCTGCAGGAAATCGTCGCCAGCCCTGCAACATACGGGTTCCGCGATGTCACCCACACCGCTTGCGGTACCGGCAGTGCCCCGGCCGGTTCGTCGCTGACTTGCGGCCCGCAAGGGATGGGCTTGCCGTCCTCCTACGCGCCGGGCGCTGATCAGGCCTACGCGTTTGCAGACGGCATCCATCCGTCGACCGCCGCCCACAAGATCCTTGGCGAT
>JAEKKW010000118.1 GCA_019510195.1 Lysobacterales bacterium | reverse complement strand
GCCGCCGCGCGAATTGCGCAGCACGGCGATCTTGTTGACGTTGACGCTGAGCGAGGTCATGTCGGATCGGGTTCGTCGCGCAAGGGTGTCAGCATCGGCACGGTGAGGCCCGGGGTTCCGGGATCGACCGGCTGCTTCGCCGGCACATGCACTTCGCCCGCATAGGGGTTCCAGCCTTCATCGCGCAGGTTGGGCTGTGGCTTCCGCGGCAATGCGGGCGGAAGTGCCGCAGCGGGAGCCGGTTCGGCGGGTGCCGATGGGGTGCCGCCGGCTGCCGGTTGTTGGATCAATGCAACGCGTTCGGCCACGCGCTGGGCGGCGGCCCGAATCTGGTTGGCATCGGGACGGGAGGCCGCGGGCAAAGGCGGCAGTGATGTTGCATCGGTCGCGACCGCCTGGGCATCGCGCATCCGCCGCACGTCCTCGACGGTCAGCGGGGTATCGTCGATGGCGACGCTGCGCTCGGGAAACAGCAGCTTGTAGCGCAGCCAGGCGAATCCACCCAGTGCGGCCAGTGCGGCCAGCATGCACAGCACCATCAGCGCCGGCGAGTGGACGCTCCAGGCGACACAGAAGACAGCCAGCGACAGCGCGAGCAACAACCATGACATGGGGAACCTCCATGGACCGTATTCGTCGATTTGGCCGGAAGTGTATCGGGCCGCGGTCAGAGCAGTGGCGAGAACAGACGAGCAAGCGCTTCCGGCAGACGTTCGGTCAGGAAGGCCTGCGGGCGGGGACTGCGAACGCGCGGGGCGTGGGCGAATTCGCCTTCGATCTGGCGCGCCAGTTCGAGGGCGACGCTGGCGTCCTCGAACAGGACCGAGACCTCGAAGTTGAGGCGGAAGCTGCGATTGTCGAAGTTGGCGCTGCCGATGATGGCGACGTCGTCGTCCTTGAGCAGTGCCTTGCTGTGGAGCATGCGCGGGCCGTATTCGTAGATCTTGACGCCTGCATCCATCAGGCGGTCGTAATAGGAACGCGCGGCCAGGGTGACCCAGCGGCTGTCGCTCATCTTCGGCACCACCAGGCGCACGTCGAGACCTGACAGCGCGGCCGACGACAACGCCATCAGCGCGGCCTCGCCCGGCACGAAGTAGGGCGTCACCAGCCACAGGCGGTGGCGTGCGGCGTGGATGACGCTGACATGGATGCGATGGATCGCTTCCCAATCGGAGTCGGGTCCGGAGCTCAATACCTGTGCACAGACCGGCCCGGGAGCGAGCGCTGGAAGGTCGCGCGCGATATCGGAAATGAAGTCGTGCTGGCCGGTGGCGTAGATCCAGTCCTCGACGAAAACCTGCTGCAATTCCAGCACCACGTCGCCACTCAGGCGCAGATGCAGATCGCGGTAGGCGTCATCGCGCAGGCCGTCGTTTTCCTCGTCGGTGATGTTGATGCCGCCGGTGTAGCCGATGCGGCTGTCGATCACCACGATCTTGCGATGGGTGCGCAGGTTGATCCATGGCCGCTTCCAGAACTTCCACACGCCGCGAAAACGCATCGGATGGAACCAGGAGATTTCGCCACCGGCTTCGACGAGCGCGGCGAAGAAATGCGGAGGCGTGCGCGAGCTGCCAACCGCGTCCATCAGCAGGCGCACCTTGACGCCGGCGCGCGCACGTTCGATCAGCGCATCGCGCAGGGCGCTGCCGCTGCGGTCGGATTGGTAGATGTAGTACTCGAGATGGATGTGCGACTGCGCATCGCGGATGTCGTCGAGCAGCGCGGCATAGGTCGCCCCGCCATCCACCAGCAGGCGGACGTCGCGGGCACTGACCGCGCGGAATCCTGTCGTGGCTTTTGCCAGACGATGCAACAAGGCGTCTTCGTCGCAGCCCTTGGAATCGTCGGCATCGGGATAGACCCGGCGTGCGCGCGGCGGGCGACGCAGGCGCTGGCGGCTGATTTTCTGCGGCCCAAGCAGGTAATAGATGACGAAGCCGAGATAGGGCAGCAGTGCGAGGCTGAACAGCCAGCTGAGCGTGGCCGCCGGTTCGCGTTTTTGCAGGATGATGTAGACGCTGAGCGCGATGACATAGCTCGCCCAGAAGGCGGCCAGCCAGAATCCGATATGGGGAATGGCGGCCAGCGCATTCCAAGCCTGCTGAATGGGATGCCACATCGTATTTGTTCCGGCTGCCTGTTCGCGTCTCGTGCGACGCCCGGGGACTAGGCTAGCGTGGTGGACGGTCATCGCAAAGTGAGGTTCGAGCAGAACGCCGCGATCAAGGGGCGCGGCGCGGCATCGCGGGTGCCGGGCCGCTTCGAGAAACGCGCGGCGGTCGCCGAGGATGATGGCTGGGATTCGCTGGCGAACGAGCTGGCCGCCGACCTCGAGTCGCGCCCGCAGACGACGGTGACGTTGGAGCGTGCGCGCAGCATCATCAGTCGCAACGATTCGCCGGACATCGCCTTCGGGCAATCGCTGAATCCGTATCGCGGTTGCGAACACGGCTGCGTCTACTGTTTCGCGCGTCCGAGCCACGCCTATCTCGATCTCTCGCCCGGACTGGATTTCGAAACCAGGCTGTACGCCAAGCGCAACGCCGCCGAACTGTTGCGCAAGGAACTGGCGAAGCCGGGGCATGTGCCTTCGGCGATCGCGCTCGGCATCAACACCGATGGCTGGCAACCGATCGAACGCGACGAGGGCATCAGCCGCGCCTGCCTGGAAGTGCTGCTGGAAACGCGCCATCCGGTCGGCATCGTCACCAAGGGTTCGGCGATCCTGCGCGATCTGGACCTGCTGGCGGAACTGGCAAAGCTGCGCCTCGTCCACGTCATGGTCTCGGTGACGTCGCTCGACAACCAGCTGTCGTCGAAACTGGAGCCGCGCGCCGCCGCGCCACACATGCGCATCAGGATGATCGCAAAATTGCGCGAGGCCGGCGTGCCCGCTGGCGTGCTGGTGGCGCCGGTGATTCCGATGATCACCGACATGGAGCTCGAGCATATTCTCGAAACCGCACGCGAAGCCGGTGCGTTGTCGGCCGGCTACGTCCTGTTGCGCCTGCCGCACGAGTTGAAGGAAGTCTGGCGCGAATGGCTGCAGCTGCACTATCCGCAGCGCGCGGTGCACGTGATGAGCCTGATCCGGCAGATGTACGGCGGCAAGGACTACGACAGTCGTTACGGCATGCGCGGACGCGGGGAAGGGCCGTTCGCCGACTTGCTGGCAGCGCGCTTCCGCAGGGCGAAGCAACGCATCGGTTTTCCCGGCATGCCGGCGGTCGATACCAGCCTGTTCACGCCACCGCGCGAAGATTCGCCGCAGGGCGCGCTGTTCTGATCGTCAATGAAACGGATGCGGCAGCAACGGGCCGCCCAGCCACAGCCAGCGCGCCATCCATGCGCAGACGAAGGCGACCATGATGGTGAGCGGCAGGCCGATGCGCAGGAAATCGGAGAATTTGTATTGCCCCGGACCGAGGATCAGCAGGCTGCCGTGATGACCGATCGGGGTGATGAAGGCGACCACCGCGCCAAGTGCGGTGCACACCACGAAGGGTGTCGGCGGCAGGTGCAATGCGTGTGCCAGCGACAGCGCGATCGGACCGAGCAGGGCGGTGGATGCAGCATCCGACATCGGTTGCGTCAGCAGCGCGCCGGCCGCGAACAGCATCACCAGGATGGCGAGCGGCGACCAGTCGTGGACCAGGTGCATCAGGCCGCCGGCAAGCAGTGCCGCCGTGCCGGTCTTGTCCATGGCGATGCCGAGCGGGATGACGCCGGCGATCATCACGTAGATGCGCACGTCGATCTCGCGATAGGCGCGCTTGATGTCGACGCAGCGCGTCACCACCATCAACACCGCGCCCATCAGGAAGGCCAGTGGCGGATCGACCCATTCGGTGGCCGCGCAAACGATCGTGGCCAGCATGATCAACAACGCCAGCGGCGCCCGCAGCCGGCGCATGCCTTCGCCGCGGAACGGCACCAGCATCAGGAAACCGTGGTGTGCCGCGAGTTCGCTGAAACGCGCCGGACGGCCCCATAGCACCAGCACGTCGCCTTCCTGCAGGCGCGTGTCGATCAGGCGCGCGGCCGCCGATCCGCTGCGCCGCCACAAGCCGGCAATCACCGCGCGGAATTGCCGCGAGAAATCGAGATCGCGGACCGAGCGGCCGATGAATTCCGAGCCTGGTGCGACCACCGCCTGCACCAGCTGCGGTTCGCCTTCGCCCTCGCCGTTGGCCTTGGCGCCGAAGCGCGCGATCGGATAGAGATCGAGGCCGGGGTCGTCGTGCAGCGATTTCAGTTCGTCGGCGCCGGCTTCGATCAGCAGGATGTCGCCACCGAGCAACGGGCTGGCATCGCCGAGATCGTTGCGTTCGTCGCGGTCGCGCAGCCAGCCGATCACGTGCACTTCCGGGCCGATCGCGCGCTTGAGTTCCGCCAGCGTGCGCGTCGCCCAGCGCCCGCCGGGAATCACCAGCAATTCGGTGCGATAGCGATCGATGCGCAGATAGTCGCCGTCGCCGTGTTCACCGCTGCGCCGCGGCAGCAGCCAGCGCATCAACTGGATGTAGATCATCGAGAACAGCACCAGCGCGATGCCGATCGGCGTGATCGAGAAAATGCCGAGGCCGTCGCCGCCGTCGCGTTGCAGCATGTTGTCGGCGAGCAGGAAGGCCGGTGCACTGACCAGCGTCAACGTGGTGCCCATCGACGACGCCAGGGCCATCGGCATCAGTAAGCGCGATGCCGGCATGCCGTTCTGGCGCGCGTGGCGCAACAGGATCGGCATCAGCATCGCCGTCACCATCACATGATGGGTGAACGCGGCGAGCACCGCGACCGTCGGCATCACCACCGCGATCGTGCGCCACTCGTTGCCGCCCGACATTCGCCCGATCCACTGGCCGATGCGTTCGGTGATGCCGGTGGCGGCGAGGCCGGCGGAAATCACGAATACCGCGGCGATGATGATCGCCGGTTCGCTGGAGAATCCCGAGAGCGCCTGCTTCGGGCCGATCACCCGCGTCAACACGAGGGCAAGCAGGATCAACATCGCGGTGACATCGACCCGCAGCCGCTCGCTCACGAACAGATACAGGCCACCGGCGAGGATCAGCAGGAACAGGATCTGCGACATGGCCATGCCGCACTGTGCCGTTTAAACTCCAGGACTGGCCACCGGGATTCCGGCATGGACGACAACGATCATCGCGATGACGGCGCCGCGCGGGCAATCCGCACGGACCTTGCGCGGGTCATTTCGCATGACTTGCGAGCGCAGGTCCGCGCGATCCGTGGCTTCGGAAAGCTGCTCGATGCCAACAACGGCCTCGATATCGGCGGCTATGAACAGCTGTCGCGCATCCGCGAGGCGGCGGATCGCCTCGACGCGATGATGATCGATCTCGTCGACTGGTTGCGGGTGGACGCCGCGGAAGCGAAGCGCATGCCGGCCGATCTCAGCCTGCTCGCCGACTGGGCGACCATGGAATTGCTGGATGCCCATCCCGGTCGCGATGCCCAGGTCGACGTGCAACCGGAGATGCAGGCGATCGGCGACGAGCATCTGTTGCGGCAGATGATGCAGCGCCTGCTCGGCGTGGCGTGGCATCGCGCAGGCAGCGATGCACCGATCCGGATCACGGTCAGCGCCAGCGACGATGCCGGTGCGACGCTGTTGCGCATCCACGATGCCGGCCATGCCGTGCCAGAAGCAGCGAGCGAATTCGCGGCATTGCGTGATCCGCGCGATGCCGACATCGGCATGACCATCGCGCGGCAGATCGCCGAGCGGCACGGTGGCGACCTGGAATCGCGATCCGACGCCAACGGGACGACGGTGCAGGTGCGCTTGCCGGATTGATGTCGCGCGCGTTCAGTCCTTGCGATCGTGCTCCAGGTGGTAGCGCGTCGCCGTCTCGACTTCCTTCTTCGATCCCAGGAATACCGGCACGCGCTGGTGCAAACCGTCCGGCGCGATGTCCATGATGCGCGCGCGGCCAGTGGTCGCGGCACCGCCGGCCTGCTCGACCAGGAAGCTCATCGGATTGGCTTCGTACATCAGTCGGAGCTTGCCGGCCTTGCCCGGATCCTTCTTGTCCCACGGATAGATGAAGATGCCACCGCGGGTCAGGATGCGATGCACGTCGGCGACCATGCTGGCGATCCAGCGCATGTTGAAATCCTTGCCGCGCGGACCTTCCTTGCCAGACAGCAGGTCATCGACATACTGCTGCATGGGCGCGTCCCAATGGCGCTGGTTCGACATGTTGATGGCGAACTCTTTCGTTTCTTCCGGCACCGTCATCCCGCGCTGGGTCATCACGAAACTGCCATGTTCGCGATCGAGGGTGAACGCATGCGTGCCGTGGCCGACCGTCAGCACCATCATCGTCGACGGGCCGTAGATGCAATAACCGGCGGCGAGCTGTTCGTTGCCCGCCTGCAGGTAGTGCTGGTCCTGCGCGGTGTCGACGCCATCCGGGCAACGCAGCACCGAGAAAATGGTGCCGACGGAAACATTGACATCGATGTTGGAGGAGCCGTCGAGGGGATCGAACAGCAGCAGGTAGTTGCCGCGCGGATACATGTCCGGGATTGGCTGGCTGTGTTCCATTTCCTCCGAGGCCAGGCCGGCGAGATGGCCGCCCCAGGCGTTGGCTTCCAGCAGCACGTCGTTGGCGATGACGTCGAGCTTCTTCTGCGCCTCGCCCTGGATGTTGCCGGTGCCGGCATCGCCGAGCACGCCACCCAGCGCGCCCTTGCCGACCGCCACCGAAATGGTCTTGCAGGCGCGCGCCACCACTTCGATCAGCAGGCGCAGGTCGGCGTTGACGTGGCCGGCGCGCTGCTCGTCGATCAGGTAATGGGTGAGGGAGATGGACGTGTTGTCGGGCGACATGGTGCGGCTCCGCTGGCGAAGCCGCCATTATCCCGGATCAGACGTCGCCGTCGGTGGACCAGCCCTCGCCGGTCCCGCGCTGGATCACGCGGTCGCTCTCCAGCACGGTGCCGGCCGGAACCGATTCCTGCGACGACAGGCGTGCGTAGATCGGGGTGAAGTCGGGGCGCGTCGCCTCGATCAGCTGCTCGTAGCTGTCGATCACGAAATAGGTTTTCTGGAAGGTGTCGATGCGATAGCGCGTGCGCATGATCCGTTCGAGGTCGAAACCGATGCGGTTGGGCGCGACGCTTTCCAGGCAATGGATCGATTCGCCCTTCGACGAGACGATGCCGCTGCCGTAGATGCGCAGGCCGTCCTTCTGCCGGATCAAGCCGAATTCCACCGTGTACCAGTACAGGCGCGTCAGCATCTGCAACGCTTCCGGGCCGATGCCGTGCGCCTTCACGCCGCCGCGGCCGTAGGCTTCCATGTAATCGGCGAACACCGGCAGCATCAGCAGCGGCACGTGGCCGAACAGATCGTGGAAGAGATCGGGCTCCTCGATGTAATCGATCTGGTCGGGGCGACGGATCCACCAGCTCACCGGGAACCGGCGATTGGCGAGGTGGTCGAAGAAATCCAGTTCCGGCAGCAGGCCTTCGACGCCGATCAGGGTCCAGCCGCTGGTCGCCTCGAGGATCCTGTTGAGGTCGGAGAATTTCGGGATGGCGTCCGGCGTCATCCCCATCGCGTCCTGCGCGCGCAGGAATTCGTCGCTGGCGCGGCCGGCCAGCACTTCGCGCTGGCGCTGGTAGAGCTGGTGCCACACCTCGTGATCGGCGGCGCTGTAATCGTCCCACGGCTGTTCGACGATGCCGGTGGCGTAGACCGGGACCTTGCCCTTGTCGGTGACGATGTTTTCCAGGCGCTGCGGCTTCGCGTTCATGGTGCGAAGTTTACGCCGCGGTGGCGAAACCGCGAGGGAACGGGCAAAAAAACGGCCACCCGGAGGTGGCCGCTGGTCTCCACAACCAAATCAGAAGCGGTATTCGAAATCCGCACCCAGGGTCTGCGCGTTGTAGCTGACCTTGTTGCCGGTGGTCGGCACGCGCACGCGGCCATGGAAGTAGTCGTAGTTCAGGCCGACGCCCATGTT
>JAEKKW010000063.1 GCA_019510195.1 Lysobacterales bacterium | reverse complement strand
AGCGGTGGCGTGTCGCAACCGATCACGGGCGGCATTGCCGTTGCCAGGAACAGCAGTGGCCAGATGTTCGTTGGCTTCGGCACGGGCAAGTTCATCACGCTGTCCGATATTCCGGGAAATCCCGGTTATGTGGCGCAAACGCAATCCGTATACGGATTGATGGATGCGACAACCACCATTCCATCCCGCGATGTTCTCCAGAATCGCACCATCGTCTCGACCGGCGTCGACGCGACTGGCAAGCAAACAAGGACCTTCGAGGCGCAATCCGATTTGCCTGCAGGCAAGCAGGGCTGGTATATGGATCTGCCTGTACCCGAGCGGGTGATCTCGGCACCCACCATCCTCACCGATGGCACGATGTATTGGAGTTCGGTCAATCCGGCGGTTGGCAGCGATTGCTCCAGCGCGATGGGCACGGGTTACGTGAATCACATCAACGTGTTCACGGGTACCGGCGGCGGATCGACGGGCGTGTCGACTGGCATGCCGACTGAAGTCAACGTGACGGACAAGGTGGCGACAGTCGGTACTGGCGATGGCCTGCATACCCAGAGCGAGAATCTTGCCAAGCCGCCCAGCGGTGCCCCGAGCCGGGTCAATTGGCGCGAAATCGTGCCGCAGCAATGAATACAGTGAATACTGGAGACGCCATGCAGTCGCGAATGAAAGGCTTCACCCTGATCGAGCTGATGATCGTTGTTGCGGTGATCGCGATCCTGGCAGGGATCGCGTATCCCAGCTACCTTGAACACATCAAGAAGACCCGACGTACTGCAGCGGCCGCGTGCCTGGGTGAGCGCGCCCAATACATGGAGCGCTTCTATACGACGAACATGGCGTATGACAAGGATACAAGCAGCGCTGCGGTCAGCATTCCCGATACTGCATGCAAGGCCGACTCGGCGCCCTATTACACTTTCGACAATCCACCATCCAACCTGGGTCCCACGACCTACACGGTCACGGCGACGCCGATCGGATCGCAAGCAAGTGACTCTTGCGGGACATTGAGTCTCACCCAGGCCGGCACGAAATTGGCGAACGGCGTTGTCAACCCCAAGTGCTTCTGACCTGAAGCCACAGGGCACAAAACAAAACCCCGCCATCGGCGGGGTTTTGTTTCAACAGAATCTGGCGCCCGAAGTTGGACTCGAACCAACGACCCCCTGATTAACAGTCAAGTGCTCTAACCGGCTGAGCTATTCGGGCGTGAGCCAAATAGGATAATTCGGGTGTTCGGCAGGGTCAACCCTGAAGCAGGGCACAGGGCGACGGAGCCAATGCCCGCTCCACCCGCACCCGCCCCGCATTGTTCACCACCAGGGCGCCATAGGTCTGCCCGTCGAGGCAGGCAGTGATGGTGGCGTTGCTGCCGGAACTGAACCCCGAGGGCAGATAGCGCAGGGTGGTGCGGCCTTCCGTGGAACGCAGCTGCAGGTTGCGGTGACGAGCGGCCTGTTGCGTGCTCAACACCTGCTCGCCGGGGCCGAGGCGGCGGTCATGGTCACCGTCCACGAAGACCAGCCAGCCCTCGGTCCAGTCGCCGTCATCCAAGCAGCTGGCGGCGTCGCGGCTGGGGCAGGCGGTGACGGTCTTGCCGCGGGAAATCGCGACCATGCGCGCCAGCGCAAGATCGGCGGTCAGTGCGTTCAGCGCGGAATTGGCGCGATGGCCGTCGATCATCCGTCCGAGGCCGGGCCCGCCGATCCCGGCAAGGATGGCAATGATTGCGACACCCGCCATCAGTTCGATCAGGGTAAAGCCGCTCTGCGATTGGCGCATGCGCGTGGTTCCGTGTGGGCATGTGCATAGCCTCGATCGCGCGGGCCGCGACTGCTGCCAGTTCCTGACCCGCCACCGTGTCAGGATTCGCCCTGTCCCGGTGTGGGCGACGCGGTCCCCTACACTGGTTGATCCCCCACGTCCGCGGCCCCATTTCCTGCCCATGCCCGAAGACGCCGGTTTCCAGCTCGTATCCCCCTACCAGCCCGCGGGCGACCAGCCGCAGGCGATCGAACGCCTGGTCGCCGGGTTCGAGGCCGGCCTGGCGCAGCAGACGCTGCTCGGGGTTACCGGGTCGGGCAAGACCTACACCATCGCCAACGTAGTGCAGCAGGTGCAGCGGCCGACCATCGTGATGGCACCGAACAAGACGCTGGCGGCGCAGCTGTACGGCGAGTTCAAGTCGTTCTTCCCGCACAACGCGGTCGAGTATTTCGTCAGCTATTACGACTACTACCAGCCGGAAGCCTATGTCGCGTCCTCCGATACCTATATCGAGAAAGACAGTTCGCTGAACGAGCACATCGAACAGATGCGGTTGTCGGCGACCAAGGCGTTGCTGTCGCGGCGCGATGCGCTGATCGTGGCGACGGTGTCGGCGATTTATGGTTTGGGCGACCCCGAGGATTACCTCAAGCTGCGACTGATCCTCGCTGTCGGCGAGCGCATCGGCCAGCGCGCCCTGATCCGCCATCTCACCGAGTTGCAGTACACCCGCAACGATGCCGAACTGCGGCGCGGCACATACCGCGTGCGCGGCGAGGTGATCGACGTGCATCCGGCGGAAAGCGATGACGAGGCCCTGCGCATCGAGTTGTTCGACGACGAGGTCGAGGCATTGTCGCTGTTCGATCCGCTCACTGGCGAGGTCAAGCGCAAGGTGCCGCGCTACACCGTCTATCCGAAGACGCATTACGCGAGCACGCGCGAATCGACCCTCAATGCAGTGGACACGATCAAGATCGAATTGTCCGAACGCCTGGCCCAGCTGCATGCGGAAAATCGCCTGGTCGAGGCGCAACGCCTGCAGCAGCGCACGCAATTCGATCTCGAGATGATGGCCGAGGTCGGTTACTGCAATGGCATCGAGAATTATTCGCGTCATCTCACCCGGCGCGCACCGGGCCAGCCGCCGCCGACGCTGTTCGATTACCTGCCACCCGATGCCTTGCTGGTGGTCGACGAATCGCACGTGACCATTCCGCAGATCGGCGGGATGTACAAGGGCGATCGTTCGCGCAAGGAAACGCTGGTGGAATTCGGGTTCCGCCTGCCGTCGGCGCTCGACAATCGTCCGCTGCGTTTCGAGGAGTGGGAGGAACGTTCGCCGCGTTCGATCTACGTGTCGGCCACGCCTGGCTCCTACGAGAAGGAGAAGTCGGGCGACAACGTGGTCGAACTGGTGGTGCGCCCGACTGGATTGATCGATCCCGAAGTGGAGATCCGCCCGGTGGCGACGCAGGTCGATGATCTGCTGTCGCAAATCAACGCGCGAGTGGCGATGGGCGATCGCGTGCTGGTGACGACGCTGACCAAGCGCATGGCCGAGAACCTCACCGAATACCTCGGCGAGCACGGCGTGCGCGTGCGCTACCTGCATTCCGACATCGAGACGGTCGAGCGCGTCGAGATCATCCGCGACCTCCGTCTTGGTGCCTTCGACGTGCTGGTCGGCATCAACCTGCTGCGCGAGGGCCTCGACATGCCCGAGGTATCGCTGGTGGCGATCCTTGACGCCGACAAGGAAGGTTTCCTGCGTTCGGCCAATTCGCTGATCCAGACCATCGGCCGTGCGGCGCGCAACTTGCGCGGCAAGGCCATCCTCTATGCCGACCGCATCACCAACTCGATGCAGAAGGCGATCGAGGAAACCGACCGTCGTCGCCAGAAACAGGTCGAGTACAACGCCGAGCACGGCATCACCCCGAAATCGGTGACCACCGCGGTGCTAGACGTGATGGACGGTGCGCGCGACGACTCGCCCGGAAAGCGCGGACGCGGCAAGGCGGCCCAACGCCGCGTGGCCGAGGAGCGCGAGGATTACGCGGCGATGACCACGGCCCAGATCGACAAGCGGGTGAACGAGCTCGAGCAGCGCATGTACCAGCACGCCCGCGACCTCGAATTCGAGGAAGCCGGGCGCCTGCGCGACCAGATCCGCCGGCTGCGGGATGCGGAGCTGGCAGGCTGAGTCAGCGCCTGCGCGACGCGCTGTTGAGAAAATCCGCCGGAATCTCTAAACTGTGCGGCTCGCGTCGCACATGTGGGCGGTTAGCTCAGCGGTAGAGCACTACCTTGACATGGTAGGGGTCACAGGTTCGAACCCTGTACCGCCCACCAAAATCAACGGGTTATGGTTGATTTTGGCTGGTGCCACAGGCCGACGCGAGATGATGAAAACCGTCCCGGCCGGGACGGTTTTTTCGTTTGAGGCTCAGGGGCCGATCGATCGCCCGTCCTCGCGATAGACCACGCCATCCTTCATCACGAAGCCGACCTTCTGCATCAGCTTGATGTCGTCGAGCGGGTTGCCCTCGACCGCGATCACGTCGGCGAGCTTGCCGGCCTCGACACTGCCAAGATCTTTCGATTTCTTCAGCAGTTCGGCGGCGTGGGTGGTCGCGGCCTGCAGCACGAACATCGGCGGCATGCCGGCTTCGACCATCCAGGCGAATTCCCGGGCATTGCGGCCGTGCGGATAGACCGCGGCGTCGGTGCCGAAGGCGATCTTCACCCCGGCCTTGTAGGCCTTGCCGGCGGTGGCCTGGATGATCGGCCCGACCTGTTTCGCCTTCGCCGCGACCTGCGCCGGGTAGTAGCCGGGAATGTTGGCCATTTCCTGCACGTATTTGCCGGCGATGATGGTCGGCACGTACCAGGTGCCATGTTCCTTCATCAGCTTCATGTCGGCGTCGTCCATGAAGGTGCCGTGCTCGATCGAGTCGACGCCACCGAGCACCGCGCGGCGGATCGCTTCGGCGCCATGCGCGTGGGCGGCCACGGTGAAGCCGTAGTCGTGCGCGGCGGCGACGATCGCCTTGATCTCCTCGATGGTCATCTGCGCGTTGTCGACGCTGCTGCTTTCGTCGAGCACGCCGCCGGAGGGCATGATCTTGATGAGGTCGACGCCGTCCTTGTAGTGCTGGCGGATCGCCTTGTAAGCGTCGTCGATGCTGTTGATGATGCCGTCCTTCGGACCCGGATCTCCGGCCAGGTCGGCGCGGTAGCCATCGGTGGGATCGGCGTGGCCGCCGGTGGTGCCGATCGGCACGCCTGCGGTGAAGATGCGCGGGCCGGGCACGATCCCGGCGTTGATCGCATTGCGCAGTGCCGCCGAAACGTTGCCGTCATCGCCGAGATTGCGCACGGTGGTGAAGCCGGCGTCGAGGGTGCGGCGCGCGTAGACGGTCGAGCGGATCGCGTAGTCGGCGGGATTCAGGCGGAACTGGTCGGTATAGCCGGTCGGGCTGGTTTCGCTGGTGAGGTGGGTGTGGCTGTCGATCAGGCCGGGCAGGCAGGTGGCGGTGCCGAGCTCGATGGTCCGGGCGCCGGGGGGTGTCGTGGCGAGTGCGAACAGGAGGGCAGCGATTGGGTGGTGCATGGCAAGTCCCCGGATTGCTGGGATTCGATGTTGGCATATGCGAGGCACGCCATGCCCGGGAATCCATGGATTCGAATGACGCCGGTGCTGCGCTGCGGTAGTCTGGCAGGCCGATTCCCGCATGTTTCCGTCGTGACCGAACAACAGCATCCAGCCGAACCCAGCCACCACGACCGCGGCCTCTATGAGCCCGTCCCGGTCGAATCCGCCGCCCAGCGGTACTGGGAGGCGCGGCGTGCATACGAGGTGACGGAGGACACGGGCAAGCCCAAGTACTACTGCCTGTCGATGCTGCCGTATCCGTCGGGCGCGCTCCACGTCGGCCACGTCCGCAACTACACCATCGGCGACGTCATCAGTCGCCACAAGCGCATGACCGGCTACAACGTGCTGCAGCCGATGGGTTGGGACGCCTTCGGCCTGCCGGCCGAGAACGCCGCGATCAAGAACAGGACGGCGCCGGCGAAATGGACCTACGCCAACATCGACCACATGCGTACGCAGCTCAAGAGCATGGGCTATGCGATCGACTGGTCGCGCGAGTTCGCCACCTGCCGTCCCGACTACTACGTGCACGAACAACGCATGTTCACCCGCTTGATGAAGCAGGGCATCGCCTATCGCAAGAACGCGGTGGTGAACTGGGATCCGGTCGACCAGACCGTGCTCGCCAACGAGCAGGTGATCGATGGTCGCGGCTGGCGTACCGGCGCGATCGTCGAGAAGCGAGAGATCCCGCAGTGGTTCCTGCGCATCACCGATTACGCGCAGCAGTTGCTGGACGGACTGGACGAATTGCCGGGCTGGCCGGATTCGGTCAAGACCATGCAGCGCAACTGGATCGGTCGCAGCGAAGGCCTTGAAATCCAGTTCCGCGTCGATGGCGAAGTCGAACCGTTGACGGTCTTCACCACGCGTCCCGACACCCTGATGGGCGTGACCTTCATCAGTATCGCCGGCGAACATCCGCTGGCGAAGAAGGCCGCCGCCGGCAATCCGGAACTTGCCGCGTTCATCGCCGACCTCAAGCAGGGTGGCGTGTCCGAGGCCGAGCTGGAAACGCAGGAAAAGCGCGGCATGGCCACCGGCCAGTGGGCGATCCATCCGGTCACCGGCGAAGACGTGCCGATTTACGTCGCCAACTTCGTGCTGATGGGCTACGGCACCGGCGCGGTGATGGCGGTGCCGGCGCACGACCAGCGCGATTGGGAATTCGCCAAGGCCTATGGGCTGCCGATCAAGCCGGTGGTGGTGCCATTGCCGGTGCGCGATGCGCTGGAGGAAATCTCCACGCACGAAGAGAAACATTCGGACGTGATGCAGGCGGCGCTGGGCGTGCAGACCGCGCTCGACGTCTACGAAAACGATGCCGCTGTGCAGGTCGTGTCGGATTACCTGCGTTCGATCAACGATGATGGCGCGGCGACCGAACGCGGCTGGCTGATCAACTCCGGCGACTTGAACGGCATGGATTACGACCAGGCCTTCGATGCCTTGGCGCAGCAGTTCGAAGCCGATGGCCGCGGACAGCGCCGGGTGAATTTCCGCCTGCGCGACTGGGGCGTGTCGCGCCAGCGCTACTGGGGCTGCCCGATTCCGGTGATCTACTGCGCCAAGTGCGGCGCGTTGCCGGTGCCGGAAGACCAGCTGCCGGTGGTGCTGCCGGAAGACGTCGAGTTCATGGGCACCGGATCGCCGATCAAGGCCGATCCCGAATGGCGCAAGACCACATGCCCGCAGTGCGGCGCCGCCGCCGAACGCGAAACCGATACCTTCGATACCTTCATGGAATCGAGCTGGTATTACGCGCGCTACACCTCGCCGGGTGCGAAGGGCATGGTGGACGAACGCGCCAATTATTGGCTGCCGGTGGACATGTACATCGGCGGCATCGAGCATGCGATCCTGCATCTGCTGTATTTCCGCTTCTATCACCGGCTGATGCGCGATGCCGGCATGGTCGCCAGCGACGAACCGGTCGTCTGCCAGTTGAGCCAGGGCATGGTGATCGCGGAAACTTTCTACCGCGAGAACGCCGACGGTTCGAAGGAATGGATCAATCCGGCCGACGTCGAACTTGAGCGCGACGAGCGCGCGCGCATCATCGGCGCGACATTGAAATCGGATGGCAAGCCGGTGCAGATCGGCGGCACCGAGAAGATGTCGAAGTCGAAGAACAACGGCGTCGACCCCCAGGTGCTGGTCGAGCAGTACGGCGCCGACACCGTGCGCCTGTTCTCGATGTTCGCGGCGCCGCCGGAACAGTCGCTGGAATGGAGCGAAGCCGGGGTCGAAGGCATGAGCCGCTTCCTGCGCCGCGTCTGGCGCGAGGTGCATCGCCATGTCGAGGGACCGGATCATCCGGAACTCGACACGACACAATTGGACGACACGCAGCGCACATTGCGGCGCCAGGTCCATGAAACCATCGCCAAGGTCGGTGACGACTACGGCCGGCGCCACAGCTTCAACACCGCGATCGCCGCGCTGATGGAGCTGCTCAACGCGATCGCGCGCTACGACGACAACAGCCCGCAGGGGCGCGCCGTCTGGCACGAGGCGCTGGATGCGCTGGTGCTGATGCTCAACCCGGTCACGCCGCACATCAGCCACGCGCTGTGGCAGGCGTTGGGCCATCCGGAAACGGTGCTGGAAGACGTGCCGTTCCCGCAGGCGGACCAGGGCGCGCTGGTTCGCACCAGCATGACGCTGGCCGTCCAGGTCAACGGCAAGCTGCGCGGCACCATCGAGATGGCGGTCGATGCCACGCGCGAGGCGATCGAGGCCGCGGCGATGGCGGAATCCAACACCGCGAAATTCCTCGAAGGCCAGGCCATCCGCAAGGTGATCGTGGTGCCGGGGAAGATCGTCAATATCGTCGCCGGCTGACCGGTCTTTAGAACCCGTTCCCGGTCGCGGCGCTACACTGGCGCCTCCCGACCGCATCGCGATCCCGAGCCATGAAGAAACCGGCTGTTTCCGTGTTCGTTGTTCCCGTGCTTGCCCTGGCCCTGTCCGGCTGCGGATTCCACCTGCGCGATGCGGTGCAGCTGCCATCCGACCTCGGTCCGGTGCGGGTGGTCAGCGCGGATCCCTACAGTCCGCTGGCGGAAATGCTCTCCGAATCGATGACGCGCGCGGGTGCGGTGCCGGCCGATCCCAAGGAATCGGTGGGCGTGGCGACGCTGGAAGTGATTTCCGAGCGTTGGGGCGATATCCCGATTTCGCTCGACCAGTACGGCCGCGCCCAGGAATTCAGCCTGCGCTATGCAGTGATCTTTGCCTTGCGTGGTGCCAACGGCAAGGACGTGGTGCCGCAGCAGGCGATCGAATTGACCCGCGATTACGTCGCGCCCGCAGCCGATGCCGTCGGCAAGGCCAGCGAGCACGAATTGCTGGCGAAGGAAATGCGCCGCGACATGGCGGGATCGGTGATGCGCCGGATCGATGCGGTCTCGCGCAAGATCAACCGCCAGGGCCAGTAACGGGCACGCCGGCAGGTCCGAGTGGAACTCAAGCCCGATCGAATCGCCGCGCAACTCGAACGCGAGCCGCTGCGCCCGGCCTATCTGGTTGCTGGCGCCGAGCCGCTGCTGGTGCTGGAAGCCGCCGATGCCATCCGCGCGAAGGCGCGCGCCGACGGTTGCACGGAGCGTGAAGTCTTCGAGGTCGACGACCGCGGCTTCGACTGGGACCAGGTCAGCGCGAGTTTCCAGACGATGGGATTGTTCAGCCAGTTGCGGCTGATCGACCTGCGCCTGCCCACGGGCAAGCCCGGCAAGGACGGCGCCGAAGTGATCGCGGCGTTCTGCGCCGATCCGCCCGCCGACACCATCCTGCTGGTGACCGCGAACGAGTGGAGCAAGTCGCACGCCGGCAAGTGGAGCGAAGCCATCGCGCGCATCGGCCATATCGCGATCGCGTGGCCGGTGAAGCCGCACGAATGGAGCGAGTGGATCGAGCGGCGCCTGCGCCTGCGCGGCGTGCAGGCCGAACGTGGCGCGGTGGAACATCTCGCCGGGCGCACCGAAGGCAATCTTCTGGCGGCGGCGCAGGAGATCGACAAACTGGCGTTGCTGGTCGATCCGGGCGAAGTATTGAGTGTCGGGCGCATGGATGCACTGGTCGCCGATGCCGCGCGTTTCGATGTCTTCCGGCTGGTCGATGCCGCACTGGTCGGGCAGCCGGCGCAGGTGGCGCGGATGCTCGCGACCTTGCGTGCGGAAGGATTGGCGGTGCCGGCATTGCTCGGCATGGTGGTGATGGAATTGCAGCGCCTCGCCGCGCTGTCGCGGGTGCAGGCGCGCGGCGGCAACCTGATGGCGGAATTCAAGGCGCAGCGCGTCTGGGACAGCAAGCAGGCGGTGTACAAGCGCGCACTCGGCCGCCATGCTGCGGGACATTGGGATGCGTTGCTCGCCGAAATCGGGCGGGTCGATCGCGCATCGAAAGGCCGCGCGCCGGGCGATCCCTGGCAGTTGCTGGAACGCGTGTTGCTGGCGGTCGCCGAGCCGCGCGCCTTCAAATTGATCGCCGCCCACGCCTGACGTGACGCTGCGCATCCTCTACGGTGGCACCTTCGATCCGATCCACAACGGCCACCTCGTGGTGGCACTGCACGCGCGCGATGCGTTGCATGCCGAAGTGTCGCTGTTGCCGGCACGCGATCCGCCGCACAAGGGCCCGACATCCGCCGACGCCGCCGACCGCGCGCGCATGTGCGAACTGGCAGTGGCCGGCATCGCGGGGATCGATGTCGACGAACGCGAGCTGCGCCGTGATACGCCGTCCTGGACCATCGATACCCTGCGCGGATTGCGTGGGGAGATTGGCGACGGCGTGCCGTTGGCGCTGCTGGTCGGTGCCGACAGTTTCCTCGGCCTGCAGACCTGGAAAGACTGGCGCGCGCTGCCCGAGTTCGCACATTTCGTGATTGCCGAGCGCCCGGGCTTCGATCTCGACGCGGCGATGTCGCCCGAGCTGGCGGCGGCGTTCGGGCCGCGCTTTACCGCGTCTCCCCGGGCCCTGCACAGTGCGTCCGCCGGACTTGCCTTCCGCCTGCGCCAGCCGGTCACCCCGGAATCGGCCACCGAACTGCGCCGGCGCATCGCCGCCGGGGTGCCTTGGCAGGATTGGGTGCCCCCCGAGGTCGCCGGCTACATCGTCCGCAACCACCTGTATGGGGCGGCTGCGATCCCCTCAGGGCACTTATAATTCGCCCCGAGTCCCCGGAAGCCCGACTTTGGCCAACAATCAAGCGCACGTCATCAAGACCCAGATCCCCAATCCGCCGCCGCCGGTGGATGTCCTGCTCAAGCACGTCCGCACTGCGGTCGAGAACCTCAAGGCCAATGACATCGTCGAGATCGACGTTCGCGGCAAGACCAGTGTCTGCGATTTCATGGTGATTGCATCGGGCACGTCGACGCGGCACGTCAAATCGATCGCCGACGAAGTGGTGCGCGAAGCGAAGAAACTCGATTGCCAGCCGCTGGGTGTCGAAGGCGAGCGCGAGGCCGAGTGGGTGCTGGTCGATCTCGGCGATGTCGTGGCTCACGTGATGCTGCCGCGCGTGCGCGAGTTCTACGCGCTCGAGCGCCTGTGGACCGTGGGCGACGAGCCGCCGTCCGAGCCTGCTTGAAGGCGAAACTGATCGCCGTCGGCGAACACGCGCCCGCATGGGTGGCACAGGGATTCGCCGATTACCAGAAACGATTGCTGCACGGACTTCCACTGGAATTGGTGGAAGTCGAGCCCGGCGTGCGCGGCAAGGGCCGCGACGCCACGCGTGCGATGAGCGATGAAGGCGCGCGCGTGGTGGCGGCGATTCCGCGCGGAACCTGGGCGGTCGCGCTCGATGGCCGCGGCAAGGCCCACGGTTCCGAACAGCTGGCGCAGCGCCTGGAACACTGGCGCGGGCAGGGGCGCGATCTCGTCTTCCTGATCGGCGGCCCGGAAGGCCACGCCGCAGATGTCATCGCGCGTGCCGACGAGCACTGGTCATTGGGCCCGCTGACGTTGCCGCACATGCTGGTGCGCTTGCTGGTCGCGGAGCAGCTGTACCGTGCGGTGTCGATCCTGGGGAATCATCCGTACCACCGCGCGTAAGCCGCTTAGCGATTCAACGTGAAGTTCACCGGCACCCGTCCGATCGCGCGTACTGCGTGGCCGTTCTGCATCGCCGGCTGGAAGCGCCATGCACGCAGTACCTGCTCGCGGGCGGCGCGATCGAGTTCGCGCGAGCCGCTGCTGGTCGCGATCACGACAGCGATCGGCTTGCCGTGTTCGTCCACGGTCACTTCCAGGATCACCGTGCCTTCGATGCCATTGATTTGCGCCGCGCGCGGATACACCGGCGCCGGTGCGCTCGCATAGGCCAACTCGGCGCCGCGCAATGCCCTCGGTTCGACATTCGGTTCGACGACGGGAACATCGGGCTTCACGACGTCACCCGTGGCGGCAACGGCGCTTGCATCCGGGTTGTTGCTGGTCGCAAGCGGCGGATTGTTGCTCGCCGTGTTCGTCTGCGGCTTGACCTCGAGCGGCTGCACTTTCCGGACCGGATCGATCGGCGCCGGGGATACCTTCTTCTCGACCTTCGTCACGATCGGCGGTGGCGGCGGGACATCAGGCAGGACGATCGTGATCGGAATCGGTTGTTCGATGCGTCCGGGATCGGGCACGCGCATCGGAACGAGCAGCAGCCCGGCGGCGATGACGTGGATCGCGATGACGGCGCTGAAGGCACCGATGCGGGCGAAATCGAGCCGATCGTCTTGCTGGGGCAGGGCCGTGGCGCGGGACAACGCGAGCGATTGCGACTGCATGATCCACCTCCGGTCAGTGAGCCTGTGGACTACAACGCATGGATCGCAGAAACGGGGTTTGGATGCAAGGGAACGTAAATGGTTGGTGCAATCGGACAAGGCATCACTCGGTGTTGCCGAAGCGAGCTTTCATGACGCCGGAAAGCAACAACACGCGTGCGGCGGCGAGTGTGCCAGTCCGGTGAGTGGCCGTTGCGCGCCATGGATGGCGCACCCGAGCCTCCATGGGCGGATTCATGGCATGCCGCGTGTCGGAGCTGGCCTCCCGCCAAGCCAGCGCGCGCTTTAGCGCCCCAACTCGAACACCACGTTGAGGTGCGCGGACAGGCTGGCTTCGCCCGGCGACACTTCGGTATCGGCGGCGGCCTTGGGTGCTGCCATCGCCATCGTCCGCATCATCGGCATCGGGCGCGGGAAGCTCGATCCGCTTTCGTCGATGCTGACGATCCGGCGCACGCGCAGGCCGAGCGCCTTGGCATACATCTCCGCGCGCGCCTGGGCCTTCTCGAGTGCGCCGCGACGGGCTTCGTCGTAGGCCTCGTCGGGCTTGTCGACCTCGAACGACGGTCCATTGAGATCGTTGGCGCCGGCGGCGACCAGGCTATCCATCACCTTGCCGAGCTTGCCGATGTCGCGCACCTTGATGCTGACGGTGTTGCGCGCTTCGTAGCCGTTGATCTTCGGCGGTTTGTTGGGCGTGTAGTTGTAATTGGGATTGAGGTTCACGCCGCTGGTCTGGATGTCGCGCTCGGCGACGCCGGCGGCCTTGATCGCCGCCATCACCTTGGCCATCTGGTCGGCGTTCTGGCGCATCGCCGCGTTGGCATCGGCGGCGCGGGTCACCACGCCGGTCGAGATCGTCGCCACGTCCGGAACGCGCTTGGAGGAGGCTTCGGCCGAAACCGAGAGCAGGGTGCCGTCGCTGCTGGCGATGCTGGCCTGGGGGGTGGACTGGGCGTGAAGTGTCATGGGAACGAGGGCGGCAAGGGCGAGGGAAAGGGCGAGCGGACGAATCGAACGCATGGTGGGCTCCTGAAAAGTTCAAGTTGGTACATGGGCAGTTAACGGGTGGTGATTCGTGACGGGGTTGATTCGCCCGGGAATGTTGCACTGCGTTCAGCCGCCGGGGAGGGAGGATGGCCGCCGCACGGTATCCTTGCACGATGCTGCATCTCGCCTCGCGCTCCCCCCGCCGGTCGGAACTGTTGGCCCGTCTGGGGCTGGCCTTCGGCGTGCTTGATCTTGACGTTCCGGAGGTCCGTGCCAAGGACGAACCGCCGGAAGATTACGTCCGCCGCGTCGCTCGCGAGAAGGCCGGCGCCGGATTGTTGCAGCTGATGGGCCAGCGCGATGCCTGGGTGCTCGCCGCCGATACCGAAGTGGTCCTGGACGATGTCGTCTTCGGCAAGCCCGTCGACGTCGACGATGCCGCGCGCATGTTGCAGATGCTGGCCGGTCGCGTGCACACGGTGATCTCGGCCGTGTCGCTGGTCTCCGCCTCCCGGGAGTTGCAAGTGGTCTCGAAATCGACCGTCACCTTCGGCGAACTGCCATCGACCGTGCTCGACTGGTATCTCGCCACCGGCGAATGGCAGGGCAAGGCCGGCGCCTATGGCATCCAGGGCGCGGCGCAGGTCTTCATCACCCATCTCGATGGCAGCCACAGCGGCGTGATGGGGTTGCCGCTGGCGGAAACCTCCAATCTGTTGGCACAAGCGGGAGTGTGGCCATGACCGAGGAGATCCTGGTCAACGTGACCCCGCGCGAGACCCGCGTGGCCGTGGTCGAGAACGGCATGCTGCAGGAGTTGCACATCGAGCGCGGCTGGCGTCGCGGCGTGGTCGGCAACATCTACAAGGGCAAGGTCCAGCGGGTGATGCCGGGGATGCAGGCGGCCTTCGTCGACATCGGGCTGGCGCGCGCAGCCTTCCTGCACGCTGCAGACATCCTGCGGGCGATGCCGGCGATCCCGAACGAGGATGGCGCTGCAACCACGGCCGAAACATCGGCGCCACCGGTGCGGCCGATCACCGAATTGCTGCGCGATGGCCAGGACATCGTGGTGCAGGTGGTCAAGGATCCGATCGGCAGCAAGGGCGCGCGCCTGACGATGCAGTTGAGCGTGCCGTCGCGCTACCTGGTGATGCTGCCGCAGTCGAAAGTGGTTGGTGTATCGGCGCGCATCGAGGACGACGCCGAACGCGCGCGGCTGAAGGGGTTGGTGAGCGAGCTGGCGATGACCGGTGGTTCCGGTTTCATCATCCGCACCAATGCGGAGGGCCAGCCCGCGGAAGCATTGGCCGAGGACATCGCCTATCTTTCGCGCGTGTGGGGACTGGTGGAGGAACGTGCGCGCAACGCCAGCGTTGGCACTTGCATCTATGACGATCTGAGTCTGCCGATGCGCGCGGTGCGCGACCTGATGCGCCGCGACGTCGAGAAGGTCAAGGTGGATTCGCGCGAAACCTGCGAGAAGTTGCGGGTATTCGCCGCGCAATACATGCCGGGGCTGGCCGAACGCATCGAACTGTACAGCGGTGCGCGCCCGATCTTCGATCTCTATGGCGTCGAAGACGAAATCCAGCGTGCCTTGCAGAAGGAAGTGCCGCTGAAGTCCGGCGGTTATCTCGTCATCGACCAGACCGAGGCGATGACCACGGTCGACGTCAATACCGGCAGCTTCGTCGGCCAGCGCACGCTCGAGGAAACCGTCTATCGCACCAACCTGGAAGCCGCGCAATCGGTGGCGCGGCAACTGCGGCTGCGCAATCTTGGCGGCATCATCATCATCGACTTCATCGACATGCACGATCCCGAGCATCGCCGCCAGGTGCTGCGGATGCTGGAAAAATCGCTGTCGAAGGATCACGCCAAGACCACCGTCTACGACTTCTCGCCGCTCGGCCTGGTCGAGATGACGCGCAAGCGCACGGTGGAATCGCTGGAACGCCAGTTGTGCGAACCGTGCCCGGCCTGCAACGGCCGCGGCACGCTGAAGACCGCGGAGACGGTGACCTACGAGATCTTCCGCGAGATCACCCGCGCAGTCCGCCAGTTCGATGCCGAACGCCTGCTGGTGATCGCGTCGCCGGCGGTGGTCAACCGCATCACCGAGGAAGAATCGACTGCCGTCGCCGAGCTCGAGGAATTCCTCGGCAAGTCGATCCGCTTCCAGCAGGACGAACAGTACGTGCAGGAGCACTACGATGTCGTCCTGCTCTGATCGCCGGCTCTAGGCGCGATCGGAATGCGTCGCCATATCCACCTTGCGGGCAAATCGCTCTATTACCTGATCGGTGCCTGCCTGCTGCTGCTGGCATTGCTGACCGGTGCATTGAGCCGGGCGATGCCGTGGCTCGAGGAACATCCGAACGAGGTGCGCGCGTGGTTGAGCGAGCGCGCCGGGCGTCCGGTGCAGTTCGCCAGCCTGCAGGCGCGCTGGACGCGGCGCGGCCCGCTGCTGTCGTTGCGCGATCTCACAGTCGGTCCGGCGGACAATCCGTTGCGCCTCGGCGACGCCGAGCTGCTGGTCTCGCAATACACCGGCTGGTTGCCGGGCAACCGTCTCACCGAACTGCGCCTGCGTGGCATCCATGTCAACCTGCAACGCAACGACGATGGCACCTGGCATGTGCATGGCCTGCCGGGACAGGACAACGGCGGTGATCCGCTGACGACGCTGGAACCGCTCGGCGAATTGCAGGTGATCGGTGGCAGCCTCACGCTGGATGCGCATTCGCTGGGATTGCACGCCGACATCCCGCGCATCGACATGCGCGCACAAGTCAACGGCGCGCGCGTGCGCGTCGGCATGCGTGGCTGGCTCAAGGGGGTCGCGACGCCGACCTTCGCCACCATGGATTTCGATCGCCGCAGCGGCGACGGCAGTGTCTATGTCGGCAGTCGCAACATCGATCTGAAGGGTTACCAGGGATTCCTGCAACTGTTCGGCGTCGCCTTGGCGGGCGGCCACGGCAGCGGCGAGGCCTGGCTGGGGGTTGGCGCGCGACGGGTGACGCAACTGGTCACGCGCAATGATTTCAGCGACGTCCTGTTGCGATCGAGCACGCAGGGATCGACCAATACGCCGGTGCTGTTGCAGCGCGTGCAGGGATTGACCGGATTCCGGCATTCCGGCGCGGATTGGCGATTGGACGTGCCGACGCTCGCCATCACCCGCGCGGGAACGACGCAGGTGCTGGACAAGTTGAGCATCGCCGGCGGCGATCGTCTTTCGGCTGCGGTCGCACGCGTCGACTTGCCGATGGTGGCATCGATCTCCGCGTTGTCGGACCGCGTGCCCGCCGGGCTCGCGCGCTGGCTGGCGGAAGCGCAGCCGCAGGGCAGCCTGCGTGACGTGCGCCTGGCCGGCAGTGCGCAACAGCCGCGCATCACCGCGATCGCGGATCGCATCGGTTTCCGCGCCGTTGGCCATGCCCCGGGCGTGAACGGCGTGAGCGGGCGCATCGCCGGAGACCATGACGGTGCCGCGCTGGCGTTCGACCCGGCGAGCCGTTTCACTTTCGACTGGCCCAGCGGTTTCGGCGTGCCGCACACATTCCAGCCGAATGGAAACGTGGTCTGGTATCGCGATGGCGACGGTTTCGGCGTCGGTACGGATGCCTTGCGATTATCGTCGCCGGACATCGCAGTGGATGCGCGTGGCGGTTTGCGCTGGCAGGGCGATGGCACGCGCCCGTTGATCGGCATCGCCCTGGATGTCACCAGCCAGACGCCGGTGGTGGCATCGCACGGTTTCTGGGTGAATTACCTGATGCCGAAGGCGACCGTCGACTGGCTGGATTCGGCGCTGGTCGGCGGCCACATCGAACGCGCGCACGCGGTGGTGTCCGGCGATCTCGACGACTGGCCATTCCGCAACAACAACGGCCTGTTCGAAGCGGACGCCGATATCCGCGACGCCGTGCTGAAGTTCCAGCCGGATTGGCAGGAACTGCATGGCAAGCTCACCCGCGCGCAATTCATCGGGCCGGGGATGCACATCGAAACCGATGGCACCATCGCCGGCGTCAACGTCACCCGTGTGGTGGCCGACATCCCGAGTTTCGACAAGGCCGAATTGACCATCAAGGCCGAAGGCAACGGCGACGCCAGGCAGATGCTGCAGCTGTTGCGCCAGAGTCCACTGGAGAAGGATCTCGGATCTGTGTTCGCGCAGCTCGATGTCGGCGGCGCGGCGCGTACCAGTCTCACCCTGTTCCTGCCGTTCCACGACGATCTGCCGTACAAGCTGGATGGCATCGCCGCGCTGGATGGCGCGAAGCTTGCCCATCGCGAATATGGCCTGCGCTTCGACAATGTGCGTGGCAGCGCGAAGTACGATCGCAGCGGTTTCGTCGCCGATGGCCTGAGCGTGGTGCACGAAGGCCAGCCCGGCACGCTCGACCTGCGCGCGGGCGGCGACGTGCGCGATCATGGCAATGTATTCGAAGGTGCGCTCGCAGGCACGCTGGGCGCGCGCGAATTGCTGGCGCGCGTGCCCGACCTGAAATGGCTGCAACCACGCGTCGACGGTCGTTCGCGCTGGACGGTGGCGGTGGACGTCCCGAAGGGCGCGAGCGCGACGACGATCAATCGCGTCGAACTGCGTTCCGACCTCGTCGGCACCGCCATGGACCTGCCGGCGCCGTTCGCGAAAGCGGCCGGTGCCGCGTTGCCATCGGTCATCACTTTGCCGCTGCCGCTTGGGCAAGGCGAGATCGGCGTGAAACTGGGACGCGTCGCCAGCGTGCGGGCACGCAGCGCGAACGGACGCACCGGCATCGCCATGACGATGGGCGATGGCAACGTCGATGCGCCCCCCGATTCCGGATTGGTGGTGACGGGGCGCGCGCCCAGCCTGGATGCACCGGCATGGCTGGGGATGCTGGGCGGCGACGATGGTGCAGGACTGGCGCTGCGGCGCATCGACATCACGACCGATCGATTGATGCTTGGCCCGGCGGTGTTCCCGGCTTCGCGATTGCGCGTCGTTCCGAGCGGCAATGCGCACCTGGTGCAAGTCCAGGGCGACGCATTGCAGGGACAACTGGTCATCCCCGAAGCCGGCAATGCCACCATCAGCGGCAAGTTCGATCGTCTCCACTGGACGCCGCCACAAGCGAAGGCGGGTGCTGCAGCGGCGCCGGCATCTGCGATCGGCGGAGACATCGATCCGGCGCATGTGCCGCCGCTGGCGCTCGATATCAACGACCTGCGCATCGGCGGGCTCGCGTTCAACAGCGCCACGTTGCGCACGCACCAGGTCGCCGGTGGAATGCAGGTGGATCGCCTCGACCTGCAATCGCGCCAGCAACATCTCGCCGCGACCGGCAGTTGGCTGGGCACGGGACGCAATGCGCAGACGCGCGCGCAGGCGCGGCTCGATACCCAGGACTTCGGCGCATTGCTCGATGGGTTGGGCATGAAGGGCCAGCTCGGCGATGGCAAGGGCAGCCTGCTGCTCGACCTGCGCTGGCCCGGTACGCCGGTCGATGCCAGCGGCGCGGCGCTGGCGGGATCGATGAACATCGACATGCACGACGGACAACTGGTGAAGGTGCAACCGGGCGTCGGTCGCGTGCTCGGCCTGCTCAGTCTCGCCCAGCTGCCGCGCCGGCTCACGCTCGACTTCCACGATTTCTTCGACAGCGGGTTCCGCTTCAACAGCGTCACCGGCGACATCCGTTTCGATGGAGGCAAGGCATACAGCAACAATCTTGCGATCAAGGGAGCGGCAGCCGACATCCGCATCGAAGGCGCCGCCGACATGGCCGCGCAGCAATTCGACCAGACCATCCATGTGTATCCCAAGACCGGCAACGTGCTGACCGCGGTCGGTGCCTTGACCGGCGGGCCGGTGGGCGCCGCGATCGGCGCGGTGGCGGGCGCGGTCTTGCGCAAGCCCTTCAGCCAGATGGCGGAAAAGACCTATCGCGTCACTGGTCCGTGGAGCGATCCGAAAGTGCAGGAAACCGGGAAAGCGGCGGTACAAGCGCCAGCGCGATGAGTGTCTCGCAATCGCCCTTGCGGTCGCGGATGGCCTACCCCGTGCGCGACACGCCGTGAACCCATCCATGGGGGCTCGACTCGGCATCCATGCCTCGTATGGTCGCGCCCAGGACAAGCCACCCGCGCCCCGGGCGATTGTTCAGCGTCACGCGCTTGATTCGCTGGGCTTTCATCGCCACATGAGATGATGACAACCTCGTTTCCTGCCGGGAAATCCATGCAAAACCCGCTCCAGATCGCCAGTTCCACCCTGCTGGTCCCGTCCGGGCTCGACCTGCAACGCCTGGATCCCGCCTTCGCCGCGCTGATGGGCAAGGGCATCGATTTCGGCGACCTCTATTTCCAGCACGCGCGTCGCGAAAGCTGGAGCATCGAGGACGGCATCGTCAAGGACGGCGCGCATTCCATCGACCAGGGCGTCGGCGTGCGTGCGATCAGCGGCGAGAAGACCGGGTTCGCCTATTCCGGCGACATCAATGCGCAAGCATTGCTGGAGGCTGCAGGTGCCGCGCGTGCGATCGCCCGTGATGGCGGCATCCATGCACCGCAGGCCCTGGTGTCACGCACGCAGGGAACGTTGTACCCGGCGCTCGATCCCGTCGATGCCTTGTCCAACGACGCCAAGGTCGATGCCCTGCGCCGCGTCGATGCGCTGGTGCGCAGCCTCGATCCGCGCGTGAAGCAGGTGATGGTGGGGATCTCCGGCGGCGTCGACACCGTGCTCGTCGCCAACAGCGCGGGCGTGCTCGCTGCCGACGTGCGTCCGCTGGTGCGGATGAACGTGCAGGTGATCGTCGAGCAGAATGGCCGCCGCGAATCCGGCTACGCAGGATTCGGTGGACGCTATTCCTACGACGAGTTGCTCGGCGGCGGCAAGCCGGAAAAATTCGCGCGCGAAGCCTTGCGCTCGGCGCTGCTCAACCTCGAGGCGGTCGATGCACCGGCCGGCGTGATGCCGGTGGTGCTCGGCAACGGCTGGACCGGCGTGCTGCTGCACGAGGCGGTCGGCCACGGCCTGGAAGGCGACTTCAATCGCAAGGGCACCTCGACCTACGCCGGACGCATGGGCCAGCGCGTGGCGTCGCCGGGCGTGACCATCGTCGACGACGGCACGCTCGCCGGTCGCCGCGGTTCGCTCAACATGGATGACGAGGGCACGCCGACCAATTGCACCACCTTGATCGAGGATGGCGTCCTCACCGGCTACATGCAGGACACGCTCAACGCGCGACTGATGGGCGCGAACTCGACCGGCAACGGTCGCCGCGAGTCCTACGCACACACGGTGATGCCGCGCATGACCAATACCTACATGCTCGCCGGCACCCATTCTCCGGACGACATGATCCGCAGCGTCAAGCGCGGCCTGTACGCGGTGAACTTCGGTGGCGGCCAGGTCGACATCACCAGCGGCAAGTACGTGTTTTCCGCGACCGAGGCCTATCTGATCGAGGACGGCAAGGTCACCGCGCCGGTCAAGGGCGCGACGCTGATCGGCAACGGGCCGGAGACGATGCAGAAGGTGACGATGGTCGGCCACGATCTCGCGCTCGACGACGGTGTCGGTGTCTGCGGCAAGGATGGCCAGTCGGTGCCGGTCGGTGTCGGCCAGCCGTCGCTGTTGATCAGCGAGATGACGGTCGGCGGAACGCAGGCATGAGCGATGCGCGCTCAGGCGTCGCTGGAATCGTCATCGGCAATGTCGCTGTCGACATCGTGATGATCCGCCGTGCCGCTGGCGTCGAACGCGGCACGGATTTCGCGGAACAGTTCGCGGAAGGCGCGCGGCGGCTTGTTGCGCGCGGCTTCTTCCTTCACGTTGCGCACCAGTTGGCGCAGGCGTTGGCGATCACTGTCCGGATGCGCGTCGACAAAGGCCGCCAACGCATCATCGCCGCCTTCGATCAGGCGCAGCCGCCATTCCTCGGCGC
This sequence comes from Lysobacterales bacterium, assembly GCA_019510195.1. Lineage (GTDB taxonomy): Bacteria > Pseudomonadota > Gammaproteobacteria > Xanthomonadales > Xanthomonadaceae > Solilutibacter. The sequence goes on along the minus strand of JAEKKW010000063.1, from coordinate 5,350 downwards.
GATGCATGTCGGCCACCTGGCGTTTCGATCCCTCGCTGTGCGCATCCAGCGCGTCGCGGATCGCATCCAGTACCTCGTCGTCCTGGCGACGCATCTGCTTGGCGAGAAAGGCGATCTGGCGCTTTTTCGCGATATGCGAGGTGAAGCGCCGGGCATCCTGCAGCGGGGGCAGCAATTCTTCCGGGATCGGCAATGCCGCCAGCTGGCCGTTGGCAAGGCCGGTCAGGATTTCCGCCAGTTCCAGCACGTCCAGCGCTTCGCGCCGCTGCTGGCTGCGGCTGGCCCCCAGGAATTCACCGGTTTCGGAATCGCGACCGCGCACAACGCTCTCCAGTTTCAAGCATCAAGGATACGCCATTGAACACGTCCGACCTGTCCATCGCCCATTCCGCCGACGACAGCCCGCAACGCATCGAGGCCCTGTCGGGACTGGCGCAACGGGTGCTGGACCTGTGCAAGACCAGCGGCGCGACCCAGGCCTAAGTCGATTGCTCGGAATCGCGCGGACTCAGCACTTCGGTGTGGATGGGATCGGTGGAGACGGTGGAGTCGACGCGCGATCGCGGCGTCTCGCTGACCGTCTATTTCGGCCAGCGCAAGGGTTCGGCCAGTACCGGCGACTTCACCGATGCGAGCCTCGCGGCGACCGTCGAGCATGCCTGCACGATCGCCCGTTACACCGAAACCGATCCCGCCGCGGGACTCGCCGATCCCGAGCGGATGGCGCGCGAATTGCGCGAGTTCGACCAGTGGCATCCGCAACATTTCGATGCCGACGCGATGATCGCGCAGGCGCTCGCCTGCGAACAGGCCGGCCGCGATGCCGACGCGCGCATCCGCAATTCCGACGGCTGTTCCAATTCCGCCAGCGAGAGCGTCAGCATCTATGCGAATTCCCATGGCTTCATCGGCCATGAACGCGAGACGCAATACAGCCTGTCGTGCGCGTTGATCGCCGGCCAGGGTGATGCCATGCAGCGCGATGGCTGGTACACCGCGGCGTTGCGTGCGGATGCGCTGGAATCGGCGCAGTCGGTCGGTCGGCGCGCGGCGGAGCTCACGATCGAGCGCCTCGATCCGCGCGGCCTGCCGACGGGCGCACTGCCGATCGTGTTCACGCCGGAAGTGGCGCGTTCGCTGGTCGGCCATTTCATCGGTGCGGTCTCCGGCGGCGCGTTGTATCGCCACGCCAGCTTCCTGGTCGACCATGCCGGCAAGCAAATATTCCCGGATTGGGTGTCGATGATCGAACAGCCGCACCTGATGGGCGGATTCCGTTCCACTTCGTTCGATGCCGAAGGCACCGCGACGCAGACATCGCCGCTGGTCACCAACGGCGTCCTGCAGCGCTACGTGCTCGGCAGTTATTCGGCGCGCAAGCTGGGATTGCAGAGCACGGCGAACGCCGGCGGCATCTACAACCTCGATGTCGAAGGGAATGTCGATGGCCTCGACGCCATCCTCGCCAACCTGCCGCGCGCGCTGCTGGTCACCGAGCTGATGGGACAGGGCGTCAACACCGTGACCGGCGACTATTCGCGTGGCGCCGCCGGCTACCTGATCGAAAATGGACGACGCGTCCATCCGGTCGATGGCGTCACGATCGCCGGCAACCTCCGCGACATGTTCTCGGGGATAGAGGCGATCGGCCGCGATGTCGATCCGCGTTCGCACATCCGCATGGGGTCGCTGCTGGTCGGGAAGATGACGGTCGCTGGCGGCTGAGAGGCTCGCGGCCACAGGCTGGCGCACTCCAGTTGGCGTAACATCAGGCCACATCACATCAAGAGTGGGGGAATGATGGACGAACAAGAGACTTCCGTGCCGACCACGATCAGTGCCGACCAGCGCCAGTGGGCGATGTTCGCGCATCTGTCGGCGATCGTCGGTGGCCTGCTGACCGGGCACTTCGGCGGCATCGGCTGCGTCCTCGGACCGCTGATCATCTGGGCGGTGAAGAAGGACACCATGCCCTTCGTCGCCGACCAGGCCAAGGAAGCGCTGAACTTCAACATCACCGTCGGCATCGTGCTGTTGGTGTTGTTCCTGCTGACCCTCGGGACGCTGGGCATCGGCATCATCCTGACGGGTCCGGCCATGCTGGTCGTCGGCGTCGCGGCGCTGGTGTTCATCATCATCGCGGCGGTCAAGGCCAATGAAGGCGTGGCGTACCGCTACCCATTCACCTTGCGGCTGATCAAGTAACGCCATTCGCGCGCGTCAACCCTGCAGGGTGGCGCGCGTTTCCGTGGCAGGTACTTCACGAGCCCTGCCATGGCGCCTGCCGCTGTCACTGCCGTCAATCGCTTCGGGCTGGGTGCGCGCCCGGGTGAATTGACCGACGCCGCAGGCGATCCGCACGGCTGGTTGCTGTCGCAACTGTCCGCGGGTGCCGAAGTTCTCCCCGATGCGCTGCCGGACAGCCTGGACTACCTGCGCCAGGAAGGAACCGTGCGCGACCTGCGCAAGATGGCGAAAGATTCGAACGGCGACATGATGGCGCAGCAGGCGGCCAAGGACGCCGAGAAGGACCTGCGCCAACGCATCCGCCAGGAAATCGCACTGAGGCAGCAGGTCGCGGTGGTCACGGCGCGCAGTTTCCCGGAACGCATCGTGCGGTTTTGGTCCAATCACTTCGCGATTTCCACCGACAAGAACGTCGCGGCGTCATTCGCGGCGCCGATGGAGCGCGAGGCGATCCGTCCGCACGCATTCGGCAAGTTCGCCGATCTGCTGGTGGCGATCGAAACGCATCCGGGGATGCTGCTCTATCTCGACAACACGCAGTCGATCGGCGTCGATTCCAGGGCCGGCATGCGTGCACGCAACGCGCCCAATCCGAAAGCGGCGCGGCGCGGGCTCAACGAGAATCTCGCGCGCGAAATCCTCGAATTGCACACGCTGGGCGTCAATGGCGGTTACGCCCAGGCCGACGTGATCGAGTTCGCCAAGGCGATCACCGGCTGGAGCCTGCAACGTCCGCAGGATGCATCGAACACCGGCGCGCCATTCCGTTTCAACGCCAATACGCACGAGCCGGGCGATCGCCGCGTGCTTGGCAAACGCTATCGGGAAGAGGGCGAGGCACAGGGACGTGCCATTTTGGCCGATCTCGCATTGCATCCGGCGACCGCGCAGCACCTGTCGTTCAAGCTGGCGCGACACTTCGTTGCCGACCAGCCGCCGTCGCAACTGGTCGCCGCGATGGCGAAGGCGTATCTCGCCTCCGGGGGTGATCTTTCCACGCTGTATTCGGCGATGGTGCGCCATCCGCTGGCATGGGCGCCCACTGCGCGAAAGTTCAAGACGCCGCAGGATTTCCTCGTTTCGTCAATGCGCGCATTGACACTCGATGGCCAGAAGGACGCCGCGCGCACGCTCGACCTGCAGGCGCGCATGGGCCATCCGGTGTTCCAGCCGCGCTCGCCGGCAGGCTTTGCCGATACCGCCGCCGACTGGTCCGGCCCCGATGCGCTGTACAAGCGCGTGCAGGCCGCGCAGACGCTGGCCGATGCCGCGCCGCAGGTCGCGAGCAATGATCCGGTGCAGATGGCGATGCGTTCGCTGGGTGATGGCATGGACGCCGAAACGCTCACCGCGGTGCGTCGCGCCGAGTCACCGCGACAGGGCGTCGCCCTGCTGCTGGCCAGCCCGTCCTTCCAGTGGAGAGCCTGAGATGGCCCTGAGCCGACGCCAATTCCTGGTGGCGGGCGCCGCCGCATCACTGATGGGCACGCTGCCGAAGTTCGCGCTGGCCGCGACTTCCGCCCACGACACGCGCATGGTCGTGGTGTTGCTGCGCGGCGGCCTCGATGGCCTGCACGCGTTGCCGCGCCCCGGCGATTCCGACTACCTGCGCCTGCGCGGCGCACTCGGCGAAGCGGCGATCAGGGACGCGCATCCGATCGATGGCGGTTTCGCCCTGCATCCCTCGCTGGCGTTCGCGTCGCAGCTGTATGCGGCGAAGGAATTCCTGCCGATCGTCGCGGTCGCGCCGCCGTATCGCGAACGTTCGCATTTCGAGGCCCAGGACTGCGTCGAGAACGGCACGCAAGGACCGGGTGGCCGCAGTGGCTGGATGAATCGCTGCGTGCACGAACTCGGTGGATCGGGCGGCCTGGCGATCACTGCGGTGATGCCATTGATCATGCGCGGCAACAATGTTGCGACGACCTGGTCGCCACCGCTGGCGCATGCGATCGATCCGATCCTGATGCAGCGCCTGCAATTGCTGTACGCGCGCGACCCGATGCTGGGGCCGGCATTCGCGCGCGCCGGCACCGACGAGGGTGACAAGGCCACCCAGGCCGGTGACAAGCGCGGGCATCTCGCCGATGCGCTGGGCGCCGCGGCGCATTTCATGTCGGCCACCGACGGTCCGCGCATCGCCTTCGTCGAGGACACCGGCTGGGACACCCACTACAACGAGGCCGGCATCCTGCAACGCAAGTTGTTCGAGCTGGATTCGGGCCTGCAGGCGTTCAAGGCCAATGGCGACGCGATCTGGCCGCGCACGGCGATCGTGGTCGTCACCGAATTCGGGCGCACGGCCGCGGTCAACGGCACCAATGGCACCGACCACGGCACCGGTGGCATGGCCTTCCTCGCCGGCGGCGCGGTGAACGGCGGTCGCATCGGCGGAACATGGCCGGGGCTCGCCAATTCGCAGCTCAACCAGCAACGCGACCTGCTTGCCACCAGCGACATGCGCGGACTGTTCAAGGGCGTGCTGGAATCGCACCTGGGCGTGGCCGCAGCGGCCAGCGATGCCCGCATCTTCCCCGCCAGCGCCGATGTCGCGTCGATGCGCGGCTTGACGCGGACTGCCTGAACGCGACGAAAGTCATCCCTACCTCCGTCACTTGCCGCAAGGGCAGCCGATCACCATAGTGATTCCGTCATCCTGCTGGATTGGAGTGGTGGATATGGACACGATCGAACAAGCCGCCGTGCACGATGCCGCTGACCGCCAATGGGCGGCGGGCGTGCATCTGGGTGCATTGCTGGCCGCTTTCCTCACCCACTGGTTTGCCGGAATCGCCGGCGCGGCAGTGGCGTTGGGCGTGTGGTTCCTGGTGCGCGACCGCCATCCGTTCGCAGCCGAACACGCCAGGGAAGCGTTGAACTTCAACATCACGATGTTCCTCGGCACCTGCACCGCGATCGTGATCGGCATCGTGCTGTTCGGCGCCACAGTGCTGACGCTCGGCATCGGCGCGCTTGTCACCGTTCCCGCGGCACTGGTCTTGCTGGCGGTGGTCGCCGCGGTCGCGCTGGCGTGGCTGGTGTGCTCGATCCTCGCCGCGATCGCCGGCTGGGAAGGCAAGCCCTATCGCTATCCATTCTCGTT
>JAEKKW010000134.1 GCA_019510195.1 Lysobacterales bacterium | reverse complement strand
ACCTCTACCGCGACAAGCTCAAGCTGAAACTGTCGGGTGATCCCGGCATCCATCCCGGCACGCCGCAGTGGCCGAAGGCGCAGCCCCACCACGACGAACACTTCGGCGATGTTGCAGTGTATTTCGGCGAGACGATGATCCCGGTGCCGCTGCAACGCGCGCACGACCATGCCGCCAACGTGACGCTTGATGCCGAATGGCAGGGCTGCCAGGACGGCGGCATCTGCTATCCGGTGATGCGCAACCGTTTCGTTCTGGCGTTGCCGGCCGCGGCATCGACGCAACAGACCCGGGCGGTCGCGAGCGCGCCGGCACAGACCGCGATTTCCACCACAACGACATCCGCCGCTGCGGCCGAAAGTGCAATTGCGGCGACTGCAGCGGTCACTGCAACCGGCGCGGCAGCGACGCCACAAGCCGCGACGGCAACGGCAACGGCAACGGCAACGGCCATCAACACTGCCACCGCACCCGCCAATCGCGTCGGCCTGATCGGCGCGCTGCTGTTCGCATTGATCGGCGGCATCATCCTCAATCTGATGCCCTGCGTGCTGCCGGTGCTGTCGCTCAAAGCGCTGTCGCTGGTGCAGGGCGGACACAGCCGCCAACACGCGAAACGCCACGCGATCTTCTACACGCTGGGCATCCTCGCCGCGATGGCCGCGTTGTGGCTGGCGGTGATATTGCTGCAACGCGCGGGCCACGCTGCCGGCTGGGGCTTCTGGCTACAGTCGCCATGGATCATCGCGATCCTCGGCCTTCTGATGTTCGCGCTTGGATTGTCGCTGTCGGGCCTGTGGGCGTTGCCGGGATTCGCGCCGCAACGCCTCGCCGCGGCATCGAATGCGGACAGCGCGCGCGGCGATTTCCTCACCGGCCTGCTCGCGGTGATGGTGGCGACCCCGTGTACCGGGCCGTTCATGGCGACCGCACTGGCCTATGCGCTCACCGCGCCGGCGGCAGCGACGCTGCTGGTATTCGTGATGCTCGGACTGGGACTGGCCCTGCCGGTACTGCTGATCGCCTTCGTCCCTGCATTGGCGTCGCGCATGCCGAAACCAGGCGCATGGATGGACACGTTCAAGCAGGTGCTGGCGTTCCCGATGTATCTCGCCGCGATCTGGCTGCTGTGGACGCTCGCGCACCAGCGCGGCGCCGATGCAGTCGGCTGGTGGGGACTGGCGGCGATCGCGCTGGCATTCGCGTTGTGGGCGTGGCCGCGCGCGCGTTGGGGCAGGAGCGTCGCGATCATCGGCCTCGTGCTGTGCGGACTGGCGCTGGCGACGATCGTGCGGATGCCGCCGCCAACCCCGGGATCGTCGCTCGCGGCCAATGCCGGCAGCCGCGTGCAGCCGTCCTTCAGGCAGTCGCTGGAGAAGCACGATGCGGTCTACCTGGTCGGCGATTTCACCAACGAGGATCCCGACATCGCCGCCTTCCTCAAGACCCACAACGCCGTCGGCGTGCCGCTCTACGTGGTGTACCCGCGTTCCGGCGGCGACGGTGAACTGCTGCAGACGGTGCTGACCACCGGCATCGTCGACGGCGCCCTGTCCCGCGCCGCCGCCAGATGAACGCGCCGGCATGAAGCCGCGCTTCGGCACCATCGTTTCGGCCGCGGCGATCTTCGCCAGCCTGCTGCTGTTCGCCACCCTGGTGACCCAGGGCTTCGCGCCGCTGTGGCGGACCAGCATCGGCCAGCACGCGCTCAACCGCTGGCTGCAATTCCGCGCCCACGTGCCGGAAGGTGCGGCCATGGCACGCAGCGGCGAACCCTTGCCGCGAATCGAACTGCCCGACCTGCAGGGTGCGCGCATCTCCTTGCCCGGCGCCTATCTTGGCAAGCCGGTGGTGATCAATCTGTGGGCGACCTGGTGCGGACCCTGCCTGCGCGAGATGCCGATGCTGGTCGATCTGGCCCGCGCCGGAAATGTCCGGGTGGTCGGAGTGGCCTGGGACGGGGCGGAAGATGTCCGCGCCTTCCTGCATACGGGACCGACGAAATATCCGATGCTGCTGGCAGAACCGACCAGTGCCAATGCGACCCTGTTCGGCAATCCATCCGGCGTGCTGCCTTACACCTTGCTGGTCGATGCCGGCGGGCGCGTGGTCCGCCAGCACGTCGGGCCGTTCCAGAACGCAGGCGAGCTGGCGGAGTGGGCGAAGATCGATTGAGACTTCAATCAATCGTTTAAAATCGCCCATCGTCGCCGAACTGGACAGCAAGCCCCGGGATCGGCCAGACTACGCGCCCGCCGTCCCGCACATCGTCCGCTCTCCCGGATGCCCTCGATCCTCGTCCTGCACGGTCCGAACCTGAATCTGCTTGGCTCGCGCGAGCCCGGCATCTACGGACACGCCACCCTGGCCGACATCGACGAACAGCTGCGCACAGGTAGCGAGCAGGCCGGCATCGCACTGGAAACGTTCCAGACCAATCACGAAGGCGAGATGGTCGAACGCATCCAGGCCGCGCGTGGCGACGGCACCGCCTTCATCATCATCAACCCCGCCGCGTTCACCCATACGTCGGTCGCGGTGCGCGATGCCCTGGCGGCAGTCGCGATTCCCTGCATCGAAGTGCACCTGTCCAATCCGCACAGTCGCGAACCGTTCCGCCACACCAGCTATTTCAGCGACCTCGCCGTCGGCACCATCGCCGGTTTCGGGGCCGACAGCTACCGCTACGCCCTGGACGCCGCGTTGAAGAAGCTCGGCTCCGCACCCAATCAACAATAAAGAAAAGAGGCCTCCATGGACCTTCGCAAAATCAAGAAGCTGATCGACCTGCTCGAGGAATCCAATCTCACCGAGATCGAAATCCGCGAGGGCGAGGAAGCCGTGCGCCTGTCGCGCGCAGCGCCTGCGGCCGCAGCCTCTCCCGCCGTCCAGGTGATCGCGCCCGCTGCCGCTCCGGCCGCGCCGATGCCGATGCAGTCGCCGGTGCAGGCCGCGACCGGTGGCACCCCGAAGCCGAACGACCTGCCGCCGGGCCATGTGGTCCGCGCGCCGATGGTCGGCACCTTCTACGCATCGCCGTCGCCGGACAAGCCGGCCTTCGTCACCGTCGGCCAGCAGGTCAAGCCGGGCGACACCCTGGGCATCATCGAAGCAATGAAGATGTTCAATCCGATCGAGGCCGAAGTCGGCGGCACCGTGCTGGCGATCCAGTGCGAGAGCGGCCAGCCGGTCGAGTTCGACCAGCCCCTCTTTGTCATCGGGTGACCGACGATGCTCGATAAGGTCGTCATCGCCAACCGCGGCGAGATCGCGCTGCGCATCGTCCGCGCTTGCCAGGCATTGGGCATCCGCACGGTCGCGGTGCATTCCACCGTCGATCGCAACCTCAAGCATGTCGCCATGGCCGACGAATCGGTCTGCATCGGTCCGGCGCCGTCGTCGGAAAGCTATCTCAACATGCCGGCGATCATCGCCGCGGCCGAGGTCACCGATGCCCAGGCGATCCATCCCGGCTATGGCTTCCTCAGCGAAAACGCCGACTTCGCCGAACGCGTCGAACAGTC
>JAEKKW010000034.1 GCA_019510195.1 Lysobacterales bacterium | reverse complement strand
CGCGACTGTGGCGACCATTGTTGAAGACCTCGATCGGTTCGCCGGCGAGGATCTTGCGGGTGAACAGGAACAACGCCATGTCCGGGCGCCCCCACGGTCCGTAGACGGTGAAGAAGCGCAGGCCGGTGGTCGGGATGTTGTAGAGATGGCTGTAGGTATGCGCCATCAGTTCGTTGGCCTTCTTGCTGGCCGCGTACAGGCTCACCGGATGATCGACACTGTCCTCGACCGCGAATGGCAGCTTGCGGTTGGCGCCGTAGACCGAACTCGACGACGCATAGACCAGATGTTCGCAGCCGTGGTGGCGGCAGGCTTCGAGGATGTTGAGGAAGCCGACGATGTTGCTGTCGATGTAGGCGCGGGGATTCTCCAGCGAATAGCGCACGCCGGCCTGCGCTGCCAGGGCGACCACGCGATCGGGCTTGAATTCCTTGAACGCGCGTTCGACCGCCTCGCGGTCCTCGAGATCGCCGCGCACGAAGCTGAAACCCGGCTTGCCTTGCAGCCGTGCCAGCCGCGCTTCCTTCAGCGTGGGATCGTAGTAGTCGTTGAGGTTGTCGAAGCCCAGTACTTCATCGCCGCGTTCGAGCAGGCGATGGCTGAGGGTCGATCCGATGAAGCCGGCGGCGCCGGTGACGAGAATTCGCATGGTTACAGTCTGTCGTTGGCGAAGCCCGCGGGCAAGCGCTGGCTGACGTCGAAGACAACATGATCGTGCTTGCCGAGCGACTTCACCCATTCCGCGCCGCGCTCGAGGAATTCGCGGTGCGGCACCGCGAAAACGATGGCGTCGTATTCGCCGGAGACCGGTTCGACCAGCAGGTCGAGCCCGTATTCGTGGTGTGCTTCCTCGCTGTCCACGCGCGGATCGAAGACGTCGATGTCGAGGTGGTAGTGGCGCAGTTCGTCGATCACGTCGATCACGCGGGTATTGCGCAGGTCGGGGCAATCGGGCTTGAAGGCGAGGCCCAGCACCAGCACGCGGGCATCGACCAGGTTGATCTTCTCCTGCGTCATCAGCTTGACCACGCGGCGCGCCACGTGCGCGCCCATGCCGTCGTTGATGCGGCGCCCGGACAGGATCACCTGCGGCTGGTAGCCGATCTGCTGCGCCTTGTGGGTGAGGTAATAGGGATCGACGCCGATGCAGTGGCCGCCGACCAGGCCGGGCTTGAACGGCAGGAAATTCCACTTGGTGCCGGCGGCGGCGAGCACTTCGCCGGTATCGATGCCGAGGCGATGGAAGATCAGCGACAGTTCGTTGATCAGGGCGATGTTGAGGTCGCGCTGGGTGTTCTCGATCACCTTGGCCGCTTCGGCGACGCGGATGCACGAGGCCTTGTGGGTGCCGGCCGTGATGATGCTGCCGTAGAGGCGGTCGATCAGTTCCGCCGATTCCGGCGTCGATCCCGACGTGACCTTGAGGATGGTTTCGAGGCGATGCTCGTGGTCGCCGGGATTGATGCGTTCGGGGCTGTAGCCGGCGAAAAAGTCGCGATTGAACTTCAATCCCGACACCTGCTCGATGATCGGCACGCACACTTCTTCGGTGGCGCCGGGATAGACGGTCGATTCGAACACCACCACGGCGCCAGGCGAGATCGCGCGGCCCACGGTGCGGCTGGCCGATTCCAGCGGGCGCAGGTCGGGGCGCTTGGCGTCGTCGATCGGCGTCGGCACGGTGACGATGAAGACATTGCAATCGCGCAGATCGGCTTCGTCGCTGCTCAAGCGCAATCGCGTGGCGGCGGCGAATTGGTCTGCCGAAGTTTCGTTGGTGCGGTCGTGGCCGTCGCGCAACTCGTTGATACGACGTTGATGGATGTCGAAGCCCAGCGTCGGGTAGCGCTTGCCGAACGCGACCGCAAGCGGCAGTCCGACATATCCCAACCCGATGACGGCGAGCCGGACCTGGTCGAGTCCCATGAGAGCCGGTGTGATCATTTCCCTTGGCATCCTGTCCATCCTAGACTTTAGGCACACGAAGTTAACGAGGCTGCAGTGTAACCTCGCCGGTTCACGCGCACTTCCCCCAAGACCGATCGGCTTCAGGAGCCCTTCTTGATGAAAACCACCACGCGCCTGCTCGCAATGAGCGTCCTTACCACGGCCCTGATGGCCTGCTCGTCGAAGCAGGGTGGTCCCGGTGGCCCCGGCCAGGGTGGTCAGATGCCGCCTCCCGAGGTCGGTTACGTGGTGGTGCAGCCGGCAGCCATCGCCGTCGAAGCGCAATCGTCAGGACGCCTTGCCGCCTATCGCAGCTCCGACGTGCGCGCCCGTGTCGCTGGCGTGGTGCAGCGCCGCCTCTACACCGAAGGCAGCGACGTCAAGGCCGGGCAGGCGATGTTCCAGATCGATCCACAGCCACTGCGTGCAGCCACCGCTTCCGCGCAGGCCGCATTGGCAAGTGCGCAGGCCACCGCGGCCAATGCCCGCGCCGCCGCCGAACGCGCCCGCGGCCTCGCCCCGGGCAAGTTCATCTCCAAGGCCGATCTCGACAATGCGCTCGCTGCCGAGCGCAGTGCCAATGCCGCGGTCAAGCAGGCCCAGGCCGCGGTCACCACGGCGCGCATCAACGAGGGTTACGCCTCCGTGCGTGCACCGATCGATGGCCGTGCCGGCATCGCCCAGGTCACCGAAGGCGCGTTGGTGGGCCAGGGCAGCGCGACGCTGCTGACCACGGTCGACCAGATCAACCCGCTCTACATCGAGTTCTCGGTCGGCGTGAACGACCTCAGTCGCCTCCGCCAGTTGTCCGCGCAGGGCGGCGGTTCCCGCGAAGTCGACGTGCTCCTGCCTGACGGCAGCACCTTCGACCAGAAGGCGCGCCTCGATTTCTCCGGCAGCGTGGTCGATCCCGCCACCGGCGCCGTGAAGTTGCGCGCGGTGTTGCCGAATCCGCAGCACCTGCTGATGCCGGGGACGTTCGTCACCGTCAAGGCGACGCTGGCCGAACAGCAGGGCGCCTATCGCATCCCGCAGGCCGCCATCCTCCGCGATCCCCAGGGTCCGTACGTGCTGGTGGTCGGCAGCGACAACAAGGCCATGCGCAAGGGGCTGCCTGAAGGCCGCCAGCAGGACGGGGATTTCATCGTGTCGGGCGGACTGTCGCCGGGCGACAAGGTTGTCGTCAGTGGCGTGCAACGCGTGCAGCAGCCGGGCCAGGAAGTGAAGGGCGTGCCCGCCGATGCCAAACCGGCGGCGCCGGCCGCGGCTCCGGCCAAGCAGGGGTAATTCATGCCGAAGTATTTCATCGAGCACCCGGTCCTCGCCTGGGTCGTCGCGATCCTGATCTCGCTGTCGGGCGCGCTGGCGATCCGCAGCCTGGGCATCGAGTCGTATCCCAACATCGCGCCGACACAGGTCAGCGTGGGCGCCAGCTATCCCGGCGCCAGTGCCGAGACCACCGAAAAGGCGGTGACGCAGATCATCGAGCAGCAGCTCACCGGCATCGACAACCTCGACTATTTCAGTTCGTCGAGCGCCAGCGGGCAATCCAGCATCAACCTGACGTTCAAGCCAGGCACCGACCCCGACATCGCGCAGATGCAGGTGCAGAACAAGGTGTCGCAGGCGACGCCGCGCCTGCCCAGCGAGGTGGTGCAGTCGGGCGTGGTGGTGGCCAAGGCCAATTCCGGCTTCCTGATGGTCGTGGCGTTGAAGACGAACAACCCCGCGGTCGATCGCGACGCGCTGGCCGATCTCATCAGTTCCCGCGTGGTCGACCAGGTCTCGCGCGTACCCGGTGTCGGCAGCACCCAGGTGTTCGGCGGCGCATATTCGATGCAGATCTGGTTGAACCCGGAGAAATTGAAGGCCTATGGCCTGTCCGCCAGCCAGGTGCTGGCGGCAGTGCGCGGCCAGAACGTCCAGTTCTCCGCCGGTAGCGTTGGCGGCGATCCGTCGCCGTCGTCGCAGATGGTCACCGCGACGGTGTCGGCTGAAGGGCGTTTCAGCACGCCGCAGGAATTCGAGAACATCCTGTTGCGCACCGACAGCAGTGGCGCGGCGGTGCACCTCAAGGATGTCGCGCGTGTCGAGCTCGCCGGCGCCCACGGTTTCAACATGAAGTGGGATGGCCAGCCGGCCGCCGGTTTCGCCGTGCAATTGGCGCCGGGTGCGAATGCGCTCGCGGTGGCGGAAGCGGTGAAGGCGCGCATGGACCTGCTGCAGCCAAGCTTCCCGGCAGGCGTGCAATGGTTCTGCCCGTACGACACCTCGACCTTCGTCAAGATTTCCGTCGAAGAGGTGGTGAAGACGCTGGCCGAAGCCGTCGTCCTGGTGTTCCTCGTGATGCTGCTGTTCCTGCAGAACATCCGCGCAACCCTGATCCCGACCCTGGTGATCCCGGTGGCGCTGTTGGGCACCTTCCTCGGCATGTACGTGATCGGCTTCACCATCAACCAGCTGTCGCTGTTCGGCATGGTGCTGGCGATCGGCATCGTCGTTGACGACGCCATCGTGGTGATCGAGAACGTCGAACGCATCATGACCGAGGAAGGCCTGTCGCCGATGGATGCCACGCGAAAGGCGATGCAACAGATCACCGGCGCGGTGATCGCCATCACCCTGGTGCTGGCCGCGGTGTTCATTCCCAGTGCGTTGCAGAGCGGCAGTGCCGGCGCGGTATACAAGCAGTTCGCGTTGACGATTGCCATCGCGATGTTCTTCTCGGCCTTCCTTGCACTGGGCTTCACCCCGGCGCTGTGCGCGACCCTGCTCAAGCCGAGCGCGCATCACGAAGCGCGCAACCCGATCTTCCGCGGCTTCAACAAGCTCTACGATCGCGTCAGCAAGACCTACGTCGGGCATATCGGCAGCGTGGTCCGCCACACCCCGCGCTGGATGGTGGTGTTCGCGTTGCTGGCCGTGATCGGCGGCTTCCTGTTCGTCAAGATGCCGGGCAGCTTCCTGCCGGAAGAAGACCAGGGCTACGCCATCGTGATCGTGCAGACGCCGGCCGGCGCCACCCTGCGCCGTACCGACGCCGTGCTCGACGAAGTGCGCACCAAGTTGCAGCAGATGCCGGAAGTCGACGGCATGATGCAGGTGTCCGGTTTCAGCTTCATCGGCGCCGGCGAGAACGCGGGCATCGCCTTCGTCCGCCTCAAGGACTGGAGCAAGCGCAAGACCACCGCGACCGAATTCATCCAGAAAGCCAACATGGCGATGTTCGGAATTCGCGACGCCCAGGTCTTCGTGATGAACATGCCCACTGTGAACGGCCTTGGCCAGTTCGGCGGCTTCGACATGTACCTGCAGGATCGCAGCGGCCAGGGTCGCGCCGAACTCGGCAAGGCGCTGGGTGCGTTGCTGGGCAAGGCTTCGCAGGACAAGACGCTGATGGCAGTACGCCCGAATGCGTTGCCGGAAGCGGCGCAACTCAAGCTAGACGTCGATCGCCTGCAGGCGCAGTCGATGGGACTGTCGGTGGGTGACATCTACAGCTCGATCCAGTTGATGCTGGCACCGGTCTATGTCAACGATTTCGTCCAGGGCGGGCGCGTCAAGCGCGTCAACATGCAGGCCGATGCGCAATATCGGACCGGGCCGGAATCGTTGCAGGAGTTCTACACGCCTTCCAGCCAGGCCGATGCCTCCGGCGTGCCGCAGATGATCCCGTTGTCGAACGTGGTGCACGCCAAGTGGGAAATGGCGTCGCCGACACTGACGCGTTACAACGGCTTCGCAGCGGTCGAAGTGGTCGGCCAGCAATCGCCCGGCCACAGTTCCGGTGACGCCATGAAGGCGATGGAGAACATCGTCACCAAGGACCTGCCGCAGGGATTCGGTTACGACTGGGCGGGGCAGAGCTACCAGGAAATCCTTTCCGGCAACCAGACCACCATGATCATGGTGCTGTCGATCATCGTGGTGTTCCTGTGCCTGGCCGCGTTGTACGAGAGCTGGTCGGTGCCGATCGCGGTGCTGCTGGTGGTGCCGATCGGCATCCTCGGCGCGGTGTTGCTGACCGATCTCCGTCACCTCAACAACGACATCTATTTCAAGATCGGCATCATCACGGTGATGGGACTGGCGGCGAAGAACGCGATCCTGATCGTCGAGTTCGCGATCTTCGAACGGCGCGCCGGCAAGCCATTGGGGCAGGCGGTGGTCGAAGCAGCGCGCCTGCGACTGCGGCCGATCCTGATGACGTCGCTGGCCTTCATCGCGGGTGTCACTCCGCTGGCGATCTCCAGTGGCGCCGGCGCCAACTCCCGCCACGCCATCGGGACCGGCGTGATCGGCGGCATGCTGTTCGCGACTTTCCTCGGCCTGCTGTTCATCCCGGTGTTCTATGTCACCGTGCGGCGCTTCCTTGGCGAAACCCTGGACGATCCGCCCAAGCTGAACAAACACGGGCATTGATCGAATGTAAATAATGTTTGACATTAAGTCAAATATAATTAACATTGCTCCCATCACCACCGATGGGAGTCGATCACGATGTTGCCGAAGGAAAGGTTTGCCTGGGTTTGGATGACCGCGCTGGTCGTGGTCTTCGGCCTGTATTTCGCCTGGATCCAGGCCCGCCACTACATCGATCCGGATCCGACCTTCCTCGATCGCATCGGTGCCCTGGCGATCGCGTTGTCGACACTGGCGGTGATCGCGATCGCCACCCATCTGTACCTTCGCCTGCGTCGCGGCGGCGATGAGGAGGTCCAGGAAGACGAGCGCGATCGTGCGATCGAACTGCGCGCCACCACCATCGCCTATTACGTGTTGATGGCCGGCATCTGCTACGTCGGTTGCATGCTGCCATTCACCGAGACCGGCTGGAACATTGTCCACGCGGCGCTGCAATCGATCGCGATCGCCGAGATCGTGAAGTGCGTGGTCACCGTTCGTGGCTATCGGAAGGGCTGACATGCCAGGCAAACGCCTCGCCAACGACATCCGCGCCCTGCGCTTCGCGGCGGGGGAGATGACCCAGGCCGAACTGGGCAAGCGCGTCGGCCTGACCCGCCAGACCATCGCCGCGATCGAGGCCGGCAAATATTCGCCGACGCTGGAATGTGCCTTCCGCATCGCCGACGTGTTCGAAAAAACGCTGGACGCCGTCTTCAAGTGGGAAGATACGGATCACTTTCCAGATAGATGAAGGCAACAGCCATGGGCAAGGTGCGCGTCGCGGGATTCACGCTATCGATCGACGGCTTCGGCGCAGGGCCGGAACAGAGCCTCGCCGACCCGCTGGGAAAGGGTGGCAGGGAATTGCACCAGTGGATGTTCGGAACGCGGATGTTCCATGACATGATCGGCAAGCCCGGTGGCGAAACCGGCGTCGACAACGATTTCGCGCAGCGGTCGATGGCCGGCTTCGGCGCCTTCATCCTCGGCCGCAACATGTTCGGCCCAATCCGCGGCGAATGGCCTGACGACGCCTGGAAAGGCTGGTGGGGCGACGATCCGCCGTACCACGCGCCGACCTACATCCTCACCCACCATCCACGCGAATCGATCGTGATGGAAGGCGGCACCGTTTTCCATTTTGTCAGCGACGGCATCGCCGACGCATTGCGCCAGGCGCGCGCAACCGCCGGCGACCTCGACGTCAAGATCGGTGGTGGCGTCGCCACGGTCCGCGAGTACCTGCAGGCCGACGCCATCGACGAAATGCATGTCGTGATTTCCCCGATCGTGCTCGGGCAGGGCGAGGCGCTGTTCGCCGGCATCGACTTGCCGGCGATGGGCTATCGGGTCATCGAGCAGGCGACCACGCCTAAAGCGATGCACGTGGTGATGGCGCGATGAGGCTTCGGCGCGTTCGCGTTCAACGACGGTCGCGTCCGGCCCGGTAGGGATTGTCCTTGAGATAGCCGTCGTCGAGGGCATGCAGGAAAGCGACGATGGCGGCGATCTCGTCCTTGTCCAGGCGCGGTTTCGCACCGGGGCGCTGGCCTTCGAACGGCGGATCGCGATTGATGTTGCCATGGTAACGCGCTGGCATATCGTCGTAGGGGATGACCTTGCCGCGCGCATCGCGCGAGTACCATCGTTCCGGCGTGATGTCGCGGGTGACGTAGAACTCGATCACTTCGGCGAGGTCGTGGAATTTCCCGTTGTGGAAGAAGGCCTGGCGCCGGGCGATGTTGCGCAGCGTCGGCGTGCGAAACAGACCGCAGTATTCGTCCTGCCCGGCCTTGTCCGTGCGCTCCGGCCCGCAGGCGCCGAGATCGTGGAATGCGGGATCGCGATTGCGCGCGATCGCCGGATTGCGCGGAACGGCAAGCGCGATCAATCCGTAGTCGGAAAACGCCGGCGGCGTGCCGTCGAGGCCACGACGGGAGAGGTGGCATTGCGCGCAGTTGCCCTTGGCTTCGTCATCGAACAATTCAAGGCCGCGCAGTTCCTGTGCACTCAACCGTGCATGGCCGGTCAGCCAGGCATCGTATTTGCTGGTGTAAGGACTGAATTCCGCATAATCCTCCTCGAACGCGCCCAGTGCGCGCGTGACTGCCGCAAACGCCCTGCTGTCGGTCGCCAGCGCGTCTTCGCCGAGCGCGGCGCGCAATTTCGCCGCATGTGGCG
>JAEKKW010000062.1 GCA_019510195.1 Lysobacterales bacterium | reverse complement strand
CACCTCGAGTTCCTCCGGCTCGTCGCCCTGCAATTTCGCCGGGTAGAGGTCGCGCGCCAGTACCAGCGCGGTCTGGTGTTCCATGTAGGTCGGCGCCAGGCTCAGCATCCTGATCACTTCGATGCGGCGTGCGCCGTAGCCGGCTTCTTCCATCAGTTCGCGATTGGCGGCATCTTCGGCGCTTTCGCCGTCGTCGATACGCCCCTTCACCAACCCGAGTTCGTAACGGTGCACGCCGGCGGCGTATTCGCGCACCAACAGCACGGTCTCGTCGTCGAGCATCGGCACCACGGCGACCGCACCCGGGCCTGGCGCCAGCACGCGATGGAAGATGCGGCGCTCGCCATTGCCGAATTCGAGATCGACGTCCTCGACGATGCGGCCGCGGCCATCATCGCGCTGGTGGCGGGCGTGGACGATCGGAAGGCGCTGGCTCACGGCGAGACCTGCCGGCCGGAGCGAGCGATAATCGGCGGATGTCGAACGTTGTCCATGTGGATGTGATGATAGCCGAGCGAGACCTCGTCGCCCGCGATCTGGCCGCGGTCTGGCACCCGTGCACGCAGATGCGCGAGCACTTTTCCGATGGCGCGGCAGGGGACGGCAGCCGCGACGCCCTGCTGCCGCTGGTACCGGTGGTGCGCGGCGAAGGCGCATGGCTGGTCGACGCCGATGGCCACCGCTATCTCGACGCGGTATCGAGCTGGTGGACCAATATCCACGGCCATGGCGAACCGCGCATCGCCGCGGCGATCGCCGAACAGGCGCGCACGCTGGAACATGTCCTGCTGGCCGGCTTCACCCACCCGTCCGCGATCGCGCTGGCAGAGCAACTGCTGGCACGCGCGCCACGACAGGCCGGACGCGATCCGTTGGCGAAAGTGTTCTACGCCGACAACGGTTCGGCGGCGGTGGAAGTCGCATTGAAGATGGCCTTCCACTGGTTCCGCAATCGCGGTGAACCAGAACGCCGCAAGTTCGTCGCACTGCATAACGGCTATCACGGAGAGACGCTTGGCGCGCTCGCGGTCGGCGACATTCCGCTGTACCGGCGCATCTACGCGCCATTGCTGGCGGAAGCGATCTTCGCGCCCTCGCCCGATGCCTATGCCGCGCGTCCGGGGCAGACCGCCGAAGCGTGCGCGCTGGAAGCCGCCGACGTGCTGGCCAGCCTGCTTGATGCACATGGGCAGGAGGTCTGCGCCCTGATCGTCGAGCCACTGTTGCAATGCGCCGGTGGCATGCGCATGCACCATCCGGCCTATCTCGGGCGCGTGCGCGAACTCTGCGATGCCCACGGCATCTTCCTGATCGCCGACGAGATCGCCACCGGCTTCGGTCGCACCGGCACGCTGTTCGCCTGCGAGCAGGCGGGCATCCAGCCCGACCTGATGTGCGTGTCGAAGGGCCTGACCGGCGGCTTCATGCCATTGGCGGCGACACTGGCGACGCAGGCGATCTATGACGGTTTCCTCGACGATTCGCGCGAACGCGCCTTCCTGCATTCGCACAGCTACACCGGCAATCCGCTGGGCTGCGCCGCCGGGCTGGCATCGCTGGCGATCTTCGACCAGGACGATGTGCTCGAGCGCAATCGCACGACGGCGGAGCGCATGGGCAAGCTGGCGAAAGACATCGCGACGCTGCCCCATGTCGCCGATGCCCGCCAGTGCGGAATGGTGGTCGCATTCGAACTCGGCCGTGACGGCGACAGGGCGACGCCGTTCGATCCATCGCTGCGTGTCGGCCTGCAGGCCTATCGCGCGGCACTGGCGCGCGGCGTGGTGCTGCGCCCGCTCGGCGACATCCTCTACTGGATGCCCCCGTATTGCATCGACGATGCCGCGCTTGCGCAGCTCGCCGACATCACCGCCGCCACCATCCGCGAGGCCACCGCATGCGCCTGACACGCGTGCATGTCGATGCCGACTTGCGCGCCGGCAGCGAACTCGAATTGCCGGAAACTTCGGCAGCGCACCTGGCCCGCGTGCTGCGCCTGCAAGTCGGCGACAGTTGCGTGGTGTTCGATGGCCGCGGCCATGAAGCCGATGCGCAGCTCGTGGCGATCGACAAGCGTGGCGCGCGCGTACGGATCGGCGCGGTTTGCACGCCCGCCAACGAATCACCGTTGCGCATCACCTTGCTGCAGGGCGTGGCGCGCGGCGAGAAGATGGACCTGATCCTGCAGAAGGGCACGGAACTCGGTGTCAACGCGTTCGTTCCGGTGTTCAGCGATCGCAGCGAAGTGAAACTGGATGCGGCGCGTGCCGCCAAGCGCCTGGAACACTGGCGTGGCGTGGTGGCATCCGCCTGCGAACAGAGTGGGCGCGCCTTGGTACCGGATGTGCAAGCACCAGTTGCACTGGCGAATGCATTGCCAGCATTGGTGCCGGCCACGCGCCTGCTGCTCGATCCCGTGGCGGCGATGAATTGCCGGACGGCGGTCACGGCCGGTCAACCCGAGATCGTGCTGGCGGTCGGCCCCGAGGGCGGCTGGTCGCCGCTGGACCACTCACTGCTGGAAGCACGGGGATTCATCGGTGTTCGCCTCGGTCCACGCGTGCTGCGCACGGAAACCGCAGGCCTGGCGGCGATCGCCGCACTGCAGGCCCTGCACGGCGATTTCGATTGATTGCGACGAAGCGGCTCAGGCCGCTTCGGGCAACTCGCTGCGCAGGCGCGACTCGACCGCATCCATGTCCGGCACCACGGCACTCTCGTCGTTGATGGCGACGCGCGCGAAGATGCAGCTTTCGGGCACCGACGATTCCGCCAGCGTTTCCAGCGTCGCTTCCGACAGACTCATCAGGCGCGGGAAGCCATCGGCCAGGAAGGCGAAGTACGGCAAGCGCGCATGGCCGCCGGGCGCCTTCACCACCAGCACGCGTCGACGGCCGCCGGCATTGACTTGCGTTGCAGCCGCACCGCCATCGAGCAGCGAGAAATCGACCAGCGGCACTTGCCAGCCGCGCCAGCGCACGCGCCCCAGCAACCATGCCGGCGCGTTGGCGATCGGCTCGGGATCGGAATAGGACAGCACCTCGGCCACCGCGGCGTTGGGCAACAGCAACTGGTTGCCGGCTGCCTGGATCAGCACGCCGCGCAGGCTGCTCGGGAGTTCGTTCATGACTGCCTCATGCGTGCCAACGTGCATTGAGTTTCTGCGCCAGCGCCAGCGGCTCGGCGATCTCGGCGCCGCGCGCGGCGACCAGCGCCGGCACCGCGTGGTCGAAACAACCATGCTCGGCCTGGGCCGCGACCCAGGCACCGGCGACCTTGAAGCGCAATGCCTCTTCGATGAAATCGGTGGGCGCGCCGCTCAGCACCAGCAGCGCGCTGTCGGCGGGATCGAGCTTGGACGTGACATCGGTGAATCCGCGCACCTGCGGCATGTCGACGAACGCCAGGCCGTCAGCGCTTTCTTCGAGTCCAACCGAGATCGGCAACACATAGACGGTGTTGTCTTCCATCGTCATGCCGGCGGCGGCGAGTTTCACCTTCAGGCGCGTCGCGCGTTCCATCTGGCGCGCCAGGCGATCGTAATTGCCGGCATCGAGATGCTGCTGGATCAGGATCGGGCGCGGGAAGTCGTCCTGCAACTGGCCGAGCAATGCACGCAGCGGATCGGGGCCGCCGACACCAGCGACGACCAGCACGGCGCCACGCGTCCCGGCGATGTCCAGACCGGGGGTCGTGCCCCCGCTGTCGGCGACTTCGAGCCCGATGGTGCCGTCGTCGATCATCGACATGCCATCCAGGCGCGATGCGGGACTTGCCACTGACGGCGATTGCGATGTCGGTGCGGGCGTATTGTCGTGATCGACCAGCGACCAGGTTTCGTGCAGCGGCGCCGCCTTCATGTCGGGCGCATCCATGGTCGCGGCCGAAGCCAGCTTGAGCGGCTGCGCATCGCTGGATGATGATGCCGGCTCCAGTGCGATCACGTCCACGTGCGGGTGCGCGATATCGTCAATCGGTTCGAGTGCTTCCAACGGAATCGGTTCGGCATCGGGCAGGTGATGCGCGCTGTCGAGGAACGCATTGGGATCGAACGCGCCGACATGATGATCGCCACCGCCATGCGGCACGCGTTTTACCGGTTCGAGGTAGTCGAGGTCGTCATTGGCGTCGCTTTCAACAGTCGGATGGCTGTTCCAATCGATCGGTTGCGCCTGCGCCCTGTCGTCGGATTGCGCCGGCATCCAGTGCTGGTCTTCCAGGCCCGGGGCCTGCGGCGGTTGCGCGGCAATCCCGGATAGCGGCGGGGCTGTCTCGTGCTCGACTGCTGTCGATGCTTCTTCCTCCGGCGCAGGTTCTTCCGCCTTCGGCTTCAGCGCGTCACGCGGCAATGGCGCGACGAATCCGGCGTCGTCGCCATGTCCTTCCGGCAACACGTCCTGGCTTCCACGCAGCTTCGCCGACAGGTGACGGCCCCAGCGCGCGAGATCCCAGCCCTGGCGCGACGCCAGTACGCTCGCTTCCTCAAACAGCAGTTCGATGCCCGGGTCGTCGAACAGTGTGTCGAAATGCGCATCGAGCGCCTCTTCCACACCGGGCTCCATCAGCACCACGACATTGCGCGGCGACTGTGCCTGGACCTGTGCGGCACTGCCGTTGGCGGGATCGACAACCAGGGCGATGTCGGCGCCGGCCTCGCGCAACGCCGCTTCCAGGCGATCGCGCAGTTCGCCCGGACGGCCCAGCAGGACGGTGGCGCGACGGTCAGTGCTCACCGGACAGCTCGAGCAGCTCGGACACGTTGCGCATCAGCTCCGGTTCCTGGTACGGCTTTCCGAGGTAGCGGTTGACGCCGATTTCGAATGCGCGCTCGCGATGCTTCTCGCCGGTACGCGAAGTGATCATGATGATCGGCACGTCGCGCAGGCGGGCGTCGCGGCGCATCTGCGTCGCCAGTTCGTAGCCGTCCATGCGCGGCATTTCGATGTCGAGCAGCATCAGGTCGGGCACGCGTTCGGCCATCCGTTCCAGCGCATCGATGCCGTCCTTCGCGGTCATCACTTCGTAACCGTTGCGTTCCAGCACGCGACCGGTGACCTTGCGCATGGTGACGGAATCGTCCACCACCATCACCACCGGGACCACATGGACATCGGCAGCCTCATGCACCTGCACCGGCTCGCCGGCTGCCACTTCGTGTTGCGGACGCATGGCGTAACGACGCGCCAGTGGCGCAACGTCGAGGATGACCACGACAGAGCCGTCGCCCATCACCGTCGCACCGAAGATGCCGGGGATCGATGCCAGCTGTGGACCCAGCGGCTTCACCACGATTTCGCGGTTGCCGAGGATCTGGTCGACGCCGACCGCCGCCTTCAGTTCACCGGAACCGATCAGCAGCAACGGCACCTGCAGGTGTTCCTCGGCCCTGAGCATCGGCTGGCCGAGCAACAGGCCGAGATCGAAGACGGTGAATTCCTCGCTGCCATAATGATGCTGCGCGCCGCTGGCGTATTCGCCGCGCGAGATGCGGCTGACGCCGCGCACCGAGGCGATCGGCACTGCGTAGGTCGTTTCGCCGATCCGCACGAACACCGCCTGCGTCACCGCCATCGTCTGCGGCAGGCGCAGCGAGAAGCGGGTGTTCTTGCCGGTTTCCGAAGCGATGTCGAGCGAACCGCCGAGCTGGCGGATTTCATTGTGGACCACGTCCATGCCGACGCCACGACCGGCCAGCTGGCTGACTTCACTGGCAGTCGAGAAGCCGGACTGGAGGATGAAGCGGTCGATCTCCTCGCCGGCGATGTCCGTCCCCGGCTGCAGCAGGCCGCGTTCTTCGGCGCGTGCGCGAATCGCCTTGCGGTTGATGCCGGCGCCATCGTCATGGATGGCGAGCACCACTTCCGAACCTTCGTGGCGCACATTGATTTCGATGCGCCCCTCTTCCGGCTTGCCGGCGACGCGACGCGCCTTGGGTGATTCGATGCCGTGGGCGAGCGCGTTGCGCAGCACGTGTTCCAGCGGTGCGGTCATGCGCTCGAGCACGTTGCGGTCGAGTTCGTTCTCGGCGCCGCTGACCACCAGTTGCGCCTGTTTGCCGGTCTCGCCGGCAGCCTGGCGAACGACGCGGCGCAGGCGCGGCAGCACGGTCTCGAACGGCATCATGCGCGTGCGCATCAAGCCTTCCTGGAGATCGGTCGACACGCGCGATTGCTGGCGCAGCAATGCTTCGTACTGGCGGGTCAGGTCTTCCAGCGAACCCTGCAGCGTCGACATGTCGGATGCCGATTCGTTGAGGCCGCGTGTCAGCTGTTGCAGCGTCGAGTAGCGATCGAGTTCCAGCGGATCGAACGCAGGGTTGTGCGACTCGTGTTCGCGATGGTGACGCGCGACGATCTGGGCTTCCGTTTCCAGGTCGAGGCGGCGCAACTGGTCGCGCAGGCGCAGGTTGGTCTGCTCCATTTCGCCCATCGCCGCGCGGAATGCACCCAGCTGCTGCTCCAGTCGCGAACGGTAGATCGCCACTTCGCCGGCGTAGTTCACCAGGCGTTCCAGCAGGTCCGCGCGGATGCGCACCTGTTCCTGCGCACGCACCTGGCCGCCTTCCGCGGTTTCGCGGTCGAGCGCGGTTTCCATGATCGGCGCCGACAATTCCGGCAATACGGTCTTCGCCGGTTCGACGGTGAGAGCGGTATCCACCGGTGCCGCGACGATGCCGCGCGCGCGCGCCGTCATCTGGGCGACCAGCTCGCCCGGCGTTTGCGACGATTTGCGGGCGGCCACGCGTTCGGTCATCGCACGCAAGGTGTCGAGGCCGCGTTCCAGCAATGGCACGCCGTCGCTACCAAGCTGGGTGCGATGTTCCGCGACCGACTCCAGCAGCGTTTCCATCGAGTGGCCGAGATCGCCGATCGACATCACGCCCGCCATGCGCGCGCCACCCTTCAGGGTGTGCAGGTCGCGCTGCAGCGCCGTGACCGTCTCGAGGTCTTTCGGGTTGCCGCGCAGGCGCGCGAGGAGGCCATCGGAATTGTCGAGCAGGTCGTTGCTTTCCTCGACGAAGATGTCGAGCAATTCGTGGTCGAGGCTGGTGGTATCCAGGGCATGTTCCGGCCCGAGGTCGACGCCATGGGTATGCGTTGCGGCGACCGGTGCCAGCTTCGCCGGCTCGGCATGCTCCTCGTCGGCGACATCGGCAGCACCGGCGATCGCGGCTGCGGTCAGCGCCGCAACGACTTCAGCCGCTTCACCTGCGTGCGCGTCTGCCGGGATCGGAGCCTGCGCCTGTTCCTTGTCGCGCCGCGCCTGCTCGGCGTATTCGGCTTCGAGGCGCGCGTACTCGGCTTCCTCTTCGGCCTGGACACGGGCACGTTCGGCTTCGGCACGTTCGGCCTCGGCACGTTCGGCTTCGACACGTTCGGCTTCGACACGTTCGGCTTCGACACGTTCGGCTTCGACACGTTCGGCTTCGACACGTTCGGCTTCGGCACGTTCGGCTTCGGCACGTTCGGCTTCGGCACGTTCGGCTTCGACACGTTCGGCCTCGACACGTTCGGCCTCGACACGTTCGGCCTCGACGCGTTCGGCCTCGACACGTTCGGCCTCGACGCGTTCGGCCTCGACGCGTTCGGCCTCGACGCGTTCGGCTTCGACATCGTGAATCGGCGTATGCACTTCTGGCAGGGCATCGCGCAATGCCACCAGGCCAGCGGCGAGACCGGTTTGCGCTGGCACATGTTGCGCGGCCTGCTGCAGGCCCGAGACCGTGGCGTGGATCTGCGCGACCAGTTCGTCCAATGCGGAAAGACCGTTCGCATCGACCGCTTGCCCGACTGCCCCGAGGCGCTTGAGATAGCCCTCGGCCGGTCCGGTTGCATCGGTGATTTCCGGCACTTCCGCCATCGCGAAGGCACCATTCATCGTGTGCACGGCGCGGATCAGCAGATCATCCGGCACCTGCGGCGACTGGCGGGCGCCATCCAGCCACATCTCGACCGTGGCGACGTGGCCACCAACTTCGGCGGCGAGAATTTCCAGCAGCACCGCGTCGACCTGCACCGGGACATGGCCGGCGGGAATGACGGGCGTGGCCGCGGCTTCGGCAGCGACGGGTGTTTCGACGTGCTCGATGGCTTCCGGTTCGGCAACGGGAGCGATCGACGCCGCAACCGGCGCGATGTATTCCACGTCCTCGCCCGCCGCAACGCGATCGGCGACGGCGGCAATGCCGTCGAGGTCGAGCTCCGGCACCGGATGCTTTTCCAGCGCGGCGAGCAGGTGAGGCAGGTTGGCGCCGGTGGTCTGGACCAGGCCGATCACCGCAGGCGATGCCGGCCGCGTGCCGTCGAGCACGCGGTTGAGCATGTTCTCGATCTTCCAGCTGAACTCGCCGAGGCGGCTCGCGCCGACCAGGCGACCACTGCCCTTCAGCGTGTGGAAGATCCGGCGGATCGGACGCAGGCGCTCGCCATCGTGCGGCTGTTCCAGCCATGCCGGCATCAGCTGATCGAGATTGGCGATTTCCTCGCCGAATTCCTCAACGAAGATCGAACGGATTTCGTCGTCGATCTCGTCCTTGCCGTAATCGAAGCCGAGCTCGTCGCGCACGCTCAGCGCACCACCGGCAACTGCCGCGGGCGCGACAGCAGCGGCAGGTGCCGCGACAGGTTCAGCCGCCACGAAGACCGGCTCCGTGGCTGCCGGTTCTTCGACGACAGGCGCGGCTTCTTCCAGCTCGACCATCGCCGGCAACGGCGGCGGCACTGCATCGTGCACGGCAGACGCAGGCTCGCCGGTGAGCTGCGTCATCAGGCCTTCGTAGGCGGTTTCGAGCTCGGAATCGATCGGGGTTGATTCATCCACTTCCGGCGCCGACGGCAGCGGCCAGTAGTGCAGCGCTTCCAGGCTCTGGCGGGTGATGGCGAGGATGTCGTCACGGTCGGCGCGCTTGTCGCGCAGTGCTTCGAGGTAGTACTCGGTACTGGCGAGCGCATCGGCGAGGGTGTCGAGTTGCTGGCTGCCCGGCACGCGCTTCTTGCGGATCAGTTCGTGCTCGGTATAGAGACGGATGCCCTTCAGGTAGTCGGCCGCCTGCGGCAATTCCAGCATGCCCAGCGCACCGCCGACTTCATTGAGCAGGCGCGGGATTTCCGCAAGTTGCGCATGGTCCCAGCCGGTTTCGACGAAGGCGACGAAGCCCTGGCGGGCGTCGCCGAAATTGGCGATCGCCTCACGGATCAGCACCGTCACCAGCTGCGCGGCGTCGGACGCGCCCATCGCGCCGCCTTCCGACGGTGCCAGCGCCTGGTCCTGGCCCAGTCGCGCCACCTGGTCTTCCAGCGAGGCATCGACGAACAGCAGCGCGCCGGCGACATCGAGGAGGGCCTGTTCGTTGTTCGCATTGCTGCCATCGACGACGTGCGCGAGGGTATCGCGCTGGCGATGCATGTTCTCGCGGGCACCGCCCAATCCGAGCATGCCAAGGGTATCGCCGATGCGGCCGAGTGCTTCGACCTGCGGCGACAGTTCCGACATGTCGGTGGTACCGCTGCGCAGATGCAGGTCGAGTGCATCCTTGACCCGGAACACGTCTTCCTTCAACGCGGATGCGACGGTGTCGAGCAATGCCCGATTGACGCCGGTGACACTGCTGCGCGCGTGTTCGATTTCGCTTTCGGAAACGGAAGATTCGTTGCCGATGGCAAACGCCGAGCGCAGGCGCTCCAGCGCAGGCGACGATGCCTGGCTGTTGGCAACCTGCTGCAACAACTGGCGCACGGGTTCGTACAGCGCGGAGGCGGAACCGGCACGCAGGCCATCGGCATGCAGCGCCTGGCGCGCTTCCCGCGCGACCAGCGCGAAGGCGTTGCGCAGCGACGTGGATGCCTGCAGCGCGCCCTGGCCCAGCGCTTCCGCGGATTCACTGGCGACCCACAGCATGCGTCGGGTGTCTTCGTCCTGCGCCAGTCCCAGCAATCCGGACAAAGCATCGTGCAGACCGGCAGCATCGACCGGGCCACGGCCTGAATTCAGGCTGTCGATCGCGCGATCGAGCGCGGCCAGCATCGATGGCGCACCGGACAATGTGGTCGCGGCGACCAGGGCATCGGCGCGGGGCACGTCATCGGGCAACGGACGATTGAAATCGGGGGCGAACAGCACCGCCTCGCCCAGCGGCTGCTCGCTGCGCAGCGCACGCAGGTCGTTGAGCAGTGGCAACAGGACGATCGGGATGTCGCGATGACCGCCCTGCAGGCGTTCGAGGTAATCGGGCAACTGCACCGTCGCGCGCAACAACGCATCGCAGGCTTCGTGCTCGCGACCCGGGAGTTGGCCATCGGCGACTGATGCGGCGAGATGCTGCATCTCCTCGCTGACCATCGCCGGCGCGTACAGCTCCAGCATGCGCAGCGTGCCTTCGATCTGGCGCAGCTGGTCCGCGGCGGAGCGCATCGCCCCGACGTCCGACGGCGTCTCGGCGTAGGCCTCGACATCGGTCTGGACCTGCTTGAGCGCGGCATCCAGCTCGGGCTTGATCCAGCCCAAGGTGGCGTGTTCGATCGCTTCGCGAAGCGCGCTCATTCAGCTGTTCCTTCCAGGTGTTGCTGTGCAGTCACGAGGTCGTCCGTCGCTCAGGCCGGCAGCTTGAAGTCGGCCACCGAACGACGCAGGTCGGTCGCCAGCTGCGCCAGCGTTCCGATCGACTGTGCCGTCTGGCTCGCGCCTTGCGAGGTCTGGGCGGTAATCGAACGAATCGTGTCCATCGTCTGGGTGATGTTCGATGCCGCGCTCGACTGCTGCTCGGCGGAGTGCGAGATGTTCTGAATCAGGTTGGCCAGATCGCTCGACACGCGTTCGATCTCGCCCAGCGCGGTACCGGCGTCCTCGGCCAGTCGCGCACCGCGCACCACTTCCGTGGTCGTCTGTTCCATCGAGCTGACCGCTTCGTTGGTATCGGACTGAATCGTGTGCACCAGGCCTTCGATTCGCTTGGTCGCGCGCGATGCGCGTTCCGCGAGTCGTTGCACTTCGTCGGCCACCACCGCGAACCCGCGGCCGGCCTCGCCGGCCGACGCCGCCTGGATCGACGCGTTCAACGCCAGGATGTTGGTCTGCTCGGAAATGTCGTTGATCAGTTCCACGATCGAGCCGATTTCCTGCGAGCTTTCGCCCAGTCGCTTGATGCGCTTCGAGGTTTCCTGGATCTGGTCGCGGATGTTGTCCATGCCGACGATCGTCTGGCGCACCACGCCGGCACCATTGGTGGCGATTTCCACCGACTTGCGCGCCACTTCCGCGGACTGCGCCGAGTTGCGCGACACCTGGTTGATGTTCGTGGCGATTTCGCTGATGCGGTCGGAGGCGTGGGTGATTTCCTGCGACTGGTGTTCCGCCGCTTCGGCAAGGTTGAGCGCGGTGTTCTGCGTTTCCTGGGCGCCGGCCGCGACCTGCACCGAGGTGTCGTTGATCGTGCCCACCAGGCTGCGCAGCTGCTCGATGGCGAAGTTGATCGAGTCCGCGATCGCGCCGGTCACGTCCTCGGTCACGGTCGCCTTCACGGTCAAATCGCCTTCCGCGAGCGAACCCATTTCGTCGAGCAAACGCATGATCGCCTGCTGGTTGCGGGCGTTCAGCTCTTCCACCGCCGCGCGGCGCTGGGCCTGGGCGCGGTACTGGTTGACCAGCAGGAAGACCAGCGAGAGCACCGCCAGGGCACCGGCCAGCAAGGTGATCCAGACGTTACCGAGGATGTTGGTGTCCTTCAGCGATCCGCTCGCGGTGAAGCTGCTGAACAGCTTGCGGCTGTCGGCCAGCAGCTTGTCGGCGCCGGTCCCGATCTTGTCGGACGCCGACTGCGCATCGAACAGCTGCCTGGAGTTGCCGAGGATGGCGTCGAGATCCTTCTTCATCTCGCTCCACATCAGGGTCGCCTTGTTCAACGGTGCGACTGCGGCACCGGTGGTGACCTTGGCAGCCATGACGCCGCCCTCGCGCAGCGAAGTCATGATCTGGTCGAACAGGCCCGAGTCCTGGCGCAGGCCGTTGCCCGCCACCGGGGCGCCGGCGCCACCGGCGCGGATTTCCGCGATGCGGCGGCCCATACCGGATGCCAGCACGATCTGGCGCATGGCGATCTGCTGCTGCGCGGCGGGGGCGCCGCCGTTGCTGAGGCCCGCCACCACTTCGTTGAGCTGGGCCTGGAGATCGGGGATGCGGTTACTGAACTTCTCGGCATTGCCGGACAGGCCGGTCAGCACCGATTCGGAATTGATGATGGCGTCGCCGCCCTTGGCCAGCGGCGCCCAGGTCGCCTTCACTCGCGCGATGTCGGCGGACACCGGGCCTTCGCTGCCATAACGCGAGTCCACCTCGTTGATCGCCTTCTGGATGTCCTCGCGCACCGTCTTGAGGTTCTTGAAGGCGTCCGGCTTGCCATCCACCGCCGCGCGGCTCAGGTTGGCGTACTGCTGCGACAGCACCTGGAGGTCGGCCACGGCACCGCTCGCGCTGCTGTAGCGCGACGACTTGAACAGCGAATAGCCCGCGTTGACCAGGAACACCAGCAACGCCACGGCGAGGATGATCGCCCAGAAGTTGCTGCCGGCGGCACGTGCCCTGCCGAGGATGTTGTCCGCTGTGGTGCTCATGGTTTTGCCCCTTTGGTGACGCGTGTTGCGCTGCCGTGCCGCGCTGTTGTGGATGTGTGTGGATGGATGCCGCGCGTCAGGCCGCGGCTTGCCTGAATTCCGGTGTGCGTACCAGCCGCGCCAAATCGAAGACGCCCCAGGTCTCGCCGTCGGCGTGGAATGCGCGCTGGATGAAATGCCCGTAGCGGCCCTCGCCCACTTCCGTGGGATCGGTGGCCTGCTGCTCGCCGAAGATGCGCTGGCCGAACAGGCCGTCGATCAGCACGGCGACATCGCCGCCCGGCTGGCGCACGATCAGCATGCGCTGGTCCTCGCGGAGCACGGTGCGTTCGCCTTCCAGGAACAGCTTGAGATCGACCACCGGCAACAGGTTGCCGCGGATGTTGGCAAGGCCGAGCATCCATGCCTGGCCGCCCGGGACGGGGGTGGTTTCCGGCAGGGTCAGGATTTCGGCGATATCGTCGTAGCTGGACAGCAACTGGTGGACGCCGACGCGATACCCCAGTCCGCGCCAGCCCTCGCTGGCGGACATCTGCGGCAAGCCGACGTGGCGCGCCTGGCAGCGCTGGTCGAGGTCGCACAGGTAGCGGTAGGCGCTCAGCCCCGATTCCATCTCAGCCCCCCTGGACATGGGCCTGGATGGCCCCCAGCAGTTCTTCACGGGTGAAGGGTTTGGTCAGGTACTGCTCCGACCCCACGATCCGGCCCCTGGCCTTGTCGAACAGGCCGTCCTTGGACGACAGCATGATCACCGGCGTCGAACGGAAGACATGGTTGTTCTTGATCAGGGCACAGGTCTGGTAGCCATCGAGGCGCGGCATCATCACGTCGACGAAGATGATGTGCGGATGCTGTTCGACGATCTTGGCCAGCGCCTCGAAGCCGTCGCTCGCCGTGACCACGTCGCAACCTTCACGCTTGAGCAGCGATTCCGCAGTGCGCCGGATGGTCTTCGAATCATCGATGACCATCACCTTGAGACCGCTGAAGCGTTCGTGGCTGTTGTTGCCTTCCATCCACCTGTCCTGAAAACGGGGGCGCGCCGGGGGAAGCGGCCATCCGTGCGAATGTTCCATCCGGCGAATGGCCTGTCAAGCGGATGTTAAGAAAACGGTGCACTTTGCCTGGATTCCGCCAATCTCTGCGGATCGATATTGCTACCATCTGCACATCTAACGAGGGCGGCGGAGAACGGCATGCGTCACGAAGTGGTGGTGGTGATGGATCCGATCGCCGCGATCAGGCCGGCCAAGGATTCCACCCTCGCCATGCTGCTCGAGGCGCAAAGGCGCGGCTACCCCATCCGCTACGTGAAGCCCGGCGGCCTGTCGATCAGCGACGGCATCGCCGGTGCCGAAGCCGCCCTGCTGCAGGTGCGCGACGACAAGGCCGACTGGTTCGAACTGGGCGAATTCGGACCGTTGCAATTTGACGCGCGTCACATCGTGCTGATGCGCAAGGATCCGCCGGTCGATCCCGATTTCGTCCACGACACCCAGATCCTGACCCTGGCGCAGCGCCAGGGCGCGCTGGTGGTGAACGATCCGCAGGGCCTGCGCGACATGAACGAGAAATTGGCCGCGCTGTGGTTCCCGGACTGCTGCGCGCCGACGCTGGTGAGTCGCGATGCCAGGGCGCTCAAGGCCTTCGTGCAGGAACAGGGCGAAGCGGTGCTGAAGCCGCTGGACGGCATGGGCGGGCGCTCGATCTTCCGCGCCAGCCGCGGCGATCCCAACCTGAATGTGATGCTGGAGACGCTGACCGAAGGCGGCCAGCACCTGGCCCTCGCCCAGCGCTATGTCCCCGAGATCGTCGATGGCGACAAGCGCGTGCTGCTGGTCGATGGCGTGCCGGTCGACTGGTGCCTGGCCCGCATTCCGCAAGGCGACGAGTTCCGCGGCAATCTCGCCGCCGGCGGGCGCGGCGAAGGCCGCCCGCTGAGCGAGCGCGATCGCTGGATCGCCGCCCGGGTCGCACCCGAGCTGAAGCGCCGCGGCATGCTGTTCGTCGGGCTGGATGTGATCGGCGATTACCTGACCGAAGTGAACGTGACCAGCCCGACCTGCATCCGCGAACTGGATGCGCAATTCGGGATCAATATCGCAGGGATGCTGTTCGACGCCATCGAAGCGCGACTGGCGGCGTGAGCACCCCGAGCGAGGCCCTGCCCGCGGTCGATCCGCCGCGCATCGGCGAAGGCCAGCGCCTGAGCGCGACCTTCCTGTTGTCGCTGGCAGTGCACGCGGTGCTGCTGCTCGGCGTCGGCTTCGCCATCGGCAAGGCCGCGCCGGTGGTGCCCACGCTCGATGTGATCCTGACCCAGGTGCAGACGCCGTTGACGCCGAAGCAGGCGGATTTCCTCGCCCAGGCCGCCAACCAGGGCGGCGGCGAGCACGACAAGTCGACCCGCCCCACCGATCCCCAGGTTGGCGACACGCCATCGCCGCAGGAAGGCGTTGCAGCGCGCGAACTGCAGGCGCAGGCGCCGACCCTGCAGCCGCCGCCGGAAACCCGAGTCGTCACCACCCACGACAGTCCGCAGGCCACCGCGACCGCCAGCGATACCTCGCCGCGCGGCGATCGTCCGTTGCCGCCGGGCGAGCGCCGCGTCGATGTCGACATGAGCGAAGCGCGCCTCGCTGCCGAAATCGCCGAACAGACCATGCAATACGCCAAGCGCCCGAAGACCAAGTACGTCTCGGCCAGCACCCGCGAATACGCCTATGCCGGGTATCTGCGGCAGTGGGTCGATCGCGTGCAGCGCGTCGGCAACCTCAACTACCCGGAAGAAGCGCGCCGGCGCCAGTTGCAGGGCTCGGTGATGATCGGCATCGGCATCCGTCGCGACGGCAGCATCGAATCGCTGCAACTGGTGCGCTCCAGCGGCAACCGCATCCTCGACGATGCCGCGCTGCGGATCGCCCGCCTCGCCGAACCCTATCCGCCGCTGCCGAAGACCGGCGACAACCTCGACGTGCTGAACGTGGTGCGGACGTGGCAGTTCCTGCCGGGCGGCGAGATCGTCGACCGCTGACTACAACGGCTTCCAGGTAAACGCCTGGCCGCTGCGCCAGAATACCGCGGTCGCGCGCCCGTAGACCTTGCCCTCCGGCACCAGCCCGAAGAAGCGCCCATCGAGGCTGTTGCCGCGATGGTCGCCCATCATCAGCAACTGTCCCTGCGGAATCCGCATCGGCGCCACATCGGGACCACCGCCATCATCGAGATCGAGTGTTGCCGCGTGCGCACCGAATTGCTCCGCGCTGCCATGCCCGTCCGACAACCAGCGGCCATTGATGCGCAAATGGCCATCGCGCACTTCCACCATGTCGCCACCGACCGCGACCACGCGCTTGATCAACCGCACGCCATCGCTGGGTGAATCGAAGATCACCACCTCGCCGCGCTGTGCCGGCTGGCCGCGGGTGAGGTGCCAGGTCGTCAGCGGTATGCGCCAACCATGCGCGCGCATGTCCACCAGCACGCGATCCCCGGGCTCCAGCGTCGGCTCCATCGACCCGCTCGGCACCACGTAGTGATTGGCGAACGATGCGCGGAACACGCCGAGCAAAAGCAATACCGCGACCGTGCGCGCCCATTCCCCGCGCCAATGCCACCACGGGTGTTTCGGTGGCCGGGTGTCCTGCATGCGTCCCATTCGCGGCTCCTCCAGCATTTTTCCGGAGCAAGCCTCGCGTAAACCCAGCGCGCCGTCATGTGCCGGAAGTCAATGAATGCGAACGGCGCCGGGATGCGCGTCGATCACCTTCCACGGCAGGATGGCCCAGTCGGGGTCGTCGCAGTTGCGGGCCACGCGGGCGAACGAGGCGCCAAGATGGATGCCCCTCCGTGTCGCATACCACTGCGGGAATTGCCAGACTTCGGGATCGGCATAGTTGCATTCGTCGTCGCCCGCGCGAAATTCCTTCGGGTAGATCGATTTGAATTGCGCCACTACCCAAGGCGCCAAACGCTTGCCGCGATAGTCGGACCACGCCTGGTTCCAGTCGTTGCCCTTCGCCTCATGCAGGGCCTTGCCCGGGCCGATCCAGAGCACGTCGTCGAGATCGACTTCGCGGCCATCGCGCGGATCGATATTGAGCGGGGCATCGGCGAAGTCGGGATGGGCGCCGCCGCAGTAGAAGCTGGTGAACAGGCTGGCACTGAGGATTTTCGGACTGATATGGCGCAGGGTGGTGGTGGTCTCGAATTCGCCTTGGCCATCGCGCGCGCCGGACATGCAGTCGTAATAGCTGGAAATCGCGTTCCACAAACTCTTGCGCAGGACCCCGTTGACGCGTTGAAGCTGCGCCTCGGGATAACCGGAAACGACTTCGAACAGGTCGATGCCGCTTTCCGGCTGGTGCAGCCATTGCAAGGTGTAGCCATCGACCTGCTGCAGTTTCTTTTTCTGCAGGATCAGGCCGGAGAGCCGCAGCCATTCGTAGTCGTCGATGTCGCCACGCAAGGCCTGCAGGCCGGGTTCGCGCGCGGACACGCCGGCGGTGATGTCGTGGAGATGGATCGGCAGCCGCTTGCCCTCCGGCCCGATCCATTCGCCATCCCAATGATCACGTGTCGGCGCCTGCATCTGCCAAGCGGCGTGCGGCTCGTCATCGCGCAGTCCTTCCTGCAGGTTGATGCGTCCGTTGCCGGAGGCCTTGCCTTGCAGCTGGATGTCCATGCGATGGCGGCGATAGAAATAACGGCCTTCGAGATCGGCGCTGCCCTTGTCAGGCGCGTTGATCTTGACCACGACTTCGTTCGGGCCCAACGTGCCCTGCCAGGCCTTGCCGGGCCCATCGGCCTGCGCGGCGTTGCATGCGATCACGGCAAGTCCCAGGCACAGCAGTTTCCAGCGCGTCATCGCGAAGCATCCTTGAGCGCGCGCGCGGCCTGCTGTTCGGCGAGGGTGAGCGCGACGTTGTTGCGCAGATAGGCGGGTTCGACCAGGTCGGGCGACACCGCGACGCCACGCGCGAATGCGTCGGCAGCCAGGCGCGCGAGATCGGCGGCGCGCGGCAATGCCGCGGCATCGACCGTCACCAGCTGTGGTGCCAGGCGCGTCGCCAGTTCCGAATTGCCGGCGGAAAAACCGGTCCCGATGCCGTGCCAGCCATCGCCTTCGATCGTCACCTGCGCAGCGGCAACGACGCGTTCCGGGGAGATTTCTTCCGGCACGCCATCGTGCAGGCGATAACTCGCCCAATAGACCTCGTGCATGCGTGCATCGATGGCAGCGAGCACGCGCTCGCCATCCTCTGCGTTCGCGCCTGCCGCCAGCACCTGCAAGGTCGACAGCGGCACCAGCGGGCGATCCAGCCCCAACGCGATGCCCTGGGCGATGGCGATGGCGAGGCGCACGCCGGTGAACGCACCTGGCCCGCGCCCGACCGCGATCGCATCGAGTTGGGAACGCGCCACGCCCGCTTCGGCGAGCAGTGCATCGCACCATGGCAGCACCAATTCGGCGTGGCGACGCGGCGCGACCTCGAAGCGCTCGCGCACTTCGCCGTCGCCCCACAGCGCGACCGAGCAGGCTTCCGTGGCAGTTTCGATGGCGAGCAGTTTCATCGCTCAATTATCCGCAAAGAAGGCCCGCACGTCGTCGACATCGCGACTGCGCGGGATCGGTGGCAGCGAATCGAGGAAGATCTTGCCGTAACTCTTGTTGGTCAGGCGCGGGTCGCACAACACCAGCACGCCGCGATCGCTCTCGCTGCGGATCAGGCGGCCGACACCCTGCTTGAGCGCGATCACCGCCTGCGGCAATTGCTCGTCGCGGAACGGCACGCCACCGGCACGGCGAATCGCATCCAGCCGCGCCTCGAACACCGGATCGTCGGGCGCGGCGAACGGCAGCTTGTCCATCACCACCACGCTCAGCGCATCGCCGACCACGTCGACACCCTCGCGGAAACTGGCGGTGCCGAGCAGCACGCCATTGCCGGATGCGCGGAAACGTTCCAGCAATTGTCCGCGCGGCGCCTGTCCCTGCACGAACAGTGGCCACGGCGCATCGCGCAGCAATTCGGCGGCCTCCTTGAGCGCGCGATGCGAGGCGAACAGCAGGAAGGCGCGACCCTTCGATGCTTCCAGCACCGGACGCACCGCATCGACCACGGCGGCGGTGAATCCGCGATCGGACGGTTCCGGCAATCCCTTCGGCAGGTACAGCAGCGAATTCGCCTGCCAGTCGAACGGACTCGGTTCCAGCACGGTTTCCGGTTCCCACAGGCCGAGGCGCTTGCCGGCGTGGAGGAATTCACCGCCGACCGCGAGCGTGGCGGAGGTGAAGATCCACGCCGCCTTCGATTGCTCGCGATGCTGGCGCAGCGGCCCGGAGACATCGAGCGGCGTGCGCTGGATGCGGAAGCCGCGTGGCGTCAGTTCGTACCAGCAGACGTCGTCGCTGTCGTCAACGGCGACATCAAGCCAGCGCTCGAGCCTGGTGACGATTTCGCCGGCGCGGGCATGGCAGGCATCGAGCCCGGGCGAGGATTCGCGCACCCCTTCCAGCGCCTTGCGCAGCGACTGCATTGCAGCGAGCAGATCGACGAAACCGTCTTCCACCGCGGCGATCGCCAGCGCGCGTTGGCGGGTCCCGCGCACCGGCGCGTTCTCGAATGCGGCGCGCAGGTCACGCGCCTGGCGTTCCAGCTGTTGCGCCGGCGGATCGACCACCGGCATCGCCGCGGAAACATCCTTTGCTTCGGTGATGCAATCGCGCGCGAGTTCGACGATCTGGCGCGCGCCGAGGCCTTCGCCGAAAAACAACGCCGCGAGCTCGGAGAGTTGGTGCGCCTCGTCGACCACGAAGGTTTCGGCGCCGGGCAGGATTTCGCCGAAGCCTTCCTGCTTGAGGGCGAGATCGGCCAGCAGCAGGTGGTGGTTCACCACCACGATGTCGGCGGATTGCGCGCGCTGGCGCGCCTGCACCACGAAGCATTCCGACCAGAACGGGCATACGTTGCCGAGACAGTTGTCGGTGGTGCTGGTGACCAGCGGCAGCAGCGGGCTGTCGTCGGCGAGACCGTCGAGTTCGGCGATGTCGCCCATCCTGGTGCGGCCACCCCAGGTGATGATGCGCTGGAACTGCGCGACCTGTTCACGCGAAGTGAAGCGTGGCTCGCCCTTGGCTTGTTCGAGCCGATAGCGGCACAGATAGTTGGCGCGTCCCTTCAGCAATGCGGTCTTGACGCCGATGCCGAGCGCGTCGCGCACGCGCGGCAGATCGCGGTGGTAGAGCTGGTCCTGCAGCGCGCGGGTGCCGGTCGAGACGATCGCCTTGCGTTTCGAAACGATCAGCGGCACCAGGTAGGCATAGGTCTTGCCGGTGCCGGTGCCGGCTTCGGCCAGCAGTTCGCCGCGATCCTCGATCGCGCGCGCGATCGCCACCGCCAGCCGTTGCTGCGCCGGACGCGTGGTGAACGCCGGCAAGGCGCCCGCCAGTGCCCCGCCCTCGCCCAGCGCCGCATCGACCGCCTGCGCGAGCGCGCTCATCTCCATTCCGTATCGCCCATCCATGATCAGTTGTGCTGCGGCGTATCCGATGGTTGCGTGTCCTGGTCGGGCGACTGCGTTGTCCCGTTGGCATCGGACGCATTGGGATCGACCGGCTGGCCGTCGATTGTCGTCTCCTCGGGATTCGGCAGGGCCGCACTGCACGGCTGGTACGCCGGCGCATAGCCCTGCACGAACGGCAGGCGCTGCGCGCCGGGACAACTGGCATCGGTGCTGTTCGATCCCGAGATCCACTGCCAGTCGAGGCCCTTGTTCTTCACCGTCAGCGCCGACGTCGGCAACTTGCGGAAGATGCCCGACCACACCCGCATCGCGCCGGTCGCGCCATACAAGCCGGTCGGCTGGTTCTGGTCGTTGCCGACCCAGATCACCGCGAGATGATCGCCGGTCCAGCCGGCGAACCAGCTGTCGCGGCTGTCGTTGCTGGTGCCGGTCTTGCCCGCGGGCGTCAGCCGGCCGAAACCGTCGGCCATCAACTGGTGGCCGGTGCCCGAACTCACCGCGCGCTGCAACGCCACCGTGA
Source organism: Lysobacterales bacterium (assembly GCA_019510195.1). Classification (GTDB taxonomy): domain Bacteria; phylum Pseudomonadota; class Gammaproteobacteria; order Xanthomonadales; family Xanthomonadaceae; genus Solilutibacter. The sequence continues at coordinate 32,626 of JAEKKW010000062.1, read as the reverse complement.
TCAGGTGCGCCGCGACCGCATCGCCCGACTGCGCCGGTGCCGTCTTCTTGTCGTAGCGATTCACCGCCTTGCCTTGCGGATCGAGCACGCCACGCACCGCGCGCAACGGCTGGATCTCGCCATCACTGGCAAGGAACTGGTAAGCCTGCGACATGCCATAGGGACTCTGGTCGGTGGCGCCGAGCAAGACCGATGGTTGCGTGCTGACATCGAGGCCGGCCAGCACCTTGAGCAGATCGCTGACGCGCTCCGGCTGGACCTGCATGCCGATGCGCACCGTCGCCTGGTTGAGCGACCGCGCCAGCGCATCGATCACCCGCACCGTGCCGTGGCTGGTGCCGTCGGAGTTGTCGGGACTCCAGGTCTTGCCGTTGCCGAGCAGCACGGTCACCGGCGTGTCCTCGACATACGTGGCCAGCGACCACTTCGTCGGCTGCGCCAGCGCCAGCATGTAGGTGAACGGCTTGACCAGCGAACCGATCGGTCGCTGCGCATCGAGCGCGCGATTGAAGCCGGGTTCGCGGAAATCGCGGCTGCCGACCACGGCGACGACTTCGCCGGTGTGGACATCGGTGACGACAAGACCGGCCTGCAGCGGCGGACGCCCACGCGAACCGATCTTGGCCAGCGTCGCGGTCACCGAACCTTCGGCATAGGCCTGCGCCGACGGCGACATCGCCGTCATCACCGAAAGACCGGCGCCCTGCAGCGCATCACTTGAATAATCGCTGGCGAGCTGGCGCCGCACCAGGTCGACATAGGCCGGGAAGCGATTGGGCGGCCCGTTGCCGGGCGTCGGCGTCACGCCCAGCGGCGCCTTCATCGCGGCGTCGTATTCCGGCTGGGTGAGGATGTTGCTTTCGCGCATCTTGTCGAGCACGAAGCCGCGGCGCGCCAGCGCGCGATCGGGATGGCGGCGCGGGTCGTAGAACGACGGCCCGCGGACGATGGCGATCAGCAACGCGATCTGTTCGTTGTTGAGCGATTGCACGTCGCGCCCGAACCAGAATTCCGATGCCGACTCGATGCCGTGGATGGCCTGCGAGCCCTGCTGGCCGAGATAGACCTGGTTGAGATAGGTCTCGAGAATGGTGCGCTTGTCGTAGCGCATCTCGAGGATGATGGCGTAGAGGATTTCGTTGAGCTTGCGGCTGGGCGTCACTTCCTTGCCGATGCCGAGCAGGCCGCTGCGCGCGAGCTGCTGCGTCAGCGTGCTGGCGCCCTGGCGGCTCTCGCCACCGGAGCGCAGCGCGACCCACAGCGCGCGCATCATGCCGACCGGATCGACGCCGTGGTGGCGCGCGAAATTCTTGTCCTCGACCGCCTGCAGGCCGGTGACCAGCTTCTCCGGCACTTCGTCGAGGCTGACCAGGCGGCGTTCTTCCTGGGCGCGCCCGTACAGCGTGGCGATGCGCGCGGGATCAAGGCGGGTCGCCGCCACCGACTTGTGGCTGTCGCGGTCACCGACGGCGACGACGCGGCTGTCGCCCAGGGTCACGTCGATGCGGTGCGGAGCGACATGGCCGCCGACGTCATCGAAACCGCGGCTGGAAATCAATGCGTGATTGCCCTTCACCGCATAGGTGCCGGGACGCTCGCCGATGCCGTCGTTGTAATAGGCGGCGGCGTCGAGTTCAGTCTTGAGCGTCGCGGTGTCGAGCGCCAGTCCCGGCTGCAGTTGCAACGGCCGTGCATAGACGCGCGTCGGCAACTGCCAGCGCAACTGGTCGAAGCGCAGCGTGACCTGGTGGTTGAGGTAAAGCATGTACGGGATCAGGAATCCCAGCCCGACCCCCAGGCAGACCAGTGCGATCTTCAGCAGCCGTCGTTTCCAGGGCTGGACGTCGCCATCGTCCTCGTACTCGAAATCGTCGTCTTCGTCGTCGATGCGCGCCACGCAAGCAACCGCAAGGGGAAAGAGGCCAGTCTAGAGCAGAACGGGATCAAGGCGCCGTCGGCATTCAGCCCACATCCGGGTCAGGGCCTTCCCGGCCCGCAAGTCCGTCGCGCAACCCGCGCAACATGGCCCTGATGTTGGCGCCGCGCGGCGCCACGACCAACGAAAAGCCGAGGAATTTCAGCACCGCGCGCGGGATGTCCTGGGCGATCCAGCGCCCGGGCGTGCCGGGCCGGCGATACAGCAGAACGCGGTTGCGCATGATGGTGTAGAGGCGCGATGGTCCGTGCACGATCGCCGCCCCGCCCGGTCGCCAGTGCAGGCGATCGCCGATGCGATGGGTCATCCGCGCGTCGGCCACCCCGGCCAGGCGATATCCATGTGCCTTGGCGCGGAAGCACCATTCGAGGTCGACGTTGTCGATGAACAATCCGGCGTCCATGTCGCCGATCGCGTCGATGGCACGCATCGGGATCAGGCAGCCGGACGTGATCAGGAAATCGCAATCGACAGCCTCGCCCGGTGCAGAATGCGATTTGCGGTTGAACGGGAAACCGATGCGCACGAATGGCGCGGCATTGCCGCTGCGCGCATCGACATGGACCGGGCCGACCGCGGCGATTTTCTCGCCGGCCGACATCAGTGCTTCATGCAGGCGCGCCACCATGTCGCCAGCGGGCAGGCTGTCCTGGTCCATCAGCAGGACATGGTGAAAACCGGCCGCACGTGCCAGCGCGATGCCCTGATTGAGCGCGGCTCCGATGCCGCGGTTGCGATCATTGGCCATGACATCGATGCCACGCGCCGCAGCCAGTGCACGGATCGATTCGACGTTCGCGGATGCGTTGTCGACCAGCCACAGGCGATCGACTTGCGGATGCAGTGCATCGACCAGCATCCGCAAGGCGGCGATGTCGGGACGATACGTCACCACGATGGCGGCGATGGAAGGCGACTGCGGCATCAATCCAGCCCCGACAGGTCGGCGAGCGCGGAACGCAGGCCCGAACCGAAACGGTGATAACCGCCACGCAGCAGTTCGCGGCCGACATGGGCGATGCGGGCAAACGGCGATGCCGGAAGATCGGCGCGCGCCACCGCATGGCGCGAGCGATCGGCGACGGCTGCGCGGGTCATGGGCCATGACGCGGCGCGCTGTTCCAACTCGCGCAGCCGCAACACCTGTCGTTCCTGGTAAGCACGCCGCGACACCCCGATGCCGATCTGCTGCAACGGCGACTTTCCCTTCGCACCGATCTGGTTGCCAGCGTGCTGGCGGTAGTCGATCAACGGTTGTTCCAGCGTATCGACACGGCCATGCATCGACGCGATCATCGCCATCCACTCGTCGTGCGCCCAATGCGCCGCAAAGGGTGTCGCCAGCGCCAGCACCTCGCGACGCAGCGCCATCGTCGCGCCGGTGACGATGTTCCGGCGCAGCAATACCTCAAAGGCATCGCCGCGATGGATCGCCGCCAGCTCGCGCGATGTCACTTCCAGCACGTCGAACAGGCCGCGTCCGGTCGGTGCACCGGCCGCATCCACCAGTCGTGCATCGGAATGCAGCACCAGCAAGGATGGATCGACAGAGAACATGGCCATCATCGTGGCGATCTTTCCGGGATCCCAGACATCGTCCTGGTCGCAGGGAAACAGCACATCGGCGTCGGCACGCGCCAGCGCCTGCTCGAAATGGTGGATATAGCCGGAGGCTTGCGCATTGCGATGGAGGACCACATCGCTGCCGCGGGCGCGTTGTTCCTCGGCGAAGGACTGCAGCAGGCCCCAGCTTCCATCGGTCGAACCATCATCCGACAGCACGCATTGATCGATGCGATGCGTTTGCGTGCGCAGGCTGTCCAGTTGTTGTGGCAGGTAATGCTGGCCGTTCCAGCTGCACAGCACCACCGCGCAACGCAGGTCGTCCGGTGCATTCATGACGCAGCCCCCCACGTCACCATTTCCGGACGGAACGGGCGCGGATGCACGCCCAGCACTTCCGCCACGACGGTGTTGTCGGCGACGAGATCCTGGTCGAGACGCGACAATGCACCTCGCAGGCGCGGCAGCAGGCGCGATGCCAGCGGCAGCGCGGCAGACGGCACGGCCAAAGGCAATGTCGCGCGATCGAGGCTGTCACGCACGCGCCGGAACATCTCGTCCACGCGCAGGCGTTCACCGCCGCCAAGCTCGATGACTCGCGATCCAGCGGCTTCGTTTCGCACTGCCGACACTGCAGCCTGGGCGACATCCTGGGCATGCACCGGCTGGCGCAGGCCACGCCCCGGCGGCAGCGGGAACATCCGCCACCGCAATGCACGCCGTGCGATCGGCGTCAGGTAGCGATCAAGCCCGACGCCGTAGATCATCGTCGGACGCAGGATGGTCCAGCGCACGCCGAGCCGTTCGCACTCGCGCTGCAACGCCTGTTCGCCACGCTGCAGGCGTTCGGCCACGGCCCGATCCCCGGGCACATTCGAATCGCGCTTGCTCACCGCGCTCATCGAACTGGTCGCGACGATGATTCGTGCAGACGTGGCCGCCTGTTTCGACAACCACTCCGCCAGTCCGTCAAGCGGCCCGAAGCTGATGATGGCGTCGTGCGGGGGCATGGCCGGCATGGCATCGGGCAACGCGCCCGGCAACCATTCTGCTGCCGCGGAATGGCCGGGCCCGGGGGCGCGCGACAACGCGATCACCCCGTCGCCTGCGTCCGCCAGCAGCGGCAATGCCGCATGCCCGAGCTGGCTGGTCGCGCCGGTCAGGAGGATGCGCATCAGGAACGCGGCCTCCGTGCCGCACGCACGCCACGCAGTGCCAGCAAGGCATCGGTGAGTTGCGCCAGCTGGTCGACGTCGCGCACGCGCACCTGCATCCGTGCCTGCACGCCCTGTTTCGATGCATGCATTTCCAAGGCGTCCATCGCGCAGCCGGCCTGCGCCACCACGTTGACGATGTCGCGCGCCAGCAGTGGACGATCCTCGCCCTCCACCAGCAGCGCCACGCGTTGCGTCTCGTGGTGTCCCCACTCGACATCGACAACGCGATCCGGCGCGCGTTCGGCCATGCGCAACAACGTCGGGCAATCGGCGCGATGCACGCTGACCTGGTGGCCGCGGGTGAGGTAGCCGATCGCCGGCTCGCCCGGTACCGGCTGGCAGCAGCGCGCGATCTGCGAGACGAGATTTTCCAGGCCGCCGATGCGCAGGCGATTCGACGGCACGGGCGTAGTGTCGCGAGCGTTGCGAATGGTGGTCGGTTCGGCCTCTTCCGGTTCGCCGCGCTCGCTGTCGGTGATCGCCCGCAGCACCTGGGTCGGGCCGATTTCACCGAGCGCCACGCGCATGTACAACTCGTCGATGCTGTTGACCTGCTGGAATCGATCCAGCACCGGTTCGAGCGGACTGCGCGCGCGCCCGTAGCGCTTGAGTTCGCGTTCCAGCATTTCACGGCCGACCTGCACGTTGCGGGCGCGATCGAGCTTGCGGAACCACGCACGCACCTTGTCGCGTGAACGCGCATTGGCAAGATAGCGGTTCCCCGGCAGCAACCAGTCGCGCCGCGGCGCTGCTTCCTTGCCGGCGATGATCTCGACGCGCTGCCCGGTCGCCAGCGGCGTATCGAGCGGGACGATGCGGCCATCGACGCGCGCACCGCGGCAACGATGGCCGAGTTCGGTGTGCAGGCGATAGGCGAAATCCAGCGGCGTCGAACCGGTCGGCAGATCGACCACCTCGCCGCGCGGTGTCAGCGCGTAGATGCGGTCCTCGACCAGTTCGCTGTCGAATTCCTCGGCCAGCGCGGCGTCACCACCCTGCGCCTGCACGTCGAGCAGCTGGCGCATCCACACCACGCGTCGCTCCAACGCGCTGTCGGACGGACCGCCTTCCTTGTAGCGCCAGTGCGCGGCGACACCGAGCTCGGCGCTGCGATGCATTTCGTGGGTGCGGAACTGGATTTCGAAAACCTTGCCGGCGGGACCGACCACCGCGGTATGCAGCGAGCGATAGTCATTGTGCTTCGGGCGCGCGATGTAGTCGTCGAACTCGCCCGGCACCGGCGGCCACAGCGCGTGGGCGACACCCAGCGCGGCATAGCAGTCGGCCACGCTGTCGACCATCACCCGCAGCGCGCGCAAGTCGTTCAGGCCTTCGAACGGCAGCGATTTGCGCTCCATCTTCCGCCAGATGCTGTAGATGTGCTTGGGCCGCCCGCTGATCGTCGCCACGATCCCGTGCGACTGCAACGCGGTTTCCAGCATCTTCTTCGCGGTATTGATGTCGTGCTCGCGCTCGCGCCGGCGCTCGTCGACCAGGCCGGCGACGCGACGGTAATCGTCGGGCGACAGCACGCGGAACGCGAGGTCTTCCAGTTCCCACTTCAACTGCCACACGCCGAGGCGATTGGCCAGCGGTGCATGGATGTCGCGCACCGCGCGCGCCAGCGCCAGTGTGGCGTCGTCGCGGCGATCGGCAAGGGAGCGCAGTTCGGCGAGGCGCGTCGCCAGCAGGATCGGCACCACGCGCAGGTCGCGCGTCATCGCCAGCAGCAGCCGGCGCAGGCCTTCGGGATTGCTGCCGCCAACGGACTGTCCGTGCAGCGCCAGCACCTGGCGCTCCGCGGCCTGGCCTTCGATCAGTTCCGCCAGTGCCGCGCGTTCGCTTTCGGGCAACGCCACGCCACTGGCACCTAGGATCGCGGCGATCGCGGTATCGGCATCGGCACCAAGGGCGGCCAGCGCATCCATGGCCTGCGGCAGCCATGGCGGAACCGCAGCATCGATCAACGCCGCGTGCAACGCCTGCGCGCGTGCCGTCGGCAAGCCCCCCAGCAGGACATGGTTGAGCACGGCAGCAGTGACGGCAGAAGAAGGCATCGTTCCGTTACGTTACCTCAGGCCGGCGATGCGGCCCGCGAGTTTCTTGGCGGATACCCCGCCCTTCACGCCCAGTTCCTGCGCGAAGGTGGCAACGCGCAATTCCTCCAGATCCCAGCGCAATGCCCGGGCGGCAGGATCGGCCGGATCGGCGGCGGCCAGTGCATCGGCGAATGGCTTGAGTTCGAGCATGCGCGCCTGGTCCCTGGCGGGATCGCGCTGCGCGCGTTCGGCGCGCAACGACAACGCCTTCAGCCAGCGCGGGTATTCCGACAAGGCCTCGGCCGGCACTTCGCGCAGGAAGCCTGGACGCGCCAGTGCTGCGAGATGCGCGCGCATGTCGTCGAGATTGCCACTGGCCCAACCCATCAGCTTCGATTCCAGGCGAGCGCGGATCTCGGCGATCAGCGACAGGATGGTTTCGGCCTGCTGGAGCCGGCGCATCGCTTCCGCGAACAGCGTCCTGCCGATGGCATCGCGACACACTGCAAACGCTTCGGCATCACGAATCGTGGCGAGATCGTCATTCGACAACGCGGCGAACGCGCCCTCGACCAGATCCTCGCGCAGGCGATCGCCCTCGGTGGTCTTCACGCCAATGCGTGGCGCCGACGATTCGATCGCAGCGTAGAGCAGCGCCGTTTTCGCCTGCACCGGCAACTGGCGGCGCGCCTGCTTCAGCTTGTCCGCCAATGCCAGTCGCAACAATCGGCGCGCGCCTTCGACATGATGTCAGTCCCGAACGCGCAAGGTCCTTCGCGGCACGCCCGGCGAACGCACGTTGCGCCCGCGCGCCGAACTTCGCCCGCAAATCGACAAGATCACGCGAACTGGCAATCACGTTCTTTCCCGGCTTTCCATCAGGATCGACGTCCTGCAATTTCAGGTTCATGCGCAGATGCGGCTCGATGGCGGCCTCGTCGAAATCGATGGCCGACACCTCGACGCCCGACAATCGCCCGAGGAAGCGCGCCAATGTCGATACCAGCGCGTCCGCCTCCGGTTCGCTATGCGCTTCGGCGAAAGCGCGGCCGAAATCCGGCGCCGGCACGAAATTGCGCCGCAGGATCTTCGGCAGCGACTTGATCAGCGCGGTCGCCTTGTCCTGCACGAAACCCGGCGCCAGCCACGACAGCTTCGCCTCGTCCAGCGCGTTGAGCAGGTGCAGCGGTACCGCCAGCGTCATGCCATCGTCGATCGCGCCGGGTTCGAAGCGGTAACGCACCGCCAACCGCACGTCGCCGATCGCCAGGTACGGCGGAAAGCGCGCGGCATCGGTTTCATCGACGACCAGCAGGTCATCGCGCGACCATTCCAGCGCGGCCTGCGCCTCCTTCGACAGCGACTTCCACCACGCATCCAGCGCCTGCGCGTTGTGGACATGCGGCGGCAGGCGGTCGAGATACCAGCGCGCCTGCCAGTCTTCGTCCACCACCAGCCCGGCGCGGCGCTGCTTGGCTTCCTCTTCCTTCGCCAGTTCCAGCGTGCGCAGATTGCGGGCGAGGAAACCACTGCGGGTATTGATTTCGCCAGTCACCAATCCATCGCGCACGAAGATCGCCCGCGATTCTTCCGGATACAACGCGCCGTAGTGCACCGGCTTCTTCGGCGCCAGCACCAGTCCGAACAGGCTGATCTGCTCGCTGCCGAGTACGCGCCCCTGCGCGCGCGACCAATGCGGATCGTGATGGCGACGCGCCAGCAGGTGCGGCAGTTCGGCGATCACCCAGTCGGGTTCGATCGCGGCATTGGTGATCGCCCACACTCTTTCGGTATCGAGCAGGGTGGCCGACAGCAGCCACGATGGTGGTTTCCTGGCCAGTACCGAACCGGGGAACAGCTGGAAGCGACGGCCGCGCGGGCCTTCGTATATTCCGCGCTCGGCCAGATGGCCGATCTGGGTCGGCAATCCGGCGATCAATGCGCGATGAAGATTGGCGTAATCGACGCCCTTCTCGTTCGGCTCGTCCGGCCAGCCAAGATCAGCGCACTGCAACTTCAACTGGCGATGCAGTTCGCGCCATTCGCGCAGGCGCAGGAATCCGAGGAAATTCTTCTCGGCCCAGCGACGCAACTGCGACTGGCTCATCTCCTCGTGGGCGACGCGATAGGCCTCCCACAGGTTGCAGATGCCGGCGAATTCCGACTTGGGATCGGCGAATTGCGCATGTGCGTTATCGGCGGCGGCGCGCGCATCGGCAGGGCGTTCGCGCGGATCCGCGATGCCGAGGAAACTCGCGATCGCCAGCATCTCGTGCAGGCAGCCGTGCGCGTGCGCGGCGATCAGCATGCGCGACAGCTTGACGTCAACCGGCAACCTCGCCATCTGCTTGCCGATCGCGGTCAGCTTGCGATGCACATCGATCGCGCCGAGTTCCGTCAACTGCTGCCAGCCATCGGCGATCGCGCGCGGATCGGGCGGCTCCAGGAACGGGAAATTTTCGATCTCGCCGAGTCCGATGCTCAGCATGCGCAGGATCACGCCGGCCAGCGCGGAACGACGGATTTCCGGATCGGTGAACTCGGCGCGCGAAGCGGAATCGGCCTCGGAGTACAGGCGGATGCACACGCCATCGGCGACGCGACCACAACGACCGGCGCGCTGGTTGGCGCTGGCCTGCGAGATCGCTTCGATATGCAGGCGATCGAGTTTCTGGCGCGGGCTATAGCGTTTCACACGCGCGAAGCCGGGATCGACCACGTAGCGGATGCGCGGCACCGTCAGCGAAGTCTCGGCGACGTTGGTGGCGAGCACGATGCGTCGCTTGACGCCCGGCTGGAACACCTTGTCCTGATCCTTGGCCGACAGCCGCGCGTACAGCGGCACCACTTCGGTGCTGCGGTACTTGCGTCGTTCCAGCGCCTGGTGGGCGTCGCGGATCTCGCGTTCGCCCGGCAGGAAGATCAGGGTGTCGCCCAGCGGATTCTCGCGGGTGATCTCGTCGCAGGCGGCGACGATGCCATCCAGCACCGTGCGTTCACCGCCCTCTTCGCCTTCACCTTCCAACGGGCGATGACGGATCTCCACTGGATAGGTGCGCCCTTCCACCTCCACCACCGGCGCACCGCCGAAATGTTCGGCGAAACGCGCGGTGTCGATGGTCGCGGACGTGACGATCAGCTTCAGGTCGGGACGCCTCGGCAGCAACTGCCTGAGATAACCGAGCAGGAAATCGATGTTGAGGCTGCGTTCGTGCGCCTCGTCGATGATGATGGTGTCGTAGCGCGACAGCCAGCGATCCGAATGGATCTCCGCCAGCAGGATGCCGTCGGTCATGAACTTGATCGCGGTGCCGTCGCCGACCTGGTCGTTGAAGCGCACCTGATAGCCGACCGCGCCGCCCATCGGCACCTGCAACTCCTCGGCGACGCGACGCGCCACCGAACGCGCGGCGATCCGTCGCGGCTGGGTGCAACCGATCATCCCCGCCTGCCCGCGCCCGGCCAGCAGGCACAGCTTCGGCAATTGCGTGGTCTTGCCGGAACCGGTCTCGCCGGCGAGCACCACGACCTGATGCTTGCGGATCAGCTCGACGATGTCGGCGGCGTGCGCGGCGATCGGCAGGTCGGGATTGATCGTCGCGATTGGCAATTGCACGGCACGGGCTTCGCGCGCTGCGATCGAGGCCTGCAACTTCGCGGTGAAGGCATCACGCAAGGCGGCATCGTTCGGCTTCGCCTGCCACTTCGCCAGCAGTCCCAGCAAACGGCCACGGTCGCGGGTCGACGCGCCTTCGAGGGCGCGCCGGGCCTGGGTCAGCTCGGGTCGTGGGGTGGCTTCAGCGGGGGACAACGGTCGATTCCAACAAATTCAGACGCACGGACACTACGGGCGGCCTCCCATTGTCTCGCGTACACCCCGATATCGGGATGCAGCGGTTTCGGCTCAAGCCCGTCCCCGCCCCGGTTGACACCACGGCCATCCATGCTGTTTCATGTGGCGATGCACCATCTCCCCGCCCCCTCCGCTTTCCAGACCACGCAGCGCGCGTGGTGGTGGCGTCGTGGCTCGGGAGACTCGCCCGGCGCCTGAGCGCGCCTGCCTGCCGAATCCCCGAGCCCGGTCCGCAACGACCGGGCTCTTTTTTTATCCGGACCCCACCCATGCTGCTTCGCCACCGACTCCCCGCCGATCTCATCACCCCGCTCTCCGCCTATCTGGCGCTGCGCTCCCACGGCGCCAGCCTGCTGCTGGAATCCGCCGACCAGGGCGAGCGCGTCGGTCGCCACAGCTTCGTGCTGATCCAGGGCGATGGCGAGGTGAAGATGACTCCGCCCGCGCACGGCTGGGTGCAGTCGCTGCGCGATCTCGCCGGCCCGGTGCTGGCGGATGACGGCGTATTCGATGCCGCCTCGGAACTGCCGCCGGGTCGCGATCGCATGCCGGTCGGTGTCGGCATCGCCGGCTATGTCGGTTTCGAGGCGGTGATCGCCGACGAGCCGACGCTGCAACTGCCCAAGCGCGATTCGCTCGGCCTGCCGACGGTGTGGGCGCGCCGCTTCGACGCCGCACTCGTCTTCGATCATCTCCATCAGGTCGCCGAACTGCAGGTGATGGGGGACGATGAAGCTTCGTTGCGGCAACGCCTGCTCACCTTGCGGCTTGCCCTCACCCAGCCCGTGCTGGCACGTGAGGATGCCGGATCGCCGCGCGTTTTCGCCACCATGCGCCGCGCCGATTACGAAGCGCATGTCCACAACGCGCAAACCCTGATCCACGATGGCGACGTCTACCAACTCGTGCCGAGCCAGCGCCTGCGCATCGAACAGCCGCCGTCGCCACTCACCGCGTATCGCCGCATGCGCCGCCTCAATCCCAGTCCCTACGGTTTCCTGCTGGAATGGAACGGATTCGCGCTGGCCGGCGCGTCGCCGGAAATGTTGGTGCGCGTGAACGGTGACGAAGCCGAAACCTTGCCGATCGCCGGCACCGTGCCACGCGGTGACGACGACGCCGAAGACGCGACGCGCTTCGAGGCATTGCGCAACGATCCCAAGGAACTCGCCGAACACCAGATGCTGGTCGATCTCGCCCGCAACGATCTCGGCCGTTGTGCCGCGCCCGGTGGCGTGCACGTGGAGAAACCGCTGGCCTTGCAACGCACCAGTCACGTCCTGCATCTCACCACCACGGTGAAAGCGAAATTGCGCGAAGGCATCGATGCGCTCGATGTGCTCGCCTCGTGCTTTCCCGCCGGCACCGTCAGCGGTGCGCCGAAATTGCGTGCGGCCAAGCGCATCGCCGAACTGGAAGGCGACGCGCGCGGTCCGTATGCGGGTGCGCTGATCAAGCTCGGCGCCGACGGCACCTTCGACAGCGCGTTGATCCTGCGCACCGCGGTGTACGCCAACGGACATGCCTGGTTGCAGGCCGGCGCCGGCATCGTCCGCGCCTCGGACGCGCACAAGGAATATCTCGAAACCTTGCACAAACTCGCTGCCCCGGCCGCGGCGATGGGTGTCTCGCTGAATGCCCTGGAGGGCGCGGAATGATTTTGCTGATCGATGCACTGGACAGTTTCACCTACAACCTCGTGCAGGCCTTCCAGGCGCTGGGTGAAGAAGTCGAGGTCGCGCGTTTCGACCAGATCGACCTCGACGGCGTGCGTGCGCGCAATCCGCAATTGATCGTGCTGTCGCCGGGACCGGGCCATCCCACCGAATGCAAGATCCATATGGACATCGCCGCCAGCGATCTCGGAATCCCGGTGTTCGGCGTTTGTCTCGGCCAGCAGGCGCTGGCTGCCGGCAGCGGCGGTCGCGTGACGCATGCGCGCGAACCCTTGCATGGCGAAGCGACGCCGGTGGAACACGACGGCACCGGCGTCTTCGCCGGTTTGCCGCAGCCGTTGATGGTCGGTCGTTATCACAGCCTGATCGTCGACGACGCCAGTCTGCCGGAGGAATGGCAGATCACTGCATGCAGTACGTCAGGAGAACCGATGGCGATGGCACATCGCACGCTGCCGCGCTGGGGCGTGCAATTCCATCCCGAAAGCATCCTCACCCCCGATGGCCCGGCGCTGCTGGCCAACGTGTTGCGACTGTCCGGACTCCGCGCATGACCCTGCTCACTTCGCACAACCCGATCCGCCCGTTGCCGGCCGACACCGCCGCCGAACTGATGCGGATCTTCGTCGACCAGGACACCGACGCATTGCTGGTCGGCGCCTGCCTCGCGCTGCTCGCGCAACGCGACCCGAGTGCGGAAGAACTGCACGCGTTCGCATCGACCCTGCTCGCTGAAGCGCAACCGTTCGATCGCGGCGATCTCGCCGTGCTCGACACCTGCGGCACCGGCGGCGACGGCGCATCCACCGCCAACCTCAGCACGCTGTCGGGATTGCTGCTGGCGCATCTGGGCGTGCCGGTCGCCAAGCACGGCAATCGCGCCTCGACATCGACCTGCGGCAGCGCCGATCTGCTGGAAGCGCTCGGCTACGATCTCGCACGTGCGCCTGCGCAACTGAAGCAGGATCTTTCCGATCACAACTTCGCCTTCCTGTTCGCGCCCGCCTATCACCCGCTACTCGGGCGACTGCGCGAAATCCGTCGCCGCCTCGGCATCCCAACCATCTTCAACCTGCTCGGTCCGCTGCTGAATCCGGCGCGCCCGACCTATCAGGTTCTCGGCGTCGCCCGCGACACCTTGCTGGAACCGATGGCCGGCGCACTGGCCCAGGGTGGCTTGCAACGCGGCTTCGTCATCCATGGCAAGAGCGCGCAGGGCGATGGCATGGACGAAGCTTCGATCGAAGGTCCGACGCGCGTGCTGGAACTGCGCGATGGCAAGGTGTTGGCGCCCGAAGTGCTGGTGCCGCGCGATCTCGGCATCGCTGCACCACAACGCGATGCGTTGCGGGTGAACGATCGCGCCCAGGCGCTGGCGGTCGCACGCGGCTGCCTGCATGGTTCGCGCTCCTCCGATTTCCGTCCCGCCGTCGCCGATGCGGTCGCGCTGCAGGCGGGACTCGGATTGCTGCTGCACCGGAATGCGTCGTTGTCGGCATTGCCAGCGGCGATGCGCGAATGCCGCGACGTACTGGAAAACGGCTTCGACGCGCCGCTGCCGGCACAGGAGTCGCTGGCATGAGCACGTTGCCGTCATTGCACGACGTCCTGCGCGATGCGCGGCTGCCGGCGGATTCACACCTGTCACGCGTGGTCGAGAGCGAGGCCGCGCGCATCGCCGACATGAAGATCGTGCCAGCGTCGCAACCCGCTAGAAGCAGTCGCTTTGAACAATCCTTGCGCACCGCCAAGGCCGCGAACGGTGGCGCGATGATCGCCGAATTCAAGCGCGCCTCGCCCTCGCTGGGCGCATTTGCCGCGGATCGCGATTTCGATACGCAGTTACAGGCCTATCGCGATGGCGGCGCCGCAGCGGTCTCGATCCTCGCCGAACCGGCATTGTTCCGTGGTAGCGCCGATGAAGTCCTTGCTGCCGAGCGCTACGGCATGCCGCGCCTGTACAAGGGCTTCGTGCTGGATGCACGCCATCTCGACGAAGCGGCAACCGTCGCGCAAGCCGACGCCGTGCTGCTGATCGCCCGCGTGCTCGGCCATCACACCGCCGCCTTCGCCGACGCAGCACGCGAACGCGGGCTCGAACCGCTGGTGGAACTCCACGAACTCGGCGAGATCCCGTTCGCGCGCGACAGTCGCGCCGCGCTGGTCGGCATCAACGCGCGCGATCTCGCCAGTTTCGCCATCAGCAGCCCAACTGCCGCGCCTCTGCGCGATGCCTTCCTCGACGCCGTGCTGATCCGCGAGTCGGGGCTGGCTACGCCTGAAGACGCACATGCCGCATTCGCACAGGGTTTCGATGCGGTGCTGATCGGCGAAGCGCTGATGCGCAGCAACGATCCGACCGCTTTCCTGCAGGCGTGCAAGGTGCGCGGATGATCGCCAAGGTCTGCGGCATCACCAATAACGAGGATGCGCGGATGGCGCTGGATGCCGACGCCGATCTGATCGGCTTCGTGTGCTATCCAGCAAGTCCGCGTCATTGCGTGGACCTCGCATCCGCGAGTGCCGGCATCGGTGCGCGCGGGGTGCTGGTCACTGTCGGTGACAGGATCGAGTCGATGATCCAGGAAGCGAAATGCCACGCTCTCGGCTGGATCCAGCCGTATCTCCCAACCCATGAGCGCATTAACGCGTTAACGCACGCCCATGCCGCCGGATTGAAACTGTTGTTGCCGTGGCCGGACAGTGCCGATCAACCGATGGCCGAAGCCGATCTCTACGTGTGGGAAACCGCGCCAGCACAAACCGGCCTGCACGGTGGTTCCGGCCAATCGCACGCCGCAAAGTTCCCGCCACCGGGGCCGTTCCTGCTCGCCGGCGGTCTTGACGGCGGCAACGTGCGTGATCGCATCAACGCGTTGACGCAAGATCAGCGCAGCCAATGCCGTGGCGCCGACGCCGCCTCGCGCCTGGAAACATCGCCCGGCCACAAATCCGCCAGCAAAGTCCAGCAATTCACGAGTACCGTCCATGCCTGCACGCTTTGAACTTCCCACCCGCTTTGGCCGCGCCGGTTTCGGTGGCTGCTATGCGCCGGAAACATTGATGACGCCGCTGCTGGAACTGGAAAACGCGTTCGTCGCCGCGATCAACGATCCTGAATTCGTGCGCGAACTCGCCGAACAGTTGCGCGATTTCGTCGGCCGCCCGACGGCGCTGACATCGGCGCCGCGGCTCGCCAAAGTGGTCGGTCTCGAACATCTCTACCTCAAGCGCGAAGACCAGTGCCATACCGGCGCGCACAAGATCAACAACGCGATCGCGCAGGTGCTGCTGGCGAAGCGCATGGACAAGCACGAGATCATCGCCGAGACCGGCGCCGGCCAGCATGGCGTCGCCACCGCCGCCGCGTGCGCGCGACTCGGCCTGCCCTGCACGGTCTACATGGGCCGCACCGACATGGAACGCCAGGCGCCGAATGTGTTCCGCATGCGCATGTTCGGCGCCACCGTCGAAGCCGTCGACAGTGGCCAGGGCACGCTGAAGGAAGCGGTGAACGCCGCATTGCGCGCCTGGGCCGCACGCTGCGATCGCGCGCACTACGTGCTCGGTTCCGCACTCGGCCCACATCCGTTCCCGACCATCGTCCGCAGTTTCCAGACCGTGATCGGCGACGAAGCACGCGCGCAGATCCTCGAACGCCATGGATCGCTGCCCGATGCCGTGATCGCCTGCGTCGGCGGTGGCAGCAACAGCTCCGGTCTGATCAGGCCCTTCCTCGATGACACGCTGCGTCGTGTCGTGGTCGAAGCGGGAGGGCATGGCAGCGCATTGGGCGAACATGCCGCGCGCGTCGGTGGCGGGCGCGTCGGCGTGCTGCACGGTTGCCGCACGCTGCTGTTGCAGGACGATGCCGGCCATACCGCCGAAACCTCGTCGGTCAGCGCGGGCCTCGACTACCCCGCACTCGGCCCGGAACTCGCGGCCTGGGCCGACGAAGGTCGCATCGATGTCTGGCGCGCCAGCGACGACGAGGCGCTCGCCGCCGCGCGTGAGCTGTGCGCGCTCGAAGGCATTCTCCCCGCACTCGAATCCAGCCATGCCCTTGCGCGCTTGCGCGATCTCGCCCGCGATGGCGCCCGCAGCGTGTTGCTCGGCCTGTCCGGTCGCGGCGACAAGGATCTTTCCACCTACCGTTCACGTCTGGAGCTCTGAATGGATCGCCTGCTTCCCTTCGTCATGGCCGGCGATCCTTCCGTCGATTCGCTCGCCGGACTGTTGCGTGCGGCCAAAGCCGCCGGCATTTCCACCATAGAAGTCGGTGTGCCGCATTCCGATCCGATCGCCGATGGCCCGGCACTGCAAGCCGCCGCGCAACGCGCGATCGAACGCGGCGTCACCGCCGCATGCGTATTGCGAGAACTGGCGACGATCAGCGACAGCCCCGATGTCGTGCTGTTCACCTACCTCAATCCGTTGCTGCAGATCGGCAGCACTCGCCTGATCGAACTTCTGCGCAAGACGCCGGTGCGTTCACTCTTGATCGTCGATCTTCCCTTCGGCGAGGAACCGGAATTCGAGGCCTCCTTGCGCGATGCCGGCTATCCGATCGTGCCACTGCTGTCGCCGACGACATCCATCGAACGGGCAAGGCAATTGCTCGCCGAACGCGCCGATCCCGGCCCGTCATCGCCCTTCGCGCAACGGTTCGCCTACGTCGTCGCGCGCCTCGGCATCACCGGCGAAGGCACCCGCGATTTCGCGCCGATCGCCGAACGCGTGGCCGCACTGAACACGATCACTGATCGCCCACTCGCAGTCGGGTTCGGATTGTCGGAACCCCGGGCGCTGGCGAGCATCCGCGCGATGGGCGCGACCCCGGTGGTCGGCACCGCGCTGGTGCAGGCATTGGCGGATGGGAAGTCCGCCGGCGAGGTGTTTGCGGCGCTTGCCTGATTACACGGCCAACGCCGCTTCCAGCACCGCCATCCGCACCGCAACACCATTCGCGACCTGGCGCAGGATCAGCGACTGCGCGCCATCGGCGACCTCATCGCTGATCTCGACGCCGCGATTCATCGGGCCCGGATGCATCACCACCGCATCCGGCCGCGCCAGCTTCATGCGCCCGGTGGTGATGCCGTAATCGCGATGGTAGTCCTCGAGCGAGGCCACCAGCCCTTCCTGCATGCGTTCACGCTGCAGGCGCAACGTCATCACCACATCGGCGCCGGCGACCGCCTTGTCGACATCGGCCTCCACCGTGCACCCTTGCAGGGTCTGCGCATCCGGCAGCAGCGACGGCGGCGCGCACACGCGGATATCTCCCGCGCCGAGCGCACGCAATGCGCAGAGATCGCTGCGTGCCACCCGCGAGTGCGCCATGTCGCCGACGATCGCGATCTTCAATTTCGAAAAGTCGTCGCCCCGGGCCTGGCGGATGGTCAGCATGTCGAGCAGGCCCTGCGTCGGATGCTGGCTGCGGCCGTCGCCGGCATTGATCAGCTTCGTCTCCGGCCGCACCACCCCGGACAGGCGCGCCACCGCGCCGTCTTCGCGATGGCGGATGATGAAACCGCGCACGCCCATCGCCTCGATGGTGCGCAGGGTATCGGCGTCGGTTTCACCCTTGGTGGCGGATGACGTCGCCGCATCGAAATTCAGCACGTCGGCGCCCAATCGCTGCGCCGCGCGCTGGAAACTCAGGCGCGTGCGTGTCGACGCCTCGAAGAACAGCGTGCATACCGCGACTCCGGCCAGGCGTTCGCGCGCATCCATTCCCTGCACGAATTGTTGCGCACGCCCGAGCAGTGTTTCGAGATCCCCGCGCGGCATGCCTTCCAGCGTCAGCAAGTGTTGTCCACCCATCATCACGTCGTTACTCCGGGAACCGGGACTCGAGCTCGAACGCTCCTCCATCATCACCAATTCACGCTTGCTGCGCGCCGCGATATCGCGTGCGAATTGCTGGGCGAACTTGCGGATCGGCTGGTCGTCGCCGGCCAGCGTGAGCGGATCGCCCACCACCAGGCCCGCGGGCAGCCATTCGCGGATCAACTTGTCGATCGCCTTCCAGTCGATCACGCCGTCGTGGACGTCGACCACCGCGATCGGGCGTGCACCGCCACTGACCGCACTGCCGACCGCGACGCCGATACGGCGCTTGCCGACATCGAAGCCGAGCACTGTGCCGTCGGTCCTGATCACGTCAGGCGCGACCGGAATAACCGGTCATCTGCATCAGATCGACGCCGAGGCGACCGGCTGCGGCCTGCCAGCGCGATTCCAGTGGCGTGGTGAACAGCAGATCGTTGTCCGCGGGCACGGTGATCCAGCTGTTTTCGGTGATTTCCTGTTCAAGCTGGCCCGGCCCCCAACTGGCGCAACCGAGCGCGACCAGCGCGCGTTCCGGACCGGCGCCCGAGGCCAGCGATTCCAGCACGTCGCGCGAGGTGGTCAGTGCCAGGCCGTTGCCGAGCGCGAAGCTCGAATCCCAGTCCTGCTCGCCATCATGGAGCACGAAGCCGCGTTCGGGATGCACCGGGCCACCGGCCAGCACGTGGTGCATGCGCAGGATCTCGTCACCGGTGGTGACCTGGATCTGCTGCAGCAACTCACCGAGGAGCATGTCGGACGGGCGATTGACCACGATGCCCATCGCCCCGTTCTGGTCGTGCTGGCAGATCAGCGCGACCGTGCGCGAGAAAGTGGGGTCTTCGAGGGCCGGGACCGCCACCAGCAGCTGATTGGCCAGCGAGTTCGGTCCGGTCGGGATATCACGGGGCATGGCCCCATTCTATCGGACTTCGGAGATTTCGACCCCGTCCAACCCCTGCGCCAGCGTGCGCGCGTCGCCACCCTGGGCCAGCTTGATCTTCAGGCGCACCTCGTTCTGCGAGTCGGCGAAGCGCAGTGCGTCCTCGTAGCTGATGTTGCCGCCCTGGTAGAGCTCGAACAGCGCCTGGTCGAAGGTCTTCATGCCCTGCTGGGTCGAATCCTTCATCACTTCCTTCAGCTTGTGGATCTCGCCGTCGCGCAGGTAGTCCTGCACCAGCGGCGTGCCGAGGAGGATTTCCAGCGCGGCACGGCGGCCCTTGCCGTCGACGGTCGGGACCAGCTGCTGGGCAACCACGCCCTTGAGGTTCAGCGACAGGTCCATCAGCAACTGGTTGCGGCGTTCTTCCGGGAAGAAGTTGATGATGCGGTCCATCGCCTGGTTGGCGTTGTTGGCATGCAGTGTCGCCAGCACCAGGTGGCCGGTTTCGGCGAACGCGATGGCGTGGTCCATGCCCTCGCGGGTGCGGATTTCACCGATCATGATGACGTCCGGCGCCTGGCGCAGGGTGTTCTTGAGGGCATTGTCCCAGCTGTCGGTATCCACGCCGACTTCGCGCTGGGTGATGATGCAGCCTTCGTGGCGATGCACGAATTCGATCGGGTCCTCGATGGTGATGATGTGGCCCGAGGAATTCTTGTTGCGATAGCCGATCAGCGCCGCCAGCGAGGTCGACTTGCCCGAACCGGTCGCGCCGACGAACAGCACGATGCCGCGCTTGGTCATCGCCAGCGTCTTCATCACCGGCGGCAGCATCAGCTCCTCGATGGTCGGGATCTTCATCTCGATCCGGCGCAACACCATGCCGACCTGGTTGCGCTGGTAGAACGCCGAGACGCGGAACCGCCCCACGCCGGCAAGGCCGATGGCGAAGTTGCATTCGTGGGTCTTCTCGAACTCCTCGCGCTGCATCGGGTTCATCACCGACAGCACCAGGTCGCGGCTTTCCTGCGGGGTCAGCGGATCGCCACCGACCGGCTGCAGTTTGCCGGCCACCTTCATCGACGGGATCATGCCGGCGGTGACGAAGAGGTCGGACGCGCGCTGCTGCGCCATCAGGCGGAGGAAATTGGTCAGGTCGGTCGGAGTAGTGGGCATCGGGGGAGCTCCGGAGGGAACATCAATCGAAAATCTTCTTGTCCTTGGCGTACTCGCGTGCTTGCGCGCGCGGCACGATGTTGCGCTTCACCAAGTCCTGCAGGCACTGGTCGAGCGTCTGCATGCCCTGCGCCTGGCCGGTCTGGATCGCCGAATACATCTGCGCCACCTTGTCCTCGCGGATCAGGTTGCGGATGGCCGGCACGCCGACCATGATTTCGTGCGCGGCAACGCGGCCGCCGCCGACCTTCTTCAGCAGCGACTGCGAGATCACCGCGCGCAGCGATTCCGACAGCATCGAACGCACCATCGGCTTCTCGCCGGCGGGGAACACGTCGATCACGCGGTCGATGGTCTTGGCCGCGCTCGAGGTGTGCAGGGTCGCGAATACCAGGTGGCCGGTTTCCGCCGCGGTCAGCGCCAGGCGGATGGTTTCGAGGTCGCGCAACTCGCCGACCAGGATGTAGTCGGGATCCTCGCGCAGCGCCGAACGCAGCGCCTCGTTGAAGCCGTGTGTATCGCGATGCACCTCGCGCTGGTTGATCAGGCACTTCTGCGACTGGTGCACGAATTCGATCGGATCCTCGACCGAGAGGATGTGGCCGTATTCGTTCTTGTTGATGTGGTCGACCATCGCCGCCAGCGTCGTCGACTTGCCGGAACCGGTCGGGCCGGTCACCAGGATCAGGCCCTGCGGCTGTTCGATCAGCTCGCGGAAGATCGGGGGGCAGCCGAGCTGGTCCAGGCTCAGCACTTCCGAGGGAATGGTACGGAACACGCCGGCCGCGCCGCGGTTCTGGGTGAAGGCGTTGACGCGGAAGCGCGCCAGGCCGGGGATCTCGAACGAGAAGTCGGTTTCCAGGAACTCTTCGTAATCGCGACGCTGCTTGTCCGACATGATGTCGTACATCAGCGCATGGACCTGCTTGTGTTCCAGCGGCGGGATATTGATGCGGCGGACGTCACCGTCGACGCGGATCATCGGCGGCAGGCCGGCCGACAGATGCAGGTCGGACGCCTTGTTCTTGACCGAAAACGCCAGCAGCTCGGCAATATCCATCCCATTCCCCACTAGTTGCGAATGGGGGCACCATGACGGGCCCCGGCTTTCCGGCATGCTACCCCGTCTTGACGAAAACTTCACATGTCATCGATCGAACAGCGCCACCACGATCTCCTCGCAGACTTGCAGGCCACGGCGTCACGCCTCGGACGCTCGGCGCCACGCCTGCTGGCGGTCAGCAAGCGCCAGCCTGCAGCCGCGATCGCCGCCGTCCACGCCGCCGGGCAGCGGGCCTTCGGCGAGAACTATGTACAGGAGGCGATGGTCAAGCAGGCCGAGCTGGCCCGGCTGGACGACATCGAGTGGCATCTGATCGGCCATCTCCAGACCAACAAGGCGCGCGAAGCCGCCCGTCATTTCGACTGGGTGCAGTCGGTGGACCGGCTGCGGCTGGTCGAAGCCCTCGCCCGCGAACGTGCGACCGGGCTGCCGCCGCTGAACCTGCTGGTCCAGGTCAATGTCGATGACGAGAACAGCAAGTCGGGATGCAGCGTCGATGAGGCCGGCGATCTCTGTGTCGCCATCGCCCGCCATCCCAACCTGGCCCTGCGCGGACTGATGGCGATCCCGGCGCCACACCCCGATTTCGAATTGCGGCGACAGGCGTTCCGGCGCACGCGCGAACTGTTCGATCGCCTGCAAGCCGACCATCCCGGCATGGACACATTGTCATTGGGCATGAGCGAGGACGCGGGACTGGCGATCGCGGAAGGTTCGACCATGGTGCGGATCGGCACCGCACTGTTCGGCAAGCGCGATTAGCGGGCATCGCCGCGCCGCGTTCACCGCAAATCGTTCACACTCGCACGCCACGGGGCCATTCGGAAACCGCCATGCCCAACACCTCATCCACCCACACCGTCATCGCCTTCATTGGGGGCGGCAACATGGCGCGCAGCCTGATCGGCGGGTTGATCGCGCACGGCAGCGATCCCGCCTGCATCCACGTCGCCGAGCCCGTGGCGGAACTGCGCGAAGCGCTGCATCGCGACTTCGGCGTCCATGTCCACGGTGATGCCATCGCAGCGGCGACGGATGCATCCGTCTGGGTGCTGGCGACCAAGCCGCAGGTGATGCACGAGGTCTGCGCCGGTCTCGCGGCGGTCGCAGCGATGCAGCATCCACTGGTGGTGTCGATCGCCGCCGGCATCACCACCGCACAGCTCGCGCGCTGGTTCGGCGCGACATTGCCGATCGTGCGCACCATGCCCAACACGCCGGCATTGCTGCGCGCCGGCATCACCGGATTGTTCGCCAATCGCGAAGTCACCAGGGAGCAGCACGCGCAGGCCGATGCCTTGATGCACGCCGCCGGCCCGACGATCTGGCTGGAAGACGAATCGCTGATGGATGCGGTCACCGCCGTCTCCGGCAGCGGTCCGGCCTATCTGTTCCTGCTCGCCGAGGCGATGCAGTCCGCCGCCGAAGCCGAAGGCCTCGCGCCCGGACAGGCACGCGTGCCGGTCGCGCAGACCATGTTCGGCGCCGCGCGCATGCTCAACGAGAGCCGCGAAACCGCCGCGGAATTGCGCCACCGGGTGACATCGCCGAAGGGCACCACCGAAGCCGCGATCCACACGTTCGAGGCAGGCGGATTCCGGCCGCTGGTCCGGGACGCCATCCACGCCGCGCGCATTCGCGGTGCCGAACTCTCCGCCGCCAATGATGGGGAACCGGCATGAACGCACGTCATTTCATCGTTGCCGCAGCACTGGTGCTCGCATCGTGCAGCAACACCACCACCCCGCATGATGCGCAGGCACCGGCGGCAACTGCGGCCAGTGCCGCCACCAACGCGTCGGCGGAAGCGACAGTCGATGGCGTGGTCATCCACGCATCGACGATCCTCAGCAGCGATCTCAACGAGATCAGCGCGCGCCGCTATGGCATCGCGCGCGAAAGCGACGCGTTGTTCCTGCTGGTGACGGTGCGCGACAGCCATGGCAATGGCGTGGCCACCGATGCAGTGCAGCTGACCGTGCAATCGGCGGTGTTGCCGGATGCACTTGCTCCGTTGCCGTTGCGCGCGATCACCACCGACGGGATGACGGATTACATCGCGACCGTTGGAGCCAAGCCGCCTGCGAGCGTGCAGTTCAGGATCGATGTGCGCAAGGATGGTTCGAACGCGACGATGGCGTTCACGCGGGACTTGCTGCCACGCTGATCAGCGCGCCGCTGCCCAGCGCTGAATAATCGCGGCGATATCCGCCACGCCATCGGTGAGTGCGGCCGGCCCCGGCTGCAGGATGCGCGGCGACTTCACCTCGTGCAATTCGCCGTCGCGCACCGCGGGAATGTCCTGCCAGCCAGGACGCGCCGCCACTTTCTCCGGCCGGAAGCGTTTGCCGCACCAGCTGCCGAGGATGATGTCGGGCGCACGCCGCGCCACCTCCAGCGGATCCTCGAGGATGCGCTGCTTCGCCAACGGTTCCGCCGCGCGTTCCGGGAAGATGTCGTCGCCACCCGCGATCGCGATCAACTCGCTCACCCAGCGGATGCCGCTGATCGGCGGTTCGTCCCATTCCTCGAAATACACGCGCGGACGTTGCGGCAACGTTGCCGATTGTCCGGCGATGACCTCCAGGCCGCGCTGCAATCCATCCGCATATGCATTGGCCTGCGTCGCCATGCCGACCAGCGCGCCGAGGCGACGGATGTAGTCGAGGATGCCGGCGACGCTGCGGTGGTTGGAGATCCACACCTCGACGCCACGCCGCACCAGTTCGGCGGCGATGTCGGCCTGGATGTCGGAAAACCCGATCGCCAGCTCCGGCTGCAACTTCATGATCTCGCCGATCTTCGCGCTGGTGAAGGCGCTGACCTTGGGTTTCTCCTTGCGCGCCCGCGGCGGCCGCACGGTGAAGCCGCTGATGCCGACGATGCGATCCTCCGCGCCGAGCGCGTACAGCACTTCGGTCGGTTCTTCGGTGAGGCAGACGATGCGACGCGGCCCGATCATCATGACGTCACGCGCGACGACTCACGGATACAGCTGCTCGCGAAGCCACTCGCCGCTGCGATCGACCAGGTAGACGTCGCGGCGATGCAGGCGGTATTCGGCGCCGTACCAGAATTCGAAACGCTCGGGACGCACGCGGAAACCGGTCCAGCGCGGCGGGCGCGGCACGTCGCGCCCCTCGAATTCGGCCTGGGCCTGGTCGAAGCGTTGCTCGAACTCGCCGCGATCGGTCAGCGGTTGCGACTGTCGCGACGCCCATGCGCCGATCTGGCTGTCGCGCGGACGGCTGGCGAAATAGGCATCGGCCTGGGCATCGCTCACCAGTTCGACCGTGCCCTCGATGCGCACCTGCACGGCATTGCGCACCCGCGGCCAGAAGAACAGCAGCGCCGCATGCGGATTGGCCTGCAGTTCCAGGCCCTTGCGCCCGTCGAGATGGGTGTAGAAGACGAACCCGCGCTCGTCGTGCGCCTTCAGCAACACCATCCGCAACGACGGACGACCGTCGAGTGCGGTGGTGGCGACAGCCATCGCGGTGGGATCCGGCTCGCCTGCCGCGCCGGCTTCGGCGAACAGGCGATCGAAGGTGGCGAGCGCTTCGGCGTGGAGGTCATTCATGGCCCCATTGTGCCGCACGCGCGCATCCGGAACCCGTTCAGTCGACGATGAAACTCACCTTCATGTTGACCCGCCATTCGGTGACTGCGCCGTTCGGCTTGGTCACCACCTTGATCTCGTTCACCCACGCGCCCTGGATGTTCTTGACGGTCTTGCCGGTCTTGGTCAGGCCGGACTGGACGGCATCCTCGATGCCTTTCTTGGAGGAGGAATTGATTTCGATGACTTTGGCGATGCTCATGCGGAACTCCGGGTGGATGGAAGGAAACGGCACCCGAACGTAGTGCATGGATTGTTAGGACGGCGTCGCCGTCCGGGGCCGCCGCCCCGGCTGATAGCATGTCGCCATGCAGCATCGTCCGATCGCACTCATCGGCCCCATGGGCAGTGGCAAGAGCCGCGTTTCCGCGTCCCTGGCGCGACAGCTGGGCCGACCCTGCCTCGATCTCGATGCCGAGGTGGAGCTGCGCGCCGGACAGACCATCGCGGCAATCTTTGCCGGCGGCGGAGAAGCGCGTTTCCGCGAACTCGAAAGCGCGACCCTGCGCGACGTACTCGCGAACAATTCAGCCGTGATCGCCACCGGCGGCGGCGTGGTGCTGGCCCCGGCGAACCGCGAGCTGCTGCGCGACCACGCGATCGTGGTCTGGCTGCGCGCCGATGTGGCCACGCGGCTGGAACGCATGCGCGACGAGCGCGCGCAACGCCCGCTGCTGCATGGCGGCGATCCGGCGGCGACACTGGTCGAACTCGATGCGATCCGCACGCCGCTTTACAAGGAACTGGCCGCCATCGAAGTGGACACGAGCGGCATGGGCGTCGATGACGTGGTGGATCGGCTGATGGCGATATTGCAGCAACGCGAGGCCGCGGCATGAGCGCCATCAAAGTCGAGGTCGGCGGTCCTGCGCCCTATGCCATCCACATCGGCGATGCCCTGCTGCACGATGGCGTCCTGCTGGCGGAACACCTGCGTGGACGCCATGCCCTGGTCGTCAGCGACGAACATGTCTCGCCGCCATATGGCGAGGCGGTCATGGCCGCATTGCGTGCATCGCGTCCGGACGCGCAACTTGCGACATTGGTATTGCCTGCTGGCGAAAGCGCGAAAACCTTCGACAACTTCACCCGCGTCATCTCGGCACTTGCGGAGATGGGCGCCACCCGGGATGCCTGCATGTATGCGCTCGGCGGTGGCGTGATCGGCGACATGGCCGGATTCGCCGCGGCCTGCTGGATGCGCGGCATCGATTGCGTGCAGCTGCCGACCTCGCTGCTGGCGATGGTCGATTCCTCGGTCGGCGGCAAGACCGCCATCGACATCCCGCAGGGCAAGAACCTCGTCGGCGCCTTCCATCCACCGCGCGCGGTCGTCATCGACACCACGACATTGCGCACGTTGCCACCGCGCGAACTGCGCGCCGGCCTGGCCGAAGTGGTGAAGTACGGCGCGATCGTCGATGGCGATTTCATCGATTGGCTGGACGTGCACGCCGATGCCCTGCTGGCGATGGATGCGACGGCACTGTCCGCGGCCATCGCGCGTTCGTGCGCGCACAAGGCGGCGATCACCGAGCGTGATCCGCTGGAACACGGCGAGCGCGCCCTGCTCAACTTCGGCCACACCTTCGCCCATGCCATCGAGGCGGAACAGGGTTACGGTACCGGCCTCAACCACGGCGAAGCGGTGGCGGTCGGCATGGTGCTGGCGGCACGGCTCTCCGCACGACTCGGGATGGCGACGCCGGAAGACGCCACGCGCCTGGCCGCCCTGCTCGAACGCCTTGGCCTGCCGGTGCGCATTCCCGCCGGCCTCGATGCCGATGCCCTGCTCGCGCGCATGCGCCTGGACAAGAAGGCCGCCGCCGACGGTTTGCGCTTCATCCTCTGGGACGGCATTGGTCGCGCCCGGATCGTTGCCGGCGTCGACGAAGCCGCGGTCACGCAACTGTTGCGCGAAGGCTGAGCGGCGACACCGTACAATTCGCCCATGCGTCTCCTGCTGCAACAACGGCCCGACGGCCGCGAAGCACCGCGCTTCGTCCAGCTCATGCTCCAGCCCGATCTCTTCGGCGGCTGGGAGCTGGTGCGCGAGACCGGCCAGCAGGGCTTGCGCAGTTCCCTGCGGCGCGAACAATTCCCCGACCAGGCCGCCGCCCTCGCCGCGATCGAAAAGGCACGCGATGCCCAGCTGAAAAAGGGCTTCCAATTGATGTTCGCTTCCGGCTTCGATGGTCCGCGCTAAACCTTTGGTATTGAAATGAACGCACCCCCCAAGAACGATCGTTTCCTGCGTGCCCTGCGCCGCGAGCCGGTGGACTGCACGCCGGTGTGGCTGATGCGCCAGGCCGGTCGCTACCTGCCGGAATACCGCGCCACCCGCCAGCGCGCCGGCAGCTTCCTGGCGATGGCCAAGAATCCCGAGATCGCCTGCGAGGTGACGCTGCAACCGCTGCAGCGGTTCGACATCGACGCCGCGATCCTGTTCAGCGACATCCTCACCATTCCCGACGCGATGGGTCTCGGCCTGTATTTCGTCGAAGGCGAAGGCCCGAAGTTCGAACGCCCGGTTCGCAGCGAGGCAGACATCGCCCGTCTTGCCGTGCCCGACATGGAAACCGAGCTGCGCTATGTCATGGACGCGGTTCGCCTGATCCGCCGCGAACTGCAGGACAAGGTTCCGCTGATCGGTTTTTCCGGCAGTCCGTGGACCATCGCCTGCTACATGATCGAAGGCCGCGGCGGCAGCGATTTCGGTCGCATCAAGGCGATGGCGCTGAACGATCCGGCATCGCTGCATCGCCTGCTCGGCGTGGTCACCGACGCGGTGATCGCCTATCTCTCGGCACAGCGCGCGGCCGGCGCACAGGTGTTGCAGGTATTCGACACCTGGGGTGGCGTGCTGTCACCGGCGATGTATCGCGAATTCTCGCTGCGTTACCTCAAGCGCATCGCCGGCGAACTGCAGCGTGGCGAAGGCACCGATCGCACGCCCCTCATCCTGTTCGGCAAGGGCAATGGTCCCTACCTGTCGGAACTCGCCGACAGCGGCGCGGAAGCGCTCGGCGTCGACTGGACGACGACGCTGCACGGCGCCGGCCTGCGCATCCAGGGCAAGGTCGCGCTGCAGGGCAACCTCGACCCGGCGACGCTGTACGCATCACCCGACACCATCCGTCGCGAAGTGCGCGCCGCGCTCGACAGCTATGCCCGCGGCAACAACGGCTCGCGCGAAGGCCACGTCTTCAACCTCGGTCACGGCATGGCGCCGGACATGGATCCGGAACACGTGCGCGTGCTGGTGGACGAAGTGCACGCCGCCAGCCACAACCGCCACCTCTGAGTTGCGGCGACCGCGCCGGCGCGCGAGACTCGCGGGATTCCACTGCGAGGATCCGGCGATGGCACGTTTCCTGTCGATGATGATGGCACTGCTGCTGGCCGTGCCGGGCATGGCACTGGCGAAGGACGCGCCACCTTCCGCGAAACACGCCGCGCAGGACTATTTCGATGCAGCTGGCCACGGCGACACCTGGACGGGTGGCGTGCGGATGATCCCGATCCACACGCCCAGCGGCGATTTCCGGGTCTGGACCAAGCGCGTCGGCAACAATCCGCGCATCAAGCTGTTGCTGCTGCACGGCGGCCCCGGCGCAACCCACGAATATTTCGAGGCCATGGATGCCTGGCTGCCCGGCGCCGGCATCGAGTACTACTACTACGACCAGCTCGGCTCCGCCTACAGCGACCAGCCAGAGAACATGGCACCGTTCCTGAGCATCGGTCATTACGTCGATGAAGTGGAACAGGTGCGCAAGGCGCTTGGCCTCGATTCCAGCAATTTCTACCTCCTCGGCCATTCCTGGGGCGGTCTGCTGGCAATGGAATACGCGCTGAAATACCAGAAGAATCTCAAGGGCCTGGTCATCTCCAACATGATGTCGAGCATCCCCGCCTACAACCGTTACGCACACGACGTGCTGATGCCGCGGATGGACCAGAAGGCGCTGAAGGAAATCCTCGCGCTGGAAGCGGCGAAGAAGTACGACGATCCACGCTATGAAGCCCTGCTGCAGCCGTACTACGAGCAGCACCTGCTGCGCAAGCCGATGGCGGAATGGCCGGAACCGGTGCTGCGCTCGTTCGCGCACCTCAACAGGAAGGTCTACGTGCCGATGCAGGGCCCAAGTGAAATGGGCGCCAGTGGCATCCTCGAACAATGGGACCGCACAGGGGATCTCGCGAAGATCACGGTGCCCACGCTGGTGATCGCCGGCCGTTACGACACCATGGATCCCGCCTTCATGAAGATGATGTCGCGGAAGCTGCCGCACGGCCACTATCTGGAAGGCCCGAACAGCGGCCACATGGCGATGTACGACGACCAGCCGATCTACATGACCGGGTTGATCAAATTCCTCAAGGACGTCGATCGCGCACGATCAACGCATTAGTGCATCCAGCGCCCGCGCCAGCAGGTCGCGGGTGACCGGCTTGCGCAGGAAGCCGTCGAAGCCGGCGGCGCGCGCCAGCGTTTCAGCCTCGGCATCGGCGCGCGCGGTCACCGCCAGCAGGCGGCCGTCGAATCCGTTCGCGCGCAGCGTCCGGGCGAGATCGAAACCGTCCATGCCGGGCAGGTCGAGGTCGAGCAGGGCAGCGTCGAAACTGTCGCTCGCGGCCTCGGTCAGTGCGGCCAGGCCGTGCGGCGCGTGCACCACATCATGCCCCTGCGCCAGCAACATTCCGGCCAGCACTTCGGCAATCGTGAGATCGTCCTCGACCATCAGCAGGCGCAACTTGCCGTGGATCGCGGGTTGCGCGGACATCGATGTTTCCGGCGGGACTCCCGCGGAATCGGCCTGCGGCAACGGCAAGGCCACGCGGAAACACGTGCCTTCACCCGGCGTGCTGTCGACAGTGATC
This sequence comes from Lysobacterales bacterium, assembly GCA_019510195.1. Classification (GTDB taxonomy): domain Bacteria; phylum Pseudomonadota; class Gammaproteobacteria; order Xanthomonadales; family Xanthomonadaceae; genus Solilutibacter. Next base: position 2,885 of record JAEKKW010000062.1, on the reverse strand, counting down.
CTGCCGCCCATCGCGCTGGCCAGTTCCTGGCTGATCGCCAGGCCGAGCCCGCTGCCGCCGTAGCGTTCCGCGGTACGCGCGCCTTCCGCCTGCTCGAAACGGCGGAACAGCCGTGCCTGCTGTTCGGCGTTCATGCCGGGACCGGTATCGCGCACCTCGACGACGATGCCTTGCGCATCGCCGCGCGAGACATGCATGTCGATGCGGCCGTGTTCGGTGAACTTGATGGCGTTGCCAATCAGGTTGAGCAGGATCTGGCGCACCCGAACCACGTCACCCCGCAAGGCCGGCGCAACCTCGTCATCCACGCTGGCGGAGAACAGCAGTCCCTTGCGCAAGGCATTCGGCGCGGCCCAATCGCGGACATCGGACACCAGCGCCCCGACATCGAAAGGCGCGCTCACGAGTTCCATGCGCCCGGCCTCGATCCGCGCCAGGTCGAGTGCGTCGTCCACCAGTTTCAGCAGATGTTCGCCGGCGCGACGGATGGTGCGCACCTGGCCGCGTTGCTGGTCGTCCAGCGACGTCGATTCCAGCAATTCCGACATGCCGAGGACGCCGGTCATCGGCGTGCGGATTTCGTGTCCCAGCGTGGCGAGGAAGCGGGTCTTCGCCAAAGATGCTTCTTCGGCGATGGCACGCCGTTGTTCGGCGTCGTGGAACTGGCGTTGCTGCAGCCGCCGTTTGCGCCACGCCCGCATGCCGAGCGCCAACAGGACGAGCGCGCATACCAGCCACGCCAGTTTCGCCCACGGCGTCCACCACCACGGCGCCAGTACCGTGAAGCGCAACTGGCGTTCCCGCGCCGGGTTGCCAAATGCGTCCTGCGCCCGCACGCGCAACCGGTGTGCGCCCGCGGCCAGCCCGGTGAAGATGCGCTCCGGGCTCGCGCCCTGGTCGACCCAGTCACGATCCATGCCGTCGAGTCGCGTCCAGTAATGATTGCCCTCGGGGTTTTCGTAGGCCAACAGGTGCATCGCGATGCGTACTTCGCGATCTTCCGGCGCCAGTCGCGCGTCCGCGGAATCCAGCGCCGTCCATTGGCCATTGCGACGGGCCTCGATGGTCGCGCCTGCCAGCAATGGCATGTGCAGTGGCGGATCGTCGGCAAGGGTATCGACCAGCACCACGGTGCCGCCCTGTGTCGATGCAACGAGACGGCCGTCCTTGCCCATGGCCGCACTGCTGCCGGTGAAGAAGAAATCCTGGTTCTGCAGTCCGTGCTCGCTGCCGGCGTGGTGCAACTGGCGCGTCTGCGGATCCCAGCGCAGCAGGCCACGCCGGCTGGCCAGCCAGATGCGCCCGCGCGGATCGACCATCAAGGCCGAACTGTCGACCTGCGGCAATCCGGAAGGGGCAGTGGCGACGAAGGCATCGCGCTGCCAGCGATCTCCCTGTGCATGGTAATGCGCCAGGCCGCCGCGGCGATGCAGCCACGGTCCATTGCGATCGAAGCCCAGCGAATAGACGTCATCGCCGCGCAGTTCGGGGACGGGATCGAAGCGGCTGGCATGGATATCAACGCGCATCACCTGCTTTCCGATGATCACCCACGGCATCCCGGCGTCATCGAATACCAGTTCGGATATACGCTCGTTGTTGCCGACTGCGATCGTGCCCAGGACATGTCCTTGTGCATCGCGGTGTTGCACCCCGCCATTCGTCAGCAACCAGACACTGCCATCCGGCGCTTCGTGCAGGCGGTGCACGATTTCGCCGAGCAGTGCATCCGCGCTTGCATCCGTGGACCACGTTTGCATCCGGCCGGCGCGATCGATGCGATACAGGCCCTTGCGTTCCCCGATCCACAGGCTGCCATCGCGCGCGGGCAGGATCGAGAAGGGATGGGTGCCTGCCAGCTGCCGGCTGATCCGCGGCGGCAGGCGTTCGAGGCGGCCGTCACGAGTCACGCGTTCGATGTGGCCATCGTCACCCGCCAGCCATGCCGAGCCATCGCCTGCGAGGCCGATGGCGCGATACATCATTCCCGCCAGATCGAGTGCGCCACTGCCGTAACGCAATTCGGTGATGCTGCGCCAATCCGGACGCAAGTAGCCCAGTCCGGTCTGCGGCGCCCCCGCCCACACTTCGCCGTTCGGCCCGACCACCACGCCGTTGACCACGAGTTCGAGCGGACGACCCTCGGGATCGATGGTCGCCGGCGCCTGTCCCGGCACCACATGCCACAGGCGTTTCTGGCTGCCGATCCACAACTCACCGTCGCGATCCGGGACGATGCGCAGCGCGGAATTGGGGCGCTTGAACGTGTCGCTCCAGAATGGCGTATGCCAATGACCATCGCCATCCAGGTAGAACACCCCGCTGGCCGCACCGACCCAGACGCCGCGACCAGTCGCGCGCAGGTGGTAGATGATCGGATCCGGCGCCGGGCCCGGCAGCGGAACGCGTTCGAAACGCCCGCCGCGCATGCGGACCAGGCCGGCAGTGGTGCCCACCCACAGGCTGCCGTCGGACGAGGGCGCCAGCGCAGGCACGATATCGGCCGGCAGGCTGGCGGGATCGTGTTCGTCGTTGCGCCAGGCATGCACGTGATTCGCGGCATCGATGCGGTACAGGCCATCGCCCAGGGTGCCCAGCCAGACATCGTCGCCGGCATCGGTGATGAACAGGAAATTCTTGCTCCTGAAGTTCGGCGTGGATTCGTCGAAACGCTTGATGATCTTGCGCTCTGCGTCCAGCATCGCCACGCCGGCGTCGTTCATCGCCACCCACAGGCGATCGCGCCCATCCACATGGAGGTGCGTGATGTCACCGCTCGGCAAGCCTTTGCCGGCATCTCCCCCGGGACGCCAGATGCGGATGCCATTGCCGTCGTATCGGACGAGTCCATCCGGCGTTCCCGCCCAGATGAAGCCTTCGTGATC
>JAEKKW010000133.1 GCA_019510195.1 Lysobacterales bacterium | reverse complement strand
CTACATCCCGGAAATCGAGCGGCATGTGCCTGGAGTCCGCTTCGTCCACGTCGTCCGTCATGGCCTGGACGTGCTTGCCTCGATCGCCGACGCCAACATGCATTACGACGACAACCACGATTTCGGCGGCGGCATGAAACTGTGGGCCAACCGCTGGAACCGGGCGATTGCAATCCACCGTTGCTACATCGGGCGCCCCAACCACCATATCGTCTTCCTTGACGACTTTGCGCACGACACCGCCGGCGAGTGGCGAAGGTTGTGCGAGGCACTGTCCCTGGATCCGGACATGCCGCTGGACGAGGCCTGCGGACAGTCGATCGCGGATCTGGCGGACGAGCCCTGGAAGCGGCAGGCGATAGATGGGCGGCTGCGTCCGCCGCGCAGCAAGGCACAGGCACTATTCGGCCCGGAAACGCTCTCCTGGCTGTCGCAGCGGCTGGTGACGCTGGATCCATTGCGCGAACAACGTCACGCCCGCGCACGCATCGCCTACGGATACGCCGGAAATCCCGCCGCCGAGGCTTGAAAGCCGGGCCTCGGGCCCGCATGGCATAATCTCCCGTTACGTTTTCACGAGACTGCCGATGTCCCCGCTTGATTTCCTGATCGCGCCCGCCGCGGCCCAGACCGCCCAGACCGCGCCGCCGGGTGGTGGCCTGTCCATGCTCGTCATGGTGCCGGTGTTCATCCTGCTGATGTACTTCATGGTGATCCGCCCGCAGTCCAAGCGTGCCAAGGAACACAAGGCGTTGATGGACAAGCTGTCCAAGGGCGATGAAGTGCTGACCAACAGCGGCATCGCCGGCGTGGTGACCGAGATCGGCGAGAACTTCGTGACCGTCGAAGTGGCCGACAACGTGCGCATGCGCATCCAGCGCGGCGCCATCGCCAACGTGTTGCCGAAAGGCACGCTGAAGAACGCGTGATCCCGGATTCTTACTGACTTGTCGACCTTCGATGCGCCCGCGAATGCGGGCGCAGGTGCCGCCCATGCTTGATTTTGCCCGCTGGAAATACCTCGTCATCGTCCTCGTGCTGGCTTTCTGCACGATCTACGCGATGCCCAACCTCTATCCGCAGGATCCTTCGGTGCAGGTCTCCGCCGCCAATGGTGCGCCGGTCGATGCCACGCTCAAGGGCAAGGTGAATGCCGCGCTGGCTTCGGCACGGATCACTCCGAAGGCGGAGGAAACCGACGCCAAGGGCCGGCTGCTGATTCGCCTGAAGAGCCAGAACGACCAGACCAAGGCCAGCGACGCGATCAAGCCGGTGCTGGCCGAAGGTGAAACCACCGCGCTCAACCTGCTGCCGACCGTGCCGAAGTGGCTGAGCTCGATGGGCGCGAAGCCGATGTCGCTCGGCCTCGACCTGCAGGGTGGCGTGCACTTCCTGATGCAGGTGGACGAGAAGGCCGCGTTCCAGAAGAAACTCGAAGGCACCGCCGATACCGTGCGCGCGCTGTTGCGCGACAAGTCGGTGACCTTCGGTTCGGTCGATGCCATGCCCGACCAGACCGTGGTCGCGACGCTGGCGTCGCCATCCGATGGCGCGAAGGCGCAACAGGTGATCGATGCCGGCCTGCGCGCGAATGCCGCCGGCGCTTCCAATCCGTACACCACGGAAGTGCGCGGCAACCAGGTGGTGCTGCGCATGAACACGCAGGACTCCGCCAAGGTCGCGGTCGATGCGATCGACCAGAACCGCGCGGTGATCGCCGACCGCATCAGTGGCCTGGGCGTGGCCGAACCCGTGCTGCAGCGCCAGGGCAACGATCGCCTGGTCGTCGAACTGCCGGGCCTGCAGGACACCGCCGAAGCCAAGCGCCAGATCGGCGCGACCGCGACGCTGGAATTCCGCGCCGTGACCGGCGACGGCGCGACCGCCGCCGAAGCGCAGCGCAGCGGCAACGTGCCGCCGGATTCCAAGCTCTACCACTTCGAGAGCGGCGAACCGATCCTCTTGTCCAAGCGCGTGCTGGTGAGCGGCGACGAACTGCTGAACGCCCAGGCCGTTCCCGACCAGAAGACCGGCCTGCCATCGGTGACGGTGACGTTGACCGCCGCGGCCGGCAAGAAGATGTTCGACCACACCGTCAACAACGTGCACAAGCGCCTCGCGACGGTCTACATCGACCGCATCCCGACCGTGACCAAGGACGCCAGGACGCCAACGGCAAGGAAGTGCGCGGTTCGCGCGTGCAGGAACGCGTGATTGCCGCACCAGACATCAACGAGCCGTTCGGCGCCAACTTCCTCACCACCGGCCTCAGCCAGCAGCAGGCGACCGATCTGGTCCGCCAGTTGAAGTCGGGTGCGCTGGCGGCGCCGATGGACTTCGTCGAGGAATACGTGATCGGCCCCAGCCTGGGCGCCGAGAACGTCAATCGCGGCATCAAGGCCGTGGTGTTCTCGTTCCTGTTCACCCTCGGCTTCTTCACCATCTACTACCGCATGTTCGGCCTCATCACTTCGGTGGCGCTGCTGTTCAACCTGCTGATCGTGGTCGCGGTGATGTCGCTGTTCGGCGCGACGATGACGTTGCCCGGCTTCGCCGGCCTGGCGCTGTCGGTCGGCCTGTCGGTGGACGCCAACGGCAAGGAAGTGCGCGGTTCGCGCGTGCAGGAACGCGTGATTGCCGCACCAGACATCAACGAGCCGTTCGGCGCCAACTTCCTCACCACCGGCCTCAGCCAGCAGCAGGCGACCGATCTGGTCCGCCAG
>JAEKKW010000033.1 GCA_019510195.1 Lysobacterales bacterium | reverse complement strand
ATCGCGAATCGCGCTCTTCGCCATCGACGAAGCACATTGCGTCTCGCAATGGGGCCACGATTTCCGCCCGGAATATCGCCAGCTCACGGTGTTGCACGAACGCTGGCCGCAAGTGCCGCGGATCGCGCTGACCGCCACCGCCGATGCGCCGACCCAGCGCGAGATCGCCGAACGCCTGCAACTGGAAGACGCACGGCATTTCGTCAGCTCGTTCGATCGCCCCAACATCCGCTATGCGGTCGAAGCGAAAGATGGCGGCCTGCGCCAGCTGATGGACGTGATCGAACGCCATCGTGGCGCCAGCGGCATCGTCTATTGCCTTTCGCGGCGCAAGGTCGAGGCGACCGCCGAAGCATTGCGCGAACACGGCATCGATGCCCTGCCCTATCACGCCGGATTGGACGCAGAAATGCGCGCCGAACACCAGCGGCGCTTCCTGCGCGACGACGGCGTGGTGATGGTGGCGACGATCGCCTTCGGCATGGGCATCGACAAGCCCGATGTGCGTTTCGTCGCGCACATGGACCTGCCGAAGTCGATGGAGGGCTACTACCAGGAGACCGGGCGCGCCGGCCGCGATGGCGAGCCGAGCGAGGCCTGGCTCGGCTTCGGCATGGGCGATGCGGCCTTGCTGCGCCAGATGATCGAGAACTCCGACGCGCCCGACGAGCGCAAGCGGGTGGAACATCGCAAGCTGGACGCGCTGCTCGGCTATTGCGAATCGACCGCCTGTCGTCGCCAGTCATTGCTGGCCTATTTCGGCGAGGACTACCCGCACGCCTGTGGCAATTGCGACAACTGCCTGTCGCCGGCCGCCAGCATCGACGGCACCGAAATCGCCCGCAAGGCGTTGTCCTGCGTGTATCGCACCGGGCAACGTTTCGGCGCCGGCCATGTGATCGACGTCCTGCGCGGCAGCGACAACGCACGCGTGCGCCAGTTCGGCCACGATACGCTCTCCACCCACGGTATCGGCCAGGACCTCGACGCCCGCCAATGGCGCAGCGTCTTCCGCCAGCTGATGGCCGCCGGCTTGCTGGAAAGCGATCTCGACGGCCATGGCAGCCTGCGCCTGGGCGCGTCCAGCGGCCCATTGCTGCGTGGTGAAACCACGCTCACGCTGCGCATGGACCCGCCGCGCAAGGCAGCGCGACGGGAGCGCGGCAATCGCATCAGTGCGTCACCCCCCGTGGCGCTTGGCGAAGATGCCCAGCAGCGCTTCGATGCCCTGCGCACCTGGCGCGGTGACAGCGCGCGCAGCCAGAACATTCCGGCCTACGTGATTTTCCACGACGCCACCCTGCGCGAGATCGCCCTGCGCGCGCCCGCGGATCTCGACGCGCTGGCGCGGGTCAACGGCGTTGGCACGGCCAAGCTGGAACGCTATGGGGATGCGCTGCTGGAAGTGTTGTCTTCCGTTGGGTGACGCTCAGGTTTCGGTCACGCCCATCTCGTCCAGCGCCGACTGCATCATCTGCGCCGCCGGTGCGCTGAGGATTTCGTGGTCAAGTGCGTAACGCACGGTTGCTTCGATCAAGCCAAGATGGGTGCCGCAATCGAAACGCGTGCCGTGGAAACGGTAGGCATCGACCGCGGCTTCCGGCAACAGGCGCGCGATGGCGTCGGTCAACTGGATTTCACCGCCTGCGCCGGTCTGCGTGGTTTCCAGCAAGCCGAAGATGCGCGGGTCGAGAATGTAGCGACCGACCACTGCAAGCGTGCTCGGCGCATCGGTCGGCTTCGGCTTTTCGACGATGGCCTCGATGCGTCCCGCACGCCCGGAAAACGCCGGCGCATCGACGATGCCGTAGCTGCCGGTCTGTTCGCGCGCCACGTCTTGCACCGCGATCACGCTCGAACCTGTCGCTTCGGCGTGATTGGCCATCTGCGCCAACGCACCCTGCCCGCGACTCCAGATCAGGTCGTCCGGCAACAACACCGCGAACGGCGCATCGCCGACCACCGGCTTGGCGCACAGCACCGCATGCCCCAGCCCCAGCGCTTCCGCCTGGGTCACGAACACCGCGCGCACATGCGCCGGCAACACGTTGCGGATCAACTCGAGCTGTTCGTGCTTGCCGCTCTTCTCGAGTTTCTGTTCGAGTTCGTAGGCCTTGTCGAAATAATCGGCGACGGCATGCTTGTAGCGATTGGTGACGAACACCAGGGTGTCGCAACCCGCTTCAATCGCTTCGTCCACCGCGTACTGGATCAGCGGCCGGTCGACGATCGGCAGCATTTCCTTGGGAACGGTCTTGGTCGCGGGCAGGAAGCGGGTGCCAAGGCCGGCGACCGGGAAAACGGCGGTACGGATTCGCATGGGTTTGCTGGATCAGCGGCGACTGGCGCGGGAAGGGAATTTCACCACGACTGCGTTGTCGGCGTCGCCATCGGCGGCTTCGGGCTGGAATTCGGGTACGGTATCGCGCAGCAGTTCGATCAGGGCATCGACATCGTAATCGTCGCTGGCCTTGCGGATGGCGAGGCTGCGTTCCTCGAGCATCCTGGCGTCGACCGGGCGGGCGATGCCCTGCAGGATCTTCGGATGCGCGGTGCGACGGTACTGTTCTTCGGAATGGAACAGCGTTTCGTGCAGTTTCTCGCCCGGGCGCAACCCGGTGTAGACGATGGCGATGTCGCGACCCGGCTGCTTGCCGGCGAGGCGGATCATCTGCTCGGCGAGCTGGCGGATCGCCACCGGGCTGCCCATGTCCAGGGTGTAGACCGCTTCGTGCGAACCGATCGCGGCCGCCTGCAGGATCAGCAGGCAGGCTTCGGGAATGGTCATGAAGTAACGGGTGACCTGCGGATCGGTGACAGTGACCGGACCGCCGTTGTTGATCTGGTCGCGGAACAGCGGCACCACGCTGCCGGCGGAATCCAGCACGTTGCCGAAACGCACGGTGACGTAATGCGTGTGCGAATCCGCGGCATGGGCCTGGCACAGCATCTCGGCGAGGCGTTTGCTCGCGCCCAGCACGTTCACCGGATCGACCGCCTTGTCGGTGGAGATGAGGATGAAGGTGCTGACGCCGGCCTCGGCGCTGGCCGCGGCCATCGTCTGCGATGCCAGGGCATTGTTGCGGATCGCCTCGCGCAGTTGCGATTCCAGTACCGGCACCTGCTTGTAGGCAGCGGCATGGAACACGGCGTCGGCTTCCGAGAGATCGAGTGCGCGGCGTGCGACCGCACGATCCCCGCAATCGCCGAGGATCGGGATCAACTCGATCGAAGCGAAGTCGCGCTGCAATTCGGCTTGGATGCGCATCAGCGACAGTTCGTCGAACTCCAGCAACGCGATCCGCTTCGCGCCCTGGCGCGCGCACTGGCGGCACAGCTCCGAGCCGATCGACCCGCCGGCACCGGTCACCAGCACCGAACGCCCACCCAGCCATTCGCGGATGGCCCGCCAGTCCGACACCACCGGCTCGCGCCCGAGCAGATCGTCGATGTCCACTTCCTTCAGCTGACCGGGCATCGCCCGGCCTTCCAGCACATCCTTGAGGCGCGGGACCATGCGGAACGGCAGCCCACTGTGCTCGCAGGCTGTGATGATCCGCTGCATCGATGTCGCGTCCAGCGATGGCATGGCGATGATCAGCAAGCGCGCCGCGGTCTTGCGGGCGATGTCCGCCGCCTGGTTGATGGTGCCGAGTACGGGAATGCCGTGGAGCTTGGCACCGCGCAGCTGCGCCGAGTCATCGAGGAAGCCGACCGGGTGATAGGCGCTGGTCCGGCGCAGGTCGCGCACCAATTGTTCGCCGGCGCGCCCGGCGCCGAGGATCAGCACCCGCGTCGCCGTCGCCGATAGCTGGCGTTGTTCGCTCGAATCCTTCCAGGCGCGATAGAGCAGGCGCGGCGCGCCGAGCAGGCCAGCCAGCACGAAGGGATAGAGGACGAGGACGCTGCGCGGCACGCCGGCCAGGCGGTTGTACGAGAAGACCGCGAGCGTGACCACCACGATGCCGCCGATCGACGCTTTCAGGATGTTCCACAAATCGGGCGTACTGGCGAATCGCCACAATCCCTGGTACAGACCAACGCGCCAGAACACCAGACCTTGGGCAAGGACGACGATGCCGGTCTCGATCGACCAGAAATCGGCCTGCGGCGGCAACGGCCCCGAGGAAGGGAAGCCGTAGCGGATCCAGTGCAATCCCACCCAGGTCAGCCAGACGATCGCGAGATCGTGGGTGACGATCATTCCCCTCGGCAACCATGCATTCAGCCGATCACGCAGCGCTGCCAAGACTTTCTCCCTTGAAATTCATGCCGTCCGAAACTGTGCACTCCCCCACAGTGCAGCCATTCCGATATACCACAGCAGCATGAACGAAATCGTGACCGTGGCTTCCTGAAATCTTAACATCCAGCCCAGTACAGCTCCTGAAGCAGCCAATACCAGATAGATGGCGGTCACAAGCCCGTGTCTCCCGCGGGATCGCGCCAGGCGTTGGTAGGCATGTTGTGAATGGGCCTGCCACCAAGGTTCCCGGCGCCAGATCCGCCTGAGCAGGGTCAAGCCCGAATCGACGAGGAACGGTGCCAGCACGCCCAGGCTTCCCAAGGCATGACTTCCCTGTTCGCGAGCCAGCAGCAGGCCACTGCACGCGACCAGGAATCCCAGCGCACCGCTGCCGACGTCGCCCATGAACATCCGCGCCCGCGGAAAATTGAACGGCAGGAAGCCAAGGCAGGCCATCGCCAGCGCCAGCCCGATCCCACCGGCCAGCGCGACCGGCGTCCACAGCGACAAGGCAAAACCCCAGGCCATGGCCTGGGTCGCGGCGATGCCGTCGATGCCGTCCATGAAATTCCAGATGTTCGCCAGCACCGGGATCGACACCAGTGCCAGCAGGGAGATCCAGGGCGGCCAGCCCGACACCGCGGTTGCGATCGCCACCAGCACGGCGGCCAGCACGTGCACGGCAAGGCGGATGCGCGCCGATACCGGGCGATGATCATCGAGCCAGCCGATCGCACCGACCAGCACCAGTCCGGCCAGCATCGCCAGCAATACCAGTCGCTCACCGGCATGGGCATGCGCGAGCCAGGCGAACACCCCGGCCATCACCGCGACCATCGCGATGCCACCGCCACGCGGGGTCGGCATGGCGTGATTGCTGCGCTCTTGCGGATGGTCGAGCACCTGCTCGCGGCGTGCATAACGCAACGCCCGGGCACTGCCGACCAGGGCAGCGAGCAGGCACAGCAGCCAGCCGAACGGCGGCATCACACCACGGCGTAATTGAGCAACGGTTTCACTGTCGCCCACTCCTTGCAACTGGGGCATTGCCAGTGATGGGAGCGCGCGCCGAATCCGCAGCGATTGCAGCGATAGCTGGGATTGCGCACCAGCAACTGGTCGGTGATCTGGCGCAGGTTGTGCAACGTCGCCTCGTTGTCGGCCGCAGCATCACCGAGGGTGAGGTCGATCAGGGCCGCCTCGCCGCGTACCGACGGGCGGTCGCGCAATTGTTGCGCGAGGTATTCGCGTGCCGCACCAATGCCGTCCTGGCGTTCGACCAGCCGCGTCAACGCCAGCACCGGAGCGACGCCACGATAGTGCTCGCTCATCTCGCTGAGGAAGCCGCGCGCGCCCGACACGTCGCCGACGCGTTCATAGCATTCAAGCAGGTGCGGCAGGATTTCCGGCAGGAAGTCGGAATCATGGCGCGCCGCGCGCTCCCACGCGCGGATCGCCGCGGCATCGTCACCGCGTTCGTGGGCGATGCGACCCTCGATCATTCCGGCACGGCAGCAGGTGGGGTCGGCCTCGTAGGCGCGCGTCACCGCCTGCAAGGCCGCGCTGGCGTCGCCGCTCGAGCGATGGCGCTCGGCAAGTTCGCATTCGAACTGGGCGATCAGCTTGCCCATCGGCTCGCCAGTCACGGTTTCATAGCGTTGCGCATTCTCGATCGCCTTGCCCCAGTCGCGTTCCGATTGATAGATACCGATCAGGTGCTTCAACGCCAGCGGTGCGCGTTGATCCAGCGCAGCGAGTTCGGTGAACACGGTTTCGGCGCGATCGAGCAGGCCCGAACGCATGTAGTCCTCGCCCAGCGCGAGCAAGGCCTGCATGCGTTGCTGGTCGCTCAGGTCGCGGCGTTCCACCAGGCCCTGGTGCATGCGGATCGCGCGGTCGACTTCGCCGCGGCGACGGAACAGGTGGCCGATCGCCACTTGCGTCTCAAAGGTGTCCTTGTCGAGTTCGGCGACGTGCAGGAACAGCTCGATCGCCTTGTCCGGCTGCTCGGTCAGCAGGTAATTCAAGCCGCGGAAATAGGTCGTCGAGAGGCGACTGACCTGGCTGTCGTGCAGGCGTGCGCCGCCACGACGGCCGAGGATCCAGCCGATCACGGCCGCCACGGGCACGAAGATCGCGACCCATAGCCATTGATCAAGGAATTCGAACATGCGTGAACTCTAACCCAAGCGGGCCGGTTCTCAACTAACCCAAGCGGGCCGGTTCTCAATCTTCTTCCGGCTTCGGTTCCACAGAACTGACGCGTTCGCGCAGTTCCTTGCCGGGACGGAAATGCGGCACATGGCGCGCCGGCAACTCCACCGCTTCCCCGGTGCGCGGATTGCGCCCGGTCCGCGGCGGACGGTAATGCACGGAAAAACTGCCGAAACCGCGAATCTCGATCCGCTCGTGCGTGGCCAGCGAGCCGGCCATCATGTCGAGCATCAGGCGTACCGCCAACTCGACGTCATCCTCTTTCAGATGCGGCTGCTGGCCTGCCAGGATTTCGATCAGTTCGGACTTGGTCATCCCCATTTCCAGTTAACGAACCTGCTGCGATCCGATGGTGGTCCCCACCACCACGACACCATCATCAGAGTCGCGGGCCGGCGTGTTGCACCGGCCCGCGTCACCCCTGAAGCTGTTTGCTTACTCGGAACGTCCGAGCTGCTCGCGCAACAGCGCACCCAGCTGGGTGGTGCCGCTCGAGGCTTCGTGGGCCTGCTTGTTGTACTCGGCCAGGGTCTCGTGCATCTCGTCCTGGTCCTTGGCCTTGATCGACAGCTGCATCTGGCGGCTCTTGCGGTCGTTGCCGATGATCTTGGCTTCGACTTCATCGCCCACCTTGAGCTTCTGCGAGGCGTCGTCGACGCGCTCGGCGGCGATGTCGCGGGCGGCCAGGTAGCCTTCCACGCCATCGGCCAGTTCGATCACTGCACCCTTGGCGTCGACTTCCTTGACGATGCCCCTGACGATGGAACCGCGGCTGTTCGAGGCCACGTAGCCACCCATCGGGTCCTGTTCCATCTGCTTGATGCCCAGCGAGATGCGCTCGCGCTCCGGATCGACAGCCAGCACCACGGCTTCCAGGTTGTCGCCCTTCTTGAAGTTGCGGGCCAGGTCTTCGCCGGTGGAGTTCCAGCTGATGTCGGAGAGGTGGATCAGGCCGTCGATGCCGCCATCCAGGCCGATGAACACGCCGAAGTCGGTGATCGACTTGATCTGGCCGGACACCTTGTCGCCCTTCTTGTGGATCGCCGCGAAGGTTTCCCACGGGTTGGAGCTGACCTGCTTCATGCCCAGCGAGATGCGGCGACGCTCTTCATCGACGTCCAGCACCATCACCTGCACTTCGTCACCGACCTGCACGACCTTGGACGGGTTGACGTTCTTGTTGGTCCAGTCCATTTCGGAGACGTGCACCAGGCCTTCGACGCCCGGCTCGATCTCGACGAACGCGCCGTATTCGGTGACGTTCGAGACCTTGCCGAAAGCGCGGGTGTTCGGCGGGTAGCGGCGGGCAACGTTGTCCCACGGATCCTCGCCCAGCTGCTTGAGGCCCAGCGAAACGCGGTTGCGCTCGCGGTCGTACTTGAGCACGCGGACGTCCAGTTCCTGGCCGACTTCGACCACTTCGGACGGATGACGCACGCGCTTCCACGCCATGTCGGTGATGTGCAGCAGGCCGTCGATGCCGCCGAGGTCGACGAACGCACCGTAATCGGTGAGGTTCTTGACCACGCCCTTCAGGCGCGCGCCTTCGACCAGCTTCTCGAGCAGCTGCTCGCGCTCTTCCGAATGCTCGTTCTCGACCACCGCGCGGCGGGAGACGACCACGTTGTTGCGCTTGCGGTCCAGCTTGATGAGCTTGAACTCGAGTTCCTTGCCTTCCAGGTAGTTGGGATCGCGCACCGGGCGCACATCCACCAACGAACCCGGCAGGAACGCGCGGACGTCCTTGATGTCGACGGTGAAACCGCCCTTCACCTTGCCGTTGATGCGGCCGACGATGGTGGCGTCGTTCTGCAGCGCTTCTTCCAGTTCGTCCCACACCATGGAACGCTTGGCCTTCTCGCGCGACAGCACGGTTTCGCCGAAACCGTTTTCGATCGAGTCCAGCGCCACTTTCACTTCGTCGCCGATCGCGACGTCGATTTCGCCGGCGTCGTTGCGGAACTGTTCGATGGGGACGATGCCCTCGGACTTGAGGCCGGCGTTGATGACGACGACGTCATTGCGCACGTCGACGACGATGCCCTTGACGATGGCGCCCGGCTTCAGCTTGGCGAGGTTGGTTTGGCTCTGCTCGAACAGCTCGGCAAATGATTCAGTCATGTTGATCTCTGGTTGATGTACAGGCCGCGCTGCCGGCTTCAGAACAAGTGCGATCTGACTGCAGCGGGCCCACCCGTTGTCGGCGCAGGCGGGATTGCCCATTGGCCGGAAAGGATGAGGTGGGTTGAACCGCCGGTTGCCCGGCGGGCTTGTCTCTGCAGGTCGGGAACGACGCCGTCAGCGCGCGGGAAGCAGATCCAGGACGTGTCGCACCACCGCTTCGATGCCGAGTCCGGTGGTGTCGATGACGACAGCATCCGCAGCGGGCACCAGCGGCGCGACCGCCCGGTTGGCGTCACGCTCGTCACGGGCGAGAATCTCGCCCAGCAGACCGCTTAGAGTAACGGAAACGCCCTTATCCTTCAACTGGTTATAGCGCCTGCGCGCGCGTTCATCGGCGCTGGCGGTCAGGAAGACCTTGGGGCTGGCATCGGGAAAGATCACCGTGCCCATGTCGCGGCCGTCGGCGACCAGCCCCGGCACCTGCCGGAAACCTTTCTGCAGGTCGACCAGGGCCGCCCGCACCGAGGGGAACGCCGCGATCGCCGAGGCAGCTCCGCCGGCGGTTTCGGTGCGCAGATCGTCGGTGGCGTCGACGCCGTTGACGAATACCCGCGGCTCGCCGCCGTCGGCCACCGGCTGGAAGCGGATCTTCACCCGGCGGGCGCAATCGGCCACGGCGTCCTCGTCGGACAGATCGATCGATTCCCAGGACGCGGCCAGCCCGGTGGCGCGATAGAGGGCGCCGGAATCGAGGTAGTGCCAACCCAGATGCAGCGCGACGGTGCGGCTGATGGTGCCCTTGCCGGAGCCGGAAGGACCGTCGATGGTGAGGACCGGTACGGCAGGATCGGACATGGAGGGAATCGGCAGCCTGGACGAGGCATGATGCCACGCCGCCGCCGGCCTATCTCCGTGCTCACGGGGCGACTTGACCGGGCGCAAGTGACCCAGCTAGAATGCTGGGCTGTTTCAACCCAGCCGAGTTTACGCATCATGAAGGTCCTGTCCTCACTGAAATCGGCGAAGGCCCGTCACCGCGACTGCAAGGTCGTCCGCCGCCGTGGCAAGGTCTTCGTGATCTGCAAGTCCAATCCCCGTTTCAAGGCGCGCCAGCGCTGAGAAACACGGGCACGACCACGCGCGCCAGCGCCGGACGTGTCAGGAAAGGCCGCTCCCAGGGGGCGGCCTTTTCATTTGTATAGAATCCGCCTCTCCCCCGATCGGAATTCCGTCGATGCGCCAGACCGCCTGTGTTGCCCTCGCCGCTTCGTTCATTGCCCTCGCTGCACTGCCGTCCCGTGCCGATACCCTGCTGGCCGATCGCGCCAGGCAGCAGATCGGTACTCCGCACCCGAACCGCGGCATGACCATGGCGCAGGTGCAACAGCACTTCGGCGCACCGCAATCGAAGATGGATCCGCGCGGCGGCCAGAAGCGCGACTGGCCGACCATCAACCGCTGGGTCTATCCGCAATTCACCGTGTACTTCGAGAAGAGCAAGGTGATCGACGTGGTGGCGAACAAGGCCGGCGCCAATGAAGTTGGCCCCAGGCCGCCCGTGCGCTGACGCCATGGCGAATGCAGTGCGCTTCCCCGCCGAGTGGGAGTCCCAGTCGGCGATCCTGGTCGCGTGGCCGACCGCCGACACCGACTGGGCGCCGCGCCTCGGTGAAGTCGAGGACACCTATATCAAGCTGGTTGCGGCGATCACCCGCTTCCAGCCGGCAGTGGTGATCGTCGGCGACGACGATATCGAGGCCTACGCCGAGGCACGCCTGCGCAGCAATCGCATCGACATGTCGCGCGTGCGCTTCGTGACCGCGCCCTACGACGACACCTGGCTGCGCGATAGCGGCCCGATCACCTTGCGCAACGACGATCGCTTCACCCTGCTCGATTTCCGCTTCACCGGCTGGGGTGGCAAGTTCGAAGCCAGCGCCGACGATCAGCTGGTGCGCACGCTCGATGCGCACAAGGTGTTTGCGCACGCCAGCCGCGACGAGATCGCGTTTGCGCTGGAGGGCGGCGCGATCGAGACCGACGGCGCCGGCACCCTGCTGACGACCTGGGAATGCCTGCACTTGCGCCATCCCGATGCAACCCGCGAGGAACTGACCGCGAAGTTGTCCGGATGGCTGCACCAGGATCGCGTGCTGTGGCTCGACCATGGCCAACTGGAAGGCGACGATACCGACGCCCACATCGACACCCTGGCGCGCTTCGCGCCGAACGATGCGATCGTGTTCCAGGCTTGCGATGATGCAAGCGATTCGCACTACGCCGACCTCAAGGCCATGGCCGGCGAGATCGCCGCACTGCGCACCAGCGACGGCAAGCCTTATCGGCTGTTCCCCCTGCCGTGGGCGCAGCCGATTCTCGACAATGGCCGCCGCCTCGCCGCGAGCTACGCCAACTTCCTGATCATCAACGGTGCGGTGCTGGTGCCGAGCTACGGAGATGCCGCCGACACGAGGGCCGCCGAAGTGCTGGCGCAGGCCTTTCCGGAACGCGAGATCGTTCAGGTGGATTGCCGTCCGATCATCTGGCAGAACGGCAGCCTGCACTGCCTGACCATGCAGCTGCCGGAAGGATTGCTGGCCTAGAATGCCGGCATGAAGACCAAGACACTGCCCGTTGCCCTCGTCCAGGAACGCGCCATCATTGACCGGGGCAACGGCAATGCCGAGGCCAATCTCGCCCTCATCGAGGATCGCGTCGCCGAAGCCGCTCGCCAGGGTGCGCGCCTGGTGCTGTTGCAGGAATTGCACAACGGCCCCTATTTCTGCCAGCACGAATCGGTGCACGAGTTCGATCTCGCCGAACCCATCCCGGGTCCGAGTACGGAGCGTTTGGCCAAGCTGGCGAAACAGCATGGCGTGGTGCTGGTGAGTTCGCTGTTCGAGAAGCGCGCCGCCGGCCTGTACCACAACACCGCAGTGGTGCTCGACGCCGACGGCTCGATCGCCGGCAAGTATCGCAAGATGCACATCCCGGACGATCCGGGGTTTTACGAAAAGTTCTATTTCACGCCGGGCGATCTCGGTTTCGAGCCGATCGATACGTCAGTAGGCCGATTGGGCGTGCTGGTGTGCTGGGACCAGTGGTATCCGGAAGCGGCTCGCCTGATGGCGCTCGCCGGCGCCGACCTGCTGCTGTATCCGACCGCGATCGGCTGGGATCCCGACGACGACGACGCCGAAAAGACCCGCCAACGCGATGCCTGGGTGTCGTCGCATCGCGGCCACGCCGTTGCCAACGGCTTGCCGGTGCTGAGTTGCAATCGCGTCGGCCACGAACCGTCGCCGCTCGGTGCATCCGGCATCCGGTTCTGGGGCAATAGCCACATCCTCGGGCCGCAGGGCGAATTCATCGCCGAAGCCGGCGCTGATCCCACATTGTTGCTCGCCGAGGTCGACATGGATCGCAGCGAGCATGTACGCCGCATCTGGCCGTTCCTGCGCGATCGCCGCATCGATGCCTATGGCGATCTGCTGAAGCGCTATCGCGATTGAGTTGCCCGAATGACTGAAGACACCTCCACCATCGCCGACTGGCGCGCCCAGCCGCACGCCGAAGTCGAACGCGACGGCGTCCGTTACACCCTGCTCGGGACCGCGCATGTCTCGCGCACCAGCGTCGATGCCGTGCGCGCCGCGGTCGCCAGCGGCGGGTTCGATGCCGTCGCGGTCGAACTCGACGAACAGCGCTACAAGGCGATGAACGATCCCGACGCGCTGGCCAGGCTCGACCTGGTCAAGGTGATCAAGGAGCGCAAGCTGGCGATGTTCGCCGCCAATCTCGGACTCGCCGCCTACCAGCGCCGCCTCGCCGAACAACTCGGGATCGAGCCCGGCGCGGAACTCAAGACCGCCGCCAGCGAGGCGATCGCGCGCGACCTGCCGATGAACCTGATCGACCGGGACGTCGGCCAGACCTTCCGCCGCGCGATGCACAAGCTCGGTTTCTGGCAACGGATGAAAATCGGTTCCGGCATCGCCGCATCACTGTTCGTCGACGAGGAAGTCTCGCCCGAGCAGATCGAAGGCCTGAAGGAAGGCGACATGCTGGAATCGAGCTTCGGCGAATTCGCCAGCGGTTCGCCGGCACTGTATTCGGCCTTGATCGACGAGCGCGACCAGTACATGGCGGCACGCCTGCGCGAAACGTCGAGTGAATCGAAACACGTCCTCGCCGTGGTTGGGGCCGGGCACCTGAAAGGCATCGCCAACTATCTCGCCAACGATGCCCGCGAACCCGCCACGTTGATCGAGGAACTCTCGGCAAGCAACAAGAAGAAACGCATCCCATGGTTCTCGATCGCGCTCAGCGCGCTGATCCTCGGCGGCTTCGCCTGGGGGTTCATGCACGGGGGCGCGGCGTTCGGCAGGCAGCTGGTGATCCAATGGGTCGCGTGGACCGCAGGCTTGACCGCACTCGGCGGCATCATCGCCCTCGCCCATCCGCTGGCCACGCTGGCGGCAACGATCATGGCGCCGCTGAAACCCTTCCGTCCGCCGGGACTGAGTTCCGGCATATTCGCGGCGCTCGCGCAGGTCCGCCTGGTGCGTCCGACTTACGGCGATTTCCTCGCCCTGCGCGACGATGCCCAGACCTTGCGCGGCTGGTACCACAACCGCGTCTGCCGGGTGATTCTGGTGTTCATGCTGACCAATTTCGGAACGATCGCCGGCGAATGGATCGCGATCGCGAACGGCGCACGGCATCTGGTCGGCTAGATCACCTCGGCCGCCGGCGCATTGCCACCACGCCGCCACTGCCGCGCACGCCGCCAGGTCCGCGAAGTCGCCGTGCGCCAGTCGTCGAGGATCGCGTAGATCGTCGGCAGGAACAGCAGGCTGACCAGCGTCGAGAACGCGAGGCCACCGGCAATCGCGCGCGCCATCGGGTTGTAGGGCGGACCATCGCCGGCGATCTGCGTATTCGAGATCGCGATCGGCACCATCGCCAGGATCGCCGTGCCCATCGTCATCAGGATCGGGCGCAGGCGCTCCTTGCTGCCCTCCACCAGCGCGTCGGTGCGCGACATGCCGCTGCGCCGCCGGTTGTTGATGTGTTCGATCATCACGATGCCGTTGTTCACCACCACGCCCATCAGCACCAGGATGCCGATGAAGGCCATGATGTTGAACGTGGTTCCGGTCAGGAACATCGCCCAGAACACCCCGAAGATCGAGAACACCACGCCGCTCATGATCGCCGCCGGGAACAGCAGTGATTCGAACACCGCGGCCATCACGATGTAGATCATGATCACCGCGATCAGGAGATTGAAGAGCATCTGGCTCATCATCTCGTCGCCACCCTGGAAGCCGTTGCCGCTCTTGAATGTGTAGCCGTAACCCGGCGGGAACGACGTCGCCTTGAACACGCGTTCGATCGCCGCGTGCGCCTGTTCGCCGGTGCTGCCGGGGGCGACATTGGCCTGGATCTTGAGCGAGGTCTGGCGATCGCTGCGCTGGATCTGGTTGGCCGACGGCGTGACCTGCGCGTTCACCATTGCCATCAACGGAATCTGCCGTCCGTCCGACGCCTGCACCATGAAGCCCTGCAGGTCCTCGATCCGCGAGTGTTCGGCACCGGCAAAGCGCACCGTCACCGGGATCTGCTTCTGGTCGCGCTGGAATTCCCGCAAATTGGACCCGCGCAAGGCCATGCCGACGTACTTGGCGACGTCGCTGGAGCTGAAGCCATAGGCCGCCGCGCGCGCGCGATCGACACTGATGGTCAGTTCGTTGTTCTGGTCGCCGGAGTCGATGCGCACGTCGCGCAATTCCGGTTGGCGCAACAGCGCCGGCAGCAGATCACTGGCGATATCCTTCAGTCCCTGGCCGGAATCACCGAGCAGGTTGACGCTGACGCCCTGCTGCCCGGTGTCCTGCTGCTGGTTGCCGATGCCGATGCGTGCCCGTGCCGATTTCGGCAGGCCCTTGCGCACGTCTTCCTCGACCTGCGAAACCAGCTTGGGATCCTTGATATCGAGGCGGATCGTGGTGCGTGCCCAGCCCTGCTCGCCCCAACGCGAATTCAACTGGCCGACATGGAAGCGCTTGCGGTTGGCGTTGATGTAACGCTCGACCTTGGCGACTTCGTCACCCATCTGGTCCTTGGTGTAGGCGCCGTTCCACTGGTAGAAGATGTCGACGCGATCGGGGTCCTGCGCGTCCATCATGCTCTTCTTCGACAGCATCATCGGCACGATGCTGATTGCGATCACCAACAGGATGCCGGCGACACTGGCGCCGCGATGTTCCAGCGTCCAGCGCAGGAACCTGGCATAGCGCGACTGCAGGCGCGGGATGATGCCCTTGTGCGAAGCCACCGCCGGCGGCGTCTTCAGGCGCGCCGACAGCATCGGGATCAGGCTGATCGCGACCAGCCACGATGCCAGCAGCGAGACGGTGATGGTGATGGCGATCTGCGACAGCTGGATCGTCAGCATGTTGCGGGTGCCGAACATGTTCGGCAGGAACACGATGCAATGGCAGAGCGTGCCCGCCGTCAGCGCGATGGCGACGTGCTTGGT
>JAEKKW010000032.1 GCA_019510195.1 Lysobacterales bacterium | reverse complement strand
GTCAGTTCGACACCATCCAGATGGATATCTTCGATTTTCGGCAGGTGCCCGATCGGAGTTTCGACGGCGCCTGCACTCCCCTCCACGCGCTTCAGCATCCACTCGAGCACGCGCATGTTGTCGCCGAAGCCCGGCCACAGGAAATCCCCGCCATCACCCTTGCGGAACCAGTTGACGTGGAAGATCTTCGGCAGCTTCGCACCGGCCTTGTCGAACGACAGCCAGTGGTCGAAGTAGTCGGCGAAGTTGTAACCGCAGAACGGCTTCATCGCCATCGGGTCGCGCCGCATCACGCCGACCGCACCGGTCGCGGCGGCCGTGGTTTCCGACCCCATCGCAGCGCCGACCAGCACCCCATGGGCCCAATCGCGCGCCTCGAACACCAGCGGCACCAGTGAGGCGCGGCGGCCACCGAAGACGATCGCCGAGATCGGAACGCCCTGCGCGTCTTCGGCGCGCGGCGAGTACGACGGGCATTCCTTCGCGCTCACGGTGAAACGCGAGTTGGGATGCGCCGCGGGATGCGTCATCGATCCATCGTAGGCATTGCCCTTCCAGTCGGTGACGGGCACGCGCTTGTCGAGCCCTTCCCACCACGGCTGGTTGTCGTCGGTGACGGCGACATTGGTGAAGATGGTGTTCTGCCGGATCGACGCCAGCGCGTTGGGATTCGATTTCTGCGACGTGCCTGGCGCGACACCGAAGAAACCCGCTTCCGGATTGATGGCGTAGAGACGCCCATCCTTGCCGGGGCGCATCCAGCAGATGTCGTCGCCGATCGTGGTGATCTTCCAGCCGTCCTGGCGATAGCCCTCCGGTGGAATCAGCATGGCGAGGTTGGTCTTGCCGCAGGCGCTGGGGAACGCCGCGGCGATGTAGTGCGTTTCGCCCTTGGGATTCTCGATGCCGAGGATCAGCATGTGCTCGGCCAGCCAGCCTTCCTGGCGCGCCTGGTGCGAGGCGATGCGCAGGGCATGGCATTTCTTGCCGAGCAGCGCATTGCCGCCGTAGCCGGAACCGAACGACTGAATCTCGAGATCTTCCGGGAAATGCATGATGAAGCGACGATCGGGGTCGAGTTCGCCGGTGGAGTGCAGGCCCTTGACGAAGCTGCCTTCGCGCTCGATGCGCGCCAGTGCGGCGGCGCCCATCCGCGTCATGATGCGCATGTTGGCGACCACGTACGGCGAATCGGTGATCTCGACGCCGCAACGCGACAGCGGCGAGTCGATCGGTCCCATGCAATACGGCACCACGTACAGGGTGCGGCCCTTCATGCAGCCGTCGAACAGCGACTTCATCTGCGCACGCGCCTGGTCCGGCGCCATCCAGTGGTTGTTCGGACCGGCATCGTCGCGCTCGCTGGTGCAAACGAAGGTGAGATGTTCGACACGGGCGACGTCATCGGGATGCGAACGATGGAGATAGCTGTTCGGGTGCGTCTGTTCGTTCAATTTGACCAGCGTGCCGTCGGCCAGCATCTGCGCGATCAAGGCATCGTTCTCGACATCGCTGCCATCGCACCAGTGGATGCGGTCCGGCCTGGTGAGCTGGGCCACTTCCAGCACCCACTGGTTCAGTTCATCCAGGCTCGATCCGCTCTGCTTGTGTTGACTCATGGCTCCCTCACCCTTGTTTTGGAATCAATGTCGCCATCATGTGGGCGACATACGCTTCGTATTCTTCTTTCGGCGGCCGATCCTGCGGCAGCTGCAGGTTGAGCTGCAGGAAACCGATATAAGCCGAATACACCAATCGGGCGCGATAGCGCGCGGTGTCGTTGTCGAAACCGGCGCGGCGGAACGAATCGGTCACCCATTCCAGGCGGCGACGCGAAACGCGCGACACGGCGGGCTGCACGATGGGGTTGTCCATCGCCCGCAGCAACTGCCCGTAGATCACATGCGAGACGTCATCGTGGGCAGCCAGTTGGAACAGTTGTTCGAGGCGCGCGCGCGAATCATCGATCGCTTCGACGCGATCGAACACCTGCGCCTGTTCGTACTGTTCCCAGCGATCGAGTGCCGCCTGCAACAGGGCGTCGCGCGTCGGGAAATGCCAGTAGAAGCTGCCCTTGGTCACGCCGAGGCGGCGTGCCAGTGGTTCGACCGCCAATGCCTGGACACCTTGTTCTCCGATCTGCTGGAGGGCCGCGGCCGACCAATCGTCGGCACTGAGCCGGCCGGCGCGATCCGCCTTGCCGGAAATCGATGCGATCTGGTTTGTCATTCCCCAGTGTAAGCACATTCCGTACGGTTGCGTCAAATTGCGTATGGTGTTGCACTGCAGCTTGACGATCGCGAATTCTTTTCAATACGTTCGAGTATGGAAAAGGGCGTGGCATTGGTATACGCTCGCGTTCATTCATTCAATTGTTTGAATTTCAGCGGAGCCGCCATGAGCATCGTTCTCCCCCTCCTCGCCCTCGTGATCGCCTCCGGCATCGCGGCCTACAACCGATGGAGCCTGGCGTTGTGGTCGGCGCTGGCCGCGGCCTTCCTGCTGGTCGCCTGGTTCTTCGGCGGCAATTCCACTCTTGTGGTGGTCCTGGCAGTGCTGTCCGCGATCGTGGCGGTCCCGTTGCTGGTGCCGGGAATCCGCAAATCGCTGGTGACGACTCCCCTGTTGAAGTTCTACACGCGCATCCTGCCGCCGCTGTCGGATACCGAGCGCACCGCACTGGAAGCGGGCACGGTCGGTTTCGAAGGACAGCTGTTCTCGGGCATGCCCGACTGGTCGCAGCTGCTGAAGTTGCCGAAGCCGGAATTGACGGCGGAAGAACAGGCCTATCTCGACGGTCCCTGCGAGGAACTGTGCCGGATGGTCGACAACTGGGAGATCGACCACGTCCGCGCCGACCTGCCGCCGCAGATGTGGGACTACGTCAAGCACAACAAGTTCTTCGGCCTCAACATCCCGAAGGAATACGGTGGCCTCGGCTTCTCGGCGCTGATGAACCACAAGGTGATCCAGAAGCTGGCATCGATCTCGACCGTGGTGAGTTCGACGGTCGGCGTGCCGAATTCGCTGGGCCCGGCGGAATTGCTGATGCACTACGGCACCGACGAACAGAAGGCGCATTACCTGCCGCGCCTGGCCGACGGTCGCGAAGTGCCGTGCTTCGCATTGACCGGTCCGTTCGCCGGTTCCGACGCGACATCGATTCCCGATTACGGCATCGTCTGCAGTGGCGAATGGAACGGCGCCAAGGTGCTGGGCGTGCGCCTGACGCTCAACAAGCGCTACATCACGCTGGCGCCGGTGGCGACGCTGATCGGCGTGGCCTTCCGCATGTACGACCCCGAAGGGCTGCTCGGCGACAAGAAGGACATCGGCATCTCGCTGGCACTGGTGCCCCGCGATTCCGAAGGGCTGGAAATCGGCCGCCGTCATTTCCCGCTCAACTCGCCGTTCCAGAACGGCCCGATCCGCGGCAAGGACGTGTTCGTGCCGCTGTCGCAGCTGATCGGCGGCGAAGACTACGCCGGCCAGGGTTGGCGCATGTTGATGGAATGCCTGTCGATCGGCCGTTCCATCACCCTGCCCTCCACCGCCAGCGGCGGCGCCAAGATGGGCGCGGTCGTCACCGGCAGCTATGCGCGCATCCGCAAGCAGTTCGGCCTGTCGATCGGCCGCTTCGAAGGCGTCGAGGAAGCGCTCGCGCGCATGGGCGGCCACGCCTACGCGATCAGCGCGTTGTCGCAGGCGACCGCGGCAGCCGTCGCGCGGGGCGAAAACCCGGCGGTGCCATCGACCATCTCCAAGTACCACTGCACGACGCTGGGGCGCGAAGTCGCCAAGGACGTGATGGACGTGATCGGCGGCAAGGGCATCATCCTCGGCCCGCGCAATTTCGCCGGCCGCGCGTGGCAGGCCTCGCCGGTGGCGATCACGGTGGAAGGCGCCAACATCATGACGCGCTCGCTGATGATCTTCGGGCAGGGCGCGATCCTCTGCCATCCGTGGGTGATGAAGGAGATGAAGGCGACCCAGATCGCCGACGCCGGCGAGCGCATCAACGCCTTCGACGGCGCCTTGTTCGGCCACATCGGCGCGGCGATCTCCAATGCCGTGCGCAGCCTGTGGTACGGATTGACCTGGGCGCAGTTCGGCAAGGCGCCGGGCGACGATTACACCCGTCGCTACTACCGCAAGATGAATCGCTACTCCGCCACCCTCGCGGTGATGGCCGATGTATCGATGCTGATGCTGGGCGGCAAGCTGAAGTTCAAGGAATCACTGTCGGGTCGCCTCGGCGACGTGTTGAGCGAGCTCTACATCGCCAGCAGCATGCTCAAGCGCTACGAGGACGAAGGCCGTCCGGCGAGTGATCAGCCGCTTCTTGCTTGGGCCTTCCATGATGCGGTCAACAAGATCGAGACCGCGCTGTCGGGTGCATTGCGCAACTTCCCGGTGCGCCCGGTGGCGTGGCTGCTGTGGCCGATCATCTTTCCGTGGGGGCGTCGCGCGCAGGCGCCGAGCGACCGCCTTGGCCACAAGGTGGCAAGCCTGCTGATGACGCCGTGCGACGCCCGCGATCGCCTCGCCGAAGGCGTGTTCACCACGCCTGGTGCAAACAATCCGGCCGGACGCATCATCAGCTACCTGCCGAAGTTCGTGATGGCCGAACCGGTCGAGCGCAAGTTCATGAAAGCGCTGAAGAACAGCGACATCGAAGCGCTGGAATTCGAGGACCAGCTGGTCGAAGGCGTGCGCGAAGGCTGGATCACGGCCGAGGAAGCCGATCAGTTGCGCGATTTGCGGACGATGACGCTCGACACCATCACGGTCGACGATTTCGATCCGGAAGAATTGCGTTCGGCCGGCTATCGCGATCTGGTCGTGCACGAGCGGGAGTCGGCGCGCTATGTGGCGTAACAGCATCGCACGCGCTGGCTTGGCGGGCGCGTGTTGTTGCTACTCAAGAGGCTGGCAAGCATCCACAGGCGCACAGCCGGGCGATGCTTTACTGCTCGTGCTTCGTACCTTGGTCACTGCGTAACGTGAGCCGCGAGATCTCCGGATAGCGTCCCATCCGCAACGGCAGCCAGCTGGTGCCGATGCCGGGCGAAACGAACAACGTGCGATCGCCAACATGGTATTCGCCGCTCAACGCTGCCGACCTGGCGCGGAATTTCGATGGTGTCCGCAAGCCGAACGGATTCACCTGACCGCCGTGCGTATGTCCGGCCAGCACCAGCGCGGTCGATGCCGGCAACTTCAGGAACATCTCGGGCTCGTGCTCGAGCGCGATGGTCGGCAGGCCGGGATCGATGCGCGCATAGGCCGCGAGCGGCTGCGGCTTGCCGGCGGTGAGATCGTCGACGCCAACCAGATTGAAGCCGCAATCGCGCACGCCGACGCGGGTCGATTCATTCTCTAGCACGTGGATGCCGACACGCTCGAATTCGTGGATCACGCGTGGCCCGCCATCCCACCAGTCGTGATTGCCCATCACCGCATAGACCACCTTGGTCTTCGTGAGCGGCTCGAGATGATTGGCGATGGTCGCGGGATCGACGTACTTGCCCAGCACCACGCTGCGGATCACGTAATCGCCGGTGAACACTACGGCGTCGGAATCACTGGCGGAGAGTTTCGCCACGATGCGATCGACATTATCGATGCCGTTCATCCACGATCCGGTGTGGAGATCGGTGACCTGGTCGATGCGCAGGCCATCGCATTGCGCCGGCCAGTTCGCCAGTCGCAAGGTGTAATCACGTTCCACCAGCTGGCGCGGTTCCCACAACCACGCATAGAGGCCACTGGCCACGAGAACCACCACGGTCGCCAGCGATGCGCGACGCAACCATCGGCGCTCTCGCAGGACGGTTGCGGGACCGGGTGGCGGATCCAGTTCGGGAACAGGCGGCTCAGTCGGCGCTTGCTGCATCGCGTGCATCCTGCGCCTGTGCGGCTGTACGCCAACCGATCCATCCGGATGCGGCGATCGCCGCCGCGCCGGTCAAGCCGAACACTGCGGATGCCGCACCCGCGGATTTCAGCAGGTTGACCAGCAGGGCACTGGCGACATCGCCTGCCCGCCAGACCGCGGTATCCACCGCATTCTTGCCCTTGTAGCGCCAACTGCGCGGGACCAGCGTATAGAGGCTCTCGCGCGCGGGCTGCATCATCCCGTAGGCGGTGGCGCGCGTTACCAGCAGCATCAGCACCACCCACGACAAGGTCGGCAGCAATTCGATCGGCTGGGCGACGAGGTTGCGCAGCAGCGGCAATTCCGGAACGTGCGCGATCCACACCGCCGCCTGTTCCTGGCTGATGGCGAAGACCGGCAAGTTGGGATTCCCCGAGAACGCCATCGCCACGCAAACCACGATGCCGATGAACGCCCACACCGCGATGACCATGCCGGCGCCGACACGCGGCAACAGGAAGCGCGTCATCGTGACCTGCAGCAGGATCATCAGCAGGTTGGTGCTCATGTCGAGATCCGCGGCGAACCGGGTACGTGCCACCGCATCGTGGAAGGTCGCCCTGGAGTAATCGGTCACCAGCGCATAGCAAACCGTGCCGACGGCATCGCCGAGCAGCATCAGGATCGCCATGTTGCGCATGAACGGTGTCGCGATGATCTGCTTCAGGCCATCGAAGATGCCGCCACCGACGGGCTGGTTGTGGTGATGCTTGCCCATGTCATGCCGTTGCGACCAGCGACCCAGCAGCAGCACGCACAGGAGCGCGATCCCGAGCAGGCCGGCGGATACCGCCAACAACGGTGCCACGCCGATGACATCGACCAGCAAGCGGGTGATCGCGGGACCGGCAATCGCACCGATGGTGCCGGCGACACCGATCAGCGGGAACACGCGGCGCGCCTGGCCTTCGTCCCAGATGTCGGTCATGAAGCTCCAGAACACCGACACCACGAAGAGGTTGAAGACGCTCACCCAGACGAAGAACACGATGCCCAGCGCGCGCGGGGAGATCAGGCCATCGCGGGCGAAGAGTGGAATGAAGGCGACGAGGCAGGCGATGAAGAACAGATAAACGATCGGGACCACGACTCGCCGCGGCCAGCGCGCGATCAGCCACGCGAACACTGGCGTCAGCGCCAATGTGGCGACGAACGTGGCTGCGAAAAACCACGGCAATTGGGTGGACCCGACTGCCGCGGCCAACTGCTCGCGTACCGGCCGGATCACGTAATAGGCGGCGAGCACGCAGAAAAAATAGAGAAAGGACAGCGCCATCGCCGGCCATTCCCCCTGGTGGACGCGCTGTGAATCTGTGACGGGCATCGGCCAAACGCGTTTCGACGTTGCGCGACGTTAACACGGTTGCAAGGAAATTGAAGGCCAAAGGCCCCAGCATGCGAGCCTGGCCTCTCCCGCCCGCCCATGCATGCCGAAAACCAGAGTCCTGCTGATCGCCCTGATGCTGTCGGGGACCGTCTGCGCGTATGCCAAATACGGCACGCCCGAAGGTTTGCCTCCCGAGATCGGCGAGCATCCGCTGGGACGCACTTACGTCGCGGCGCATCGCGGCGGCTATTTTGGCCTGCAGAACGTCCAGCGCCAGTTCGATGCCACCACCACGGCCAGGACCGCCGACATCCTCGAGATGGATCTGCACGCATCCAGCGATGGCGACGTATTCGTCTACCACGACGACGATCTCTCGACCAAGAGCACCTGTCACGGCGAACCGCGAACGCTGACCTCGGCACGGATTCGCCAATGCCGCTTGCCTGCCGGTGATCCGTTGCCGCGTTTCGAGGAGGTGCTGGCGCACGCCAAGGGGAAACCCATCTTCCTTGATGCCGAATTCAAGACGATGGACGTGATCGCACCGGCGATGGCGTTGGCCATTCGCGCCAACATGCTCGACCAGGTGTATTTCCAGACCCAGGGCGACCGGGCGAAATACGCCGCGGCGCGCGCGATCTCGAAAGACGTCTACCTGCAATACAAGGCCACCCGCGACGACGACATCGACTGGGTGATCGCGCAGCATGATCCCAGGCTCGCGGTGGTCGAGATGAACGCCACATTCGCCACCAGCGTCCGCATCAAGCGGCTGCACCAGGCCGGCAAGCGCGTATCGGTCAACAGCTGGCGCTACCAGGTGCTGGAAGAACGCCTGACTGCAAGTTGCGACCAGGCTTTCCGTCGCGGCGTCGACATCGCCGTGACCAACAATCCGGCCAGTTGCAGTGCACAGCGTGATCCGCGGCATTACTCCGCCCGCCGCCAGATTGTCCGCAACTTCCTGATGCAGCCGAACGAGAAAGGCGAAAACGATTGATGGATGAACCCCGGTTACGTTCCTTTGAAATCAAGAGGATACCCAGCGTTTCTCCCCCTGTTCATGCAATCCGAAGACAGCGTGATTACACTGCCGGAGACCTCTCTGGAAGCTTCGCCGTGAACA
This sequence comes from Lysobacterales bacterium, assembly GCA_019510195.1. Classification (GTDB taxonomy): domain Bacteria; phylum Pseudomonadota; class Gammaproteobacteria; order Xanthomonadales; family Xanthomonadaceae; genus Solilutibacter. The sequence goes on along the minus strand of JAEKKW010000032.1, from coordinate 2,016 downwards.
ACTCGCGCACCGGGATCCGCCGCATGCATCCGTCCATGCTGTCCGTCCTGATCCCGGCGCTGTTGTGTATTGCGGCACCGGTCGCTGCGCAAACCGCGCTTGGCCTGCCCCGACCCGATCCGGCACAGGCGCTGCCATCGGCAAGCCCCGCATCCACATCGGCGAACGCTTCGGTATCGCAGGCTGACCTGGGCGAAGTGGATCGCATCGCCCGCGCACTGGTCGCCGGCGAACGCGTCCCCGGACTCGCGGTCGCCATCGTCAGCGCGCTGACCGGTTTGCTGGTCAATGACGGCCGCCTCGCCTGGAACAACACGGTGGTGCGCTACGTGCCCAGCTTCCGCCTGCCATCCGAGGCGGCGACCCAAAGCGTCACCGTCGCCGATCTGATGAGCCATCGCGTCGGCCTGACGCACAATGCCTACGATCGCGACATCGAGGGCAATACCGATTACCCGAGCGCCGTCCAGAAGCTGGCATCGGCACCGATGAAATGCATGCCCGGCGAGTGCTATGCCTATCAGAACGTCGCCTTCAGCCTGATCGGCGACGTGGTGTTCGCCGCGACCGGCAATTTCTATGCCGATGCCGTGCAAACCCGCCTGTTCAAGCCGCTCGGCATGAATGACGCCAGCTACGGGCTGAAGGGCATCGAATCGAGCCCGCGCTGGGCCAAGCCGCACGTGCGCGGCGGCGGACGCTGGCGCGCACTGATGCCGAAGCCGAACTTCTACCAGCTGGCACCCGCAGCCGGCGTCAACGCCAGCATCAGCGACATGGCGCAATGGATGATCGCGCAGAGTGGCCATCGCCCCGACGTGCTGCCTGCCAACGTGCTCGCACAACTGCATACCGCGCAGGTCTCGACGCCGACCGAGTTGCGCGGCAGTGGCTGGCGCCACGAACGGCTGGAGTCCGCCGGTTACGGATTTGGCTGGCGCGTGATGAGTTATGCCGGCCACCCGTTGTACTTCCACGGCGGCGCCGTGCAGGGCTATCGCGGCGCGATGGCGGTACTGCCCGACCGCGATCTCGGCCTGGTGATCCTGTGGAACAGCGAGAGCTCGCTGCCGTCGGGACTGATGCCGACCATCCTCGACCGCGCGCTCAAGCTGCCGGCGGTGGCGTGGATTCCCAACAGCATCACCGGCGGCACGATGCCCGACATCGCCGGCGGCGGCGTACCCGCGCCGGACAACGACGACAACGGCTCCAGCAAGGACTGATCGCGCATAAAAAAACTCCTCCGCCGCGAACGGGGAGGAGTTTTCAAGGTCGTGCGGATGCGATCGACGATCAGATCATCGGGGTCGGCATCATCGGCAGCGCAGCCGGCTTCTTGGAAGCGCGCTTCTTGCCACCCTTCTTCGCAGCCTTCTTCGCGGCCTTCTTGGCCGGCTTCTTGGTGGCCTTCTTGGCGGCCTTGCGGACAGTCTTCTTGGCGGCCTTCTTGGTGGTCTTCTTGGCAGCCTTGCGGACAGTCTTCTTGGCGGTCTTCTTCGCGGTCTTCTTGGCAGCCTTGCGGACGGTCTTCTTGGCGGCCTTCTTGGTGGTCTTCTTGGCAGCCTTGCGGACGGTCTTCTTGGCAGCCTTCTTCACGGTCTTCTTGGCGGCCTTGCGGACGGTCTTCTTGGCGGCCTTCTTGGTGGCCTTTTTCGCCGGTTTCTTGGCGGCCTTCTTCGCAGCTTTCTTCATTGCCATTGGATGGCTCCTCGTCTTGAGTTGTAACGAACCAGCCAGGCCGGTTCATACGCACAGCGGGAGTCGGACCCGCCACGGACCGTTGTCGCGCCCGAAGTCGCGGAACGGATTGGGTGTGGAACCACGCATGACGACTTTGCGTGATCCCGCATTCGATTGGATGAGGGAGATTGAATCCTCGTATTGGACTTGCGTTCGATCACTCGATGCGGTACTGCCCTCCGGTTGGGCGAAACGTAAGTAGCCGATTTGGCCGTGTCAACACCTTTCGTGAAATTTTTTTCATCATCGCCCCGACCCACCCGGCATCGGGAT
>JAEKKW010000061.1 GCA_019510195.1 Lysobacterales bacterium | reverse complement strand
AGATCCAGATCGCGACCAGGGTGTTGGCGATGGCGAGCGCGAGGAAGATCTGCGGGATGGTCCAGTGCGCGTACGAGCGCAGCGCAAGGCAGAGCAGCGATGCCGCGACCACGAAGCCGGAGTTCTGGATGTTGAGCGCGCCGATCACCCGCGACAACTCGCCCTTCGGCGTGCGGCTCTGGATCAGCGCAAACAGCGGAACCACGAAGAAGCCGGTGAACAGGCCGATGCCGACGAGATCGATGGCGATGCGCCAGCTGCCGGGCTGGTGCATGAAACCGGCGATGTCGAGGCCATGCACCGGGGCGGCGCCGCTGCGCGCGAAGTACAGATCGAACAGGAAGACGCTGATGCCGAAGGCGCCGAGCGGCACCAGGCCGATTTCAACCGTGCGCGCCGAGAGTTTTTCGCACAGCACTGCGCCGAGTCCGGTGCCGACCGAGAACAGTGCCAGCACAAAGACATAGAGCGTGTTGCCGCCGCCGAGGTTGAGCGGCGCGTAGTCCGGCAGTTCCGCCGCGAACACCGTGCCGACGAACCAGAACCACGACACGCCGAGCACGGCATTGCGCACGGCCAGTTGCTTGCGCGCCAGCTTCATCACGCCGACGGTTTCCGTCACCGGATTCCAGTTGATGCGGAGATCGGGCGCGCTGGCGCCGACGACGGGAATCAGTTTCGCCGCGATCCATGCCGCAGTCGCGATCGCCAGCACTGCGGCAGCGGCCAGCCATGGCGAATAGGCGCCGCCGATGCTGAAGATCAGGCCGCCGACGATCATGCCGACCAGGATCGACACCGACGTCCCCATCTCCACCAGCCCGTTGCCGCCGGTGAGCTCGCGCGGATGCAGCACCGCCGGCAGGATCGAATACTTCACTGGCCCGAACAGCGTCGAATGCACGCCGGTCGCGAACAGCGCGATCAGCAGCAACGGCAGGTGGTGGGTGACGAAGCCGAGCGCCGCGACCAGCATGATCAGCACGCCCAGCAGCATCGCCAGGCGAATCAGCTTCGCCTTCTCCATCTTCTCGGCGATCTGGCCCGCGGTCGCCGAGAACAGGAAGTAGGGGAGGATGAAGATCGCCGGCGCCAGCTGCGTGTACAGGCCGCGTTCGGATTCCGGCACGTTCAACCAGAACAGCAGGCCGATGATGCCCTGGCGGAACACGTTGTCGTTGAAGGCGTTGAGGCATTGCACCGTGAAGAACGGTGCGAAGCGGCGCTGGCGCAGCAGGGCGAACTGGGAATGGGACGACATGCAGGGTTCCCCGGGGTTTGGGGGAGGATAGCGGGTGAAGTCAGCTCGCGTGCAAGCGTTCGCGAAAATATTCCTGTGTTCCCGCATCGGTGCAATGGATGTAGCAGCCCTTCATCCCGCGCGTCATCAAGGTGCGATAGGTATTGCGAATAATGCGGTCGACGCGCTGCAGGGTTCCTTCGCGATCCTGGCGAAGCATTGATTTCCAGCCCCGAATCGAACGATCCATCGAGGAGCGCCCTTCGGGCACGGAGACCAGTGTTCCGTCGCGAACGATCAGGTCGGGGCCGATGATCACCCCGACATAATCGAGTTCGAGACCCTGGCAGGTATGGATGCAGCCGATTTGCTCGACGGAATCCGGAGCCGTGATCCACAGGCTTCCGTCACTGCCGAGATTCCACTGCTTGGCGAAGCCGGATTCCGCGAGGACGATGTCGCAGGAATCAGGATTCTTCTTGCTCTTCCAGTCCCAGCAATAGCCAGCCACCATCCGCGACTTGTTATTGCGACGGTTGCGTTCGACGATCAGGTCGAACAGCTCCGTCGGGGAGTCGATGACGCGGAAATCGAAAGTAGCGGTATCGAGGCCCGGATTCGCGGTTGGCCGGATGCCGAGGACGTCGTCGAGCCATGCGAGATAGCCGTCCGATCCGGAGCAGCGGAATTGCGAGGCCAGTTCCAGGCGGGTGATTTCGGCGCCGAGTTGGTTTGCCCAGCGTTCGATTTCTTTCGATTGGCCAATGTCGTTCAACGTGACGATCTGGTCGTCGTCGACGAACAAAATCGTCGATTTCGCGGCAGCGATGATTTCCTTGATCTGGTTTTCGCCGAGATTGCCATACAGTCCGCTCTTGGCGTTGAGGCGATGTGCCTCGTCGACGATCAATGTGTCGAAGACATCGGCTTCGGATTCATGAAAGTTGCCGGAGCCGCCGAACATGGAGGAAATTTGCGCCTGGGTGCGCTGCCCCTTCAGTTTCTGCTGGTAGACCGCGCGAGGCGCGGCGTTCTTGGAAACATATTTGGCGAGCAGCCCTTTCCGGGTCAGTTCGACCATAAGGTTGATCGCGACCACCGACTTTCCGGTCCCCGGCCCACCCTGGACGATGACAACCTGTTTCCGCTCGGGTGAACCCTCCGCCGACTTGGCGATGCAGGCTTCGTAGACTAGTTTCTGGTCGTCGACCAGCACGAACTCGCGATTGCCCTTCAACATCCCGGCGAGGCTGTCGGCGAGCATTCTGGAAGGACGGATGCGTGCCTGATCGATTTCGTAGAGCAACTGGCCGTTGTCGCCGTGCCTGACGTGTTGCCTGATGAATTCGCGGAGTTTCCGGCGTTCGCCATTTCCGCGCAGGAATAGTGGCGCCTTCTCCATGTAGGGTGCGTAGCGCGGTGAATCGATCACGCCATCTCGCTGGTAGTTGTGGAGATAGGCGCAAGGCTGCAGGCCGATGCCGCCTTCATGCACAGCTTCGTTGAAGCCCTCGAGCAGTGCCGCATACGACCATGCCTGGTAGCTGGGATGGATGCCTTCGCGTTCTGCGTATCCGCCGCGTTGGGCGATGACGATGCCGTCCTTCTCGGAAACCCGTGACGTCGACCATTGTTTCAATTCGATAATGATGATGCGAGGCGCGCGGTCTTCGGTTTCACCCGAGAGAATGAAGTCGATGCGCTTGGCCGTCTGCGGTATCCCGAATTCGACGCCAACGCCCATCGTCTCGGGCAATTCATCGTCCCGCAACACTTCGGCCATCTGCATCAGCGAATGCTGCCATGCACGATATTCACCGGTGGTGGCGTAGCGGCCGGTACGTCGGACCCACGCACGATTGATGACGTCCTCGATCGCGTTGCGTTCGCTGTCGTCCAGAAATCCCTGTCGGGTCGATTGATAGACGATCACGCGAGGCTTCCCCATGCCGGACGATTGGGCAGTGTACTTCGGGGTGAAGTCCCATTCCGCTCCCAGCCAGCTTCACCCGACTACCCTGCGCTCGGAACCCCGCACAGGAGATCACCATGTCCGCGGATACCAAGACGCCGCTCGATCATGTCAACGACACGCTGGCGCAGCTCAAGGGGATGCGTCATTACTCGAAGAGCAATGTCGAGCGCTTGACGGCACAATGGCTGTTGTTCGACGGCGAGTTGAGGAAACTCAAGCAGGCGAATCAAATCGAGGCCTTGATGACGAGTCAGGGCGAATTGCATGACGCGCTGGAGGCCGAGATCGCCGAACTGGAAGAGTTGGCGGTGGAGTTGCAGCCGGCGCCGGAGGACGCAACGCCGGGCACGACGCATTAGTCGCGCCCGGTCAGGTTTCAGCGGGACTTACTTCCCGTTGGCGCTGTACGACCCCGGTCCCAGCAAGGCAATCGCGACGGCGGCGGCGAGATACATGCCCTGCAGTTCCAGGTCCCAGCCGCCCTGGTTGTTGAGATGCCACAGCTGCCCCGTTTGCACCAGCACGAACGCGACCAGCATGTTGACGGCGATGATCAGGCCGCCGAAGCGCGCGAAGAAGCCGAACAGCACCATGATCGGCGCGACCACTTCGCCGATCAGCACGCCGTAGGCGACGAAGCCGGGCAGTCCGTGCGCTTCGACCAGTCCGGTGATCTGGCCGATGCCGCCCTTCAGTTTGGCGATGCCGTGCAGCAGGATCAGGCAGCCGAGCGCGAGGCGCAGGACCAGCTTGCCGAGATCGGTCATGGTTTTGTCGTTCATGGTGTTTGTCCTGATGCCAAGGAATGGGGAGTGCGATTGCGCAGTTGACGATGCGAGTATCGCATCGGGAATCGAGTGGATTCCAGCCTGGTTACGCTACCGGTGCCGCCCTTCCTGGCGTGGACCTGCCGGTTATCCGCGCGCGATCGCCCGCCAGCCGATGTCGCTGCGGTGGAACTCACCGTCCCAATGGATGCGATCGACTTCCGCATAGGCCTTGCGCTGCGCATCGGCGACCGAGTTTCCGAGTGCGCACACGCAAAGCACCCGGCCGCCGGCGGTGACGGTGTTGCCGTCGGCGTCCAAGGCGGTGCCGGCCTGGAACACCTTGCAATCGGGATCGCTGGCGGCATCAAGTCCGTGGATGATGTCGCCGGTGCGCGGCGCGTCCGGGTAATGTTCCGCGGCCATCACCACGCCCAGCGAGACCTGGGGATTCCAGTGCGCTTCGACCTCGTCGAGACGGCCGTCGATCGCGGCTTCGATCAGTTCGGAGAGATCGGACTGCAGCCGCAGCATCACCGGCTGGGTTTCCGGGTCGCCGAAGCGCACGTTGAATTCGATCACCTTGGGCGCACCCGCGGCGTCGATCATCAATCCGGCGTAGAGGAAGCCGGTGAACGGAATTCCATCCCTGATCATGCCGGCGACGGTCGGATTGACCACTTCGCGCATCACCCGCGCGTGCACCTCCGGCGTGACCACCGGTGCCGGCGAATACGCGCCCATGCCGCCGGTATTGGGGCCGGTGTCGCCATCGCCGACGCGCTTGTGATCCTGCGAGGTCGCCATCGGCAATGCGGTCTTGCCATCGACCATCGAGATGAAGCTGGCTTCCTCGCCGTCGAGGAATTCCTCGATCACCACGCGCGAACCGGCGCTGCCGAAGGCATTCCCCTGCAGCATGTCGCGCACGGCGGCTTCGGCTTCATTGAGCGTCATCGCCACGATCACGCCCTTGCCGGCGGCAAGCCCGTCGGCCTTGATCACGATCGGCGCGCCCTTCTCGCGCACGTAGGCGAGCGCGGCGTCGACATCCGTGTGGACGGCGTAGAACGCGGTCGGTATGCCGTGGCGCGCGAGGAAATCCTTGGCGTAGGCCTTGCTGCCTTCCAGCTGTGCGGCAGCAGCCGTGGGGCCGAAGATTTTCAACCCGGCTTCGCGGAAGCGATCGACAATGCCGGCGACCAGCGGTGCTTCCGGGCCGACCACGGTGAAGGCGACGCCTTCATCGCGGGCGAGTGCGATCAGGCCATCGAGATCGGTTGCGGAAACGGCGACATTGCGACACTTCGCTTCCTTCGCGCTGCCGGCATTGCCCGGTGCGACCAGGACTTCGGCGATGCGCGACGATTGCGCGAGACGCCAGGCCAGCGCGTGTTCGCGACCACCGGAACCGATGACGAGGAGTTTCATCGCTGCGTCCTCAGTGCCTGAAGTGGCGGATGCCGGTGAACACCATGGCGATGCCGTGTTCGTCGGCAGCCGCGATCACCTCGTTGTCGCGCATCGAACCGCCGGGCTGGATCACCGCCTTGATGCCGGCTTCCGCCGCTGCGTCGATGCCGTCGCGGAACGGGAAGAAGGCGTCGCTCGCCATCACCGAACCGGGCACGACAAGACCGGCGTCGACCGCCTTGATGCCGGCGATGCGCGCGGAATAGACGCGGCTCATCTGGCCGGCGCCGACGCCGATGGTGTGCTGATCCCTGGCATAGACGATGGCATTCGACTTGACGAACTTGGCGACCTTCCACGCGAACAGCAGGTCGGAGAATTGCGCTTCGGTCGGCGCGATCTTCGTCACCACCTTCAGTTCGTCGCGGGTGACGACGCGATCGTCGGCGGTCTGCATCAGCATCCCGGAATTGACGCGCTTGGTGTCGATGAAGCCCTTCGATACCGGCGCCAGCGGGATGCGCAGCACGCGGACGTTGGCCTTCTTCTTCGCGTAGGCCAGGGCGTCGTCGTCGTAATCGGGGGCGATCAGCACCTCGACGAACTGGCGGTCGAGGATGGTCTTCGCGGTGGCGCCATCGAGCTTGCGGTTGAAGGCGAGGATGCCGCCGAAGGCCGAAGTCGGATCGGTGGCGTAGGCTTTTTCGTAGGTGTCGGCCGGGCCGCTGCCGACGGCCACGCCGCAGGGATTGGCGTGCTTGACGATCACGCAGGCCGGCGCGTCGAACTGGCGCACGCATTCCCACGCGGCATCGCTGTCGGCGATGTTGTTGTAGCTGAGTTCCTTGCCCTGCAACTGCGTGAACGTTGCCAGCGAGCCCGGCGCCGGGTACAGGTCGCGGTAGAACGCGGCCTGCTGGTGCGGGTTCTCGCCATAGCGCAGGTCCATCACCTTGACGAAGCTGCCGTTGGCTTGTCCGGAGAACGCCGAGCGCGTGCCATCGGCCTGGATCGACGACAGGTAATTGCTGATCGCGGCGTCGTACTGCGCGACGCGATTGAACGCGGCGACGGAAAGTTCGAAGCGCGTCTTCGCCGACAGCGTGCCGCTGTTCGCATCGAGTTCCGACAACAGCGCGGCGTATTGCGAAGGATCGGTGGCGACCGCGACGCGCGCGAAATTCTTCGCTGCCGAGCGCAGCATCGCCGGGCCGCCGATGTCGATGTTTTCGATGATGTCGGCGAACGTGCTGTCCGGGTCGGCGCTGACCTGTTCGAACGGATAGAGATTCAGCACCAGCAGGTCGATCGGGTCGATGCCGTGTTCGGCCATCACCGCATCGTCGGTGCCGGCGCGCCCGAGCAGGCCGCCATGCACGACCGGATGCAGGGTCTTGACGCGCCCGTCCATCATTTCCGGGAACCCGGTGACGTCGCTGACATCCTGCACCGCCAGTCCGGCTTCGCGGATTTCCTTGGCGGTGCCGCCGGTCGACAGCAGTTCCACGTTGCGTGCAGCCAGCGCCTGGGCGAGATCGATCAACCCGGTCTTGTCGGACACGGACAACAGGGCGCGGCGGATGGCGATGGCGTCGCCAGTCACGGTATTCGTGGGCATGTTCGGAAGGTGGTGCGGAGGATGCGGAATTATAGGCCGTCGGCCATGAAGGCCTCGATGGCGTCGGCGTCGCGGACCAGCGCATCGCTGAGGATGCGATGGCCGTTGGCGGTCATCACCACGTCGTCTTCGGTGCGGATGCCGATGCCGCGCCATTTCGCCGCGACGCTGCGGTCGTCCGGGTTGACGTAGAGGCCCGGTTCGACGGTGAAGGCCATCCCCTGTTCCAGCACCCGCGATTCGCCGTCAATGCGGTATTCGCCGACGTCGTGGACGTCGAGGCCAAGCCAGTGGCCGGTCTTGTGGCGGGTGAAACGCTTGTGGCTTTCGTCCTTCAGGTGCTGCTTCAGCGTGCCCTTGAGCAGGCCGAGCGCAAGCAGGCCGTCGGTCAGGGTTTCGATCGCGGCCTCGTGCATCGCCGCCCATGGCCGGCCCGGTTGCGCCTGCGCCAGCGCCGCCTGCTGCGCCGTGCCGACGAGATCGTGGAGGGCGCGTTGTTCATCGCTGAAACGGCCATTGACCGGAAACGTGCGGGTGATGTCGGAGGCGTAGCCGCGGTATTCGGCGCCGGCATCGATCAGGATCAGGTCGTTCCTGGCGGATTTGGCGCCATTGGCGATGTAGTGCAGCACGCAGGCGTTGGCGCCCGCGCCGACGATGCTGCCGTAGGCGGGAACGGCATCATGGCGGCGGAACACGCGCTCGAGCTCGGCCTGCAATTCGTATTCGGCGATGCCGGGTTTCGCCGCACGCATCGCCGCCTGGTGCGCCTCGATGCTGATGTCGACCGCGCGCTGCATCACCCGCAATTCCTCGGCGCTCTTGAACAGGCGCATTTCGTCGAGGAGATGGCCGAGTTCGATGAATTCGTTGGGAGATTGCGCACCGTGGCGGCCGCGCGCGCGCGCGCGGTTGAGCCAACCGATCAGTTTCAGGTCGAATTCGCTGTCGCGGCCGAGGTGGTAATGGACACGGCCGCGACCTTCCAGCAGCCCGGGCAGGATCTCGTCGAGATCGTCGATGGGATAGGCGTCGTCGAACCCGAGCGCGTGCACCGCGTCTTCCGGCCCGACCCGCGCACCGTCCCAGCCCTCGCGCTCGGGATCGCGTTCGCGGCAGAACAGGATGGATTCGGCGTGCGCGCGTCCCGGGATCAGCACCAGGACGGTGTGCGGTTCGGCGAATCCGGTCAGGTACCAGAGATCGGAATCGGGGCGATAGGGGTAGTGGGTGTCGCGGCTGCGGATGCGTTCCGGCGCGCTCGGGACGATGACGATGCCGTCGTCGCCGACCTGTCGCATCAGCTGCCGGCGGCGGCGGGCGTAGGTGGCCGCGGACAGGCCGGTGGCCACGATCAGTGCAGTTGGCGGCGCCGCCGCGCGATGGCGACGTCGCCATGCAGCAGCAGGGCCGCGACCCGCACGAATTCCTCGATCTCGGCCAGCGCGGCTTCGTCTTCCTCGTCGCCGTCGGGTTCGGCGGTGGCGGTCGCCAGTCGCGCCAGGTCCTGCAGCGCTTCCTCGCCCTCATCGGACAGTGGCGGTTCGCCGCCGGCGGCGAGGCCGAAGGCGCCGAGGAAATGCCGGCACCAGTCGAACAGGGCGGCGCTGCGTTCCTGCAAGGTGGCGTCCTCGTCGGGCAGCAGCAGCGTCAGGCCGAGGTCGTTGTCTTCGATCTGCGCCTGAGTGCCGCGGCCGAAGTGCCCGATCGCGCTGCCGTCCATCAAGGCGGGCAATGCGGGATCGGCCATCACTTTGCCCAGCCACTCGCGGTCGGTGTCGCCACCGCCGGCGATCCAGCCGATCAACGCGCCCTGCAGTTCCCAGGGCGTGGTCGCCAGTCCGAGCTGGTCCAGTTCGGCTTGCAGGGTGGACGCGTCGGGCAGGGGTTCGGACATGCAGGAAGTGTAAATCAGGCGACGCCGCCCGGCATCGACCCCATGCTAATGTTTCGCCATGAACGGGCAGGATGCGATCGATCGACTGCAGGCGCTGGTGGAGCGCGCCGAAGGGCTGTCCGCGCGACTGCACCGGCTGAGTGACGAGAACCGCGCCCTGCGCGCCGAGCAGCAGCAATTGATGAACGAGCGCGCCGACCTGATCGCCCGCAACGAACAGGCGCGGGTTCGCGTCGAGGCGCTGATCCACCGCATCCGCACGCTTGAGGACCAGCCGTGAGCGAAGTCGTCAATGTTCGCGTGATGGATCGCGACTACAGCGTCGGCTGCGAGCCGCAAGAACGCGACGACCTGGTTGCCGCCGCCCGCATGCTCGACCAGCGCATGCGCGACATCCGCGGCAACAACCGCATGGCCGCGATCGAGCGCATCGCGGTGCTGGCTGCGCTCAATCTCGCCCACGAATTGCAGCAGACGCGCCATCAGGGCGGCGTGCTGGGGGATGAATTCGATCGCACCCTGGGTGATCTCGAGCGCAAGCTCAATTCATTGGTTGGAAATCCCGATCGAGAGCCGGACGCGCGCTGAATGCGCGCAGAAAAAAGTGTGCGCGCCGATCGTGGTTGGCTATACTGGCGTCGCTTCCTCTGCTGTGCTCGACAGCGTGCAAACATTCGCCTTGTCCCTTAAGAACGACATCGGGAATGTGAAGCGGCCGGGCGTGCATGTCCGCCACGTTCGGAAAGCCCGAAGGCCGCCAAGCGCTTCCACTTGAACCCTGGGTTCAAGGCCGTTCCGCCGCATCGGCACGGCGGAGGAACCTTATTCTTTGCGTTCGCGGATAATGTGCGGATGCCCGCCACCCGCGATCCCGTCCTCGATCTCCGCCACCGCCTGCGCGATGCCCGCCGCAGCGTGAGCGCGGGCGATCGCCTGGCCGCCGCCGATGCGGTGGCGCGCTTACGTCGCCGGTTACTGGGCGGTGGATGGCGAAATGCCATTGCACGCCTGGCAGTTGCGACTGCCGCCGCACTGCGTCTACTGCCTGCCCGTGCTCGATGAAGGCGACAACACCTTGCGCTTCGCGCCGTTCCGCGCGGGAGACGAGACGCGTCCGAATCGCTTCGGCATCCCCGAGCCGGCGCTGGAAGCGTCGTCACTGCTGCGGGTGGCCGACATGGCGCTGATCGTGCTGCCGCTGACCGGCTTCGATTCGAATTGCCATCGCCTTGGCATGGGTGGCGGCTGGTACGACCGCAGCCTGCGCGATCATCGCGCCGCGCCGCCACATCTTGTCGGCGTCGGCTTCGACTGCCAGCGTGTCGATGCGTTGCAGCCACGCGAATGGGACGTGCCCTGCGATGCCATCGTCACCGAATCCACCACTTATTTGCGGGAGAAGCCATGAGCGCGCGTGCCCACTATTGGTTGATGAAGACGGAGCCGACCGATTTTTCCATCGACACCCTGCAGAAAGTCGGGCGCGAGCCCTGGACCGGCGTGCGCAATTACCAGGCGCGCAATTTCATGCGCCAGATGACCCCGGGCGACCAGGTTTTCATCTACCACTCCAACTGCGAAGTGCCGGGCATCTACGGCATCGGCGAAGTGGTGGGAACGCCCTATCCGGATCCCACCCAGTTCAACAGGAAGTCGAAATACTTCGATCCCAAGTCGACGCAGGAACAACCGCGCTGGGACCTGGTCGACATCGGCTACGTGCGGCACCTGAAGCGGCTGCTGTCGCTGGCCGAGATCCGCGAACACCGCGACGCACTTGGCGAGGAATTCGCATTGACGCGCACCGGTTCGCGATTGTCGGTGCTGCCGGTGACCGCGGCGCAGTGGAAGCTGCTGCTCGCTCTCGAAAAGAAATGATCACACGCGGGAACACCAAGAAATGAGCAACGAAGGCAAGCGGCTGGCCGCCGAGAAGGCCATGGACTGGGTCGAGGACGGCATGATGGTCGGCGTCGGCACCGGCTCGACGGTGGCGTTCTTCATCGATGCGCTCGGTCGCGAGAAACATCGCATCCGCGGCGCGGTCTCGAGTTCCGAGCAGAGCACGGAAAAGCTGCGCGCACTCGGCATCCAAGTGTTCGACCTCAACGCCGCCGGCGAGCTCGAGCTGTATGTCGATGGCGCCGACGAATGCGATCCGCGCAAGAACCTGATCAAGGGCGGCGGCGCTGCGCTGACGCGCGAGAAGATCATCGCCCAGGCGAGCAGGAAGTTCGTCTGCATCATCGATGCCAGCAAGCAGGTCGACGTGCTCGGCCGCTTCCCGTTGCCGGTGGAGGTGGTGCCGATGGCGCGCAGCATGGTGGCGCGCGAGCTGGTGGCGCTGACCGGCGGCCAGCCGGTGTTCCGCATGGACGCGATGGAGCGTCCGGTCGTGACCGACAACGGCGGCCACATCCTCGATCTGCACAATCTGCGGATCACCGATCCGGTCGCGGTCGAGGAGCGCCTGAACCAGATTCCCGGCGTGATCAGCGTCGGGCTGTTTGCGCGCCGGCCGGCGGATGTCGTGATTGTTGGCGGTGAACCGCCGCGGGTGTTGTAACTTCGCGCGGAAAGCAATCGCCCGGCTGCGCGCCTTTAGCGGTTATCCGCAGTGGCCGACACGCCGTGAACCCATCCATGGGGGCTCGACTCGGCATCCATGCCTCGCATGGTCGGCCCCTGCGGACGAACCGCACGGCGCCGCCGGTGGCGAGTCTTTTGCTCTCTTGAAAGCAACAACACGCGCGCGGCGGCGGGTGCGCCAGTCCGGGGAGCGGGCATTGCGCCGCATGGATGCGGCGCATGAGCCTCCATGGACGGATTCACGGCGTCCCGCGCACCGGAGCTGGTCACCTGCCAAGCCAGCGCGTGCGATGCTTTGTCGCGAACCGTGCGACGCGCGCCGCGCAACCTCATCCGTTAGTAGATTCGTGAAATTCGCAGTGATCGCGGAGACGCGTGCCGCGGATACTGCGAAGCCAGACGGATGCTGTCATGACGCTGCGTTGCCTCTTCGTCGATTTCAATTCCTATTTCGCCTCCGTTGAACAGGAGGACGCTGCGGAATTGCGCGGGCGCCCGGTTGCCGTCGCGCCGGTGATGACCGACAGCACCTGCTGCATCGCCGCCAGCATCGAGGCCAAGCGATTCGGCATCCGCACCGGAACCCTGGTGCGCGAGGCGCGTGAACGCTGCCCGGAATTACTGGTGGTGCCGGCGCGCCCGGCGCGCTACATGCAAGCCCATACACGGCTGATGGCGGCCATTGCCGACTGCATTCCGCACGGCACGCCGGGATCGATCGATGAAGTGCCGTGCTGGCTGATCGGGCGCGAACGCCAGCGCGTTAACGCAGTCGCGATCGCGCAGGCGATCAAGCGTCGCATCGCCGACGAATTCGCGGCGATCCGCTGTTCCATCGGCATCGCGCCCAACCGGTTCCTGGCCAAGACCGCGTCCGACATGCAGAAGCCGGATGGCCTGGTGGTGCTGGAGAAGCACGATCTTCCCCATGCCCTGCATGGATTGGAACTGCGCGACCTGTGCGGGATCGGGTCGTCGATGGAGGCGCGCCTGCTCGCGGCGGGCATCGATAGCGTGGAGGAACTGTGCGCGGCGCCGAAGGATCGCCTGCGCGCGGCCTGGGGCAGCGTCGAGGGCGAGCGCTTCTGGATGCAGCTGCGCGGCATCGAGGTGCCGGACCGCAGGACGCAGCGTGGCTCGATCGGCCATTCGCATGTGCTCGATCCGAAACTGCGCAATCTCGATGGCATGCGCGCGGTGCTGTTCAAGTTGCTGGCGAAGGCGGCCATGCGCCTGCGCCACGAGGATGACGGCTATCTCGCGCGCGGGCTGCAATTGCATGTGCGTTTCGTCGGCCTCGATGACCGCTTCAGCCCGTCGGTCGAATTCGCGCCGATCGATGACACGCCGAGCCTGCTGCAGCAGCTGGCGAAGATGCTGGAGCCGCTGGAGCGCGCGGCGGCGAGCGGGCGCTGGAACGTCAGGCGCAATCCGCCGTTGTCGGTCGCGGCGACCCTGGTCGGGATCGAATTGCGCAGTGAGCGCAGCGGTGAACTGATCGCGACGACACGCAGGCGGCAGTCGGTGACGGCGGTGCTCGACAAGGTCAACAACCATTTCGGCAACAACGCGCTTTATGTCGCGGCGATGCAGACGGCGATCAGGCATGATGCGGCGCCGATGCGCATCCCGTTCTCGCACCTGCCCGATGTCAGGCTGGAGGAAGACTTCCGCACCCAGGCCCATGCCGAGGAACTGGTGCGCTTGCGCGAACGCCAGTTCAAGGTGCTGGCCGAGGCTGCGCACAAGAAGGCGCAAGTGCAGCGATCCCCGGCCATGTCCAAACCCTCGGGCGCGACGACCCGGGTGCGGATGCCGCTGCGATCGCTGCCATCATCGCCGCAGCTCGGGCTGGGGTTCTGAGCGGCTGCGGTATCCTTGCGCCTTTCCAACGGCGCCCGTCCACGTGAGCGTTCCTGCTTCTCCATTCGACCAGGACGAGGCGCGCATCGCGCCGTGGCTGATCCTGCTGGTGATCGGCACCCTGCTGTACCGCATCGCCTTTGTCTGGGCCCACGACTACAGCCTGTTCGTCGACGAGGCGCAGTACTGGCTGTGGTCGCGCGATCTTGCCTTCGGCTACTACTCCAAGCCACCGCTGGTGGCGTGGCTGGTGCGCGCCAGCACCGCGCTGATCGGCGATGGCGAACTGGGCGTCAAGCTGCCGGCGATTCTCGGCTATCCGCTGGCCGCGCTCGGTCTCTATCGGCTCGGCGCGGCGATGAAGAATGCGCGCACCGGCCTGATCGCCGCGGCGTTGTTCCTGTCCATGCCGGGGCAGGCGCTGGGCGGCTGGGTGCTGTCGCCGGATGCGCTGCTGTTGCTGGCATGGTCATGGGCGTTGTGGCTGCTGTGGATGGCGCGCACGCAGGCGCAACCGAAGTGGTGGATCGGCCTGGGTGTGGCGATCGGTCTCGGTGCGCTGGCGAAATACACCATGCTGGTGTTCGTGCCGATGACGGCGTGGGTGTTGTGGCGGGGCCGCGATTCCATTCCGGTGCGCGGCAAGGGGCCGTGGGTCGCGCTGGCGATCGTGCTGGCGCTGGTTTCGCCGAACATCGCCTGGAACATTCAGCACCACTTCGAGACGGTGCGTCACACCGCCGATCTCACCAACGCCAGCCAGGCCGGCTTGCACTTCGGCCATTTCGGCCAGTTCCTTGGCGCGCAATGGGGCATCTTCGGCCTGCTGTCGCTTCCGTTGCTGGCGATGTTGATGGTGCGCGACCGCGGCGACAACGCGCGTTTCCTTGCGCCGTTCACCATTCCCTATCTGGGGGTGATGCTGGCGCTGTCGCTGGTGACCGCAGCGAACGCCAATTGGGCGGTGACCGCCTATGCCGCCGGCAGCGTATGGCTGGCGCTGTGGCTGGACGGGCGCAAGCCGGCATGGATGTGGGGGGTGATCCTGCTCAACTTCGTGCTGCAACTTGGAATCCTCCATTACCGCGACATCGGCACGAAACTCGGCCATCCGCCGTCGCGCAGCGGCAACGACCTCTACGCGCGCGTGCTCGGCTGGCGCGAGCTTGGCCACGCGCTGCAGCCGATCACGCAGGAGCAGGGCGGATTACCGATTTTGTCGTCGGATCGCATGTTGCTGGCGGAACTGACCTACTACGTGCAGCCGCATCCCTATCCGGTGGCGGCACTCGATGTCGACGGCCGCATCACCAACCAGTTCGAGATGGACACCGCGCGCCGCGGCCTGCCGCAGGAAGCGTTGTGGGTGGAATTCGTCGGTGGCCAGGATGGATCGCATGCCGTCGCAAACGACAGCGTGGTCGCCGAACCGGCGGTGTTGACGAAAGCCTATGAACACGTTGCCGAACTCGGCGTGATCCGCGTGCAACGCATGGATGCACCGCCGCGCGCGGTCCAGGTGGTGCGCGTGCGTCGCCGCATCACCACCGAGGCGCTGCCGTGACGCCGCGCCTGCGCGCATGGCTGCCGTGGATCCTGCTGGCGATCGCCGCTGTCGCGTGCACCTTGCCGTTCTGGATGAGCGATCTCGACATCCGCGCCGCCGCGCATTTCCATCATCGCGCGCCGTTCGAGCTCGGCTACGACGCCTCGTGGCCGATGGGCAACCGGCAGCCGTACAAGGCGCTCTATGCCTTCGGTTCGGCGCTGTCGTGGCTGATCGTGCTGGCGTCGATCCTCGCCTTCGCGGTACCGCGCTGGCGCCGGCATCCGCTGGTGCGCAGGATGGCACTGACCTCGCTGGCGACGGTCGCGCTCGGCACCGGATTGCTGGTGAACGGCATCGGCAAGGACTACACCGGCCGTCCGCGTCCGCGCACGTTGCAGGAATTCGGCGGCCAGGCGCAATATCGCCCACCGCTTGATCTCGGCACGCCCGGCGTCGGCAAGTCGTTCCCGTGCGGGCATTGCTCGGTCGGATTCGCGGTCGGCGCGATCGGACTCACGGTGATCGCGGTGCGGCCGACGCTTGGCGTCGCGATCATCATCGGATCGTTCCTGCTCGGTGGCGCCGTCGGTGCCGCGCGCATGGCCGCGGGCGCGCATTTCCTCTCCGACGTGCTGTGGTCGGGCATCCTCACCTGGGCCGCGGCATTGACCTCGCATGCATTGATCTCGGGCCAGCGCGTGCGTGCGTGGACCGCGCGCTGGCCACCGTGGCTGGGCTATGCCTTGCTCGCAGCGCTGATCGTCGTGGTCATGGCCGGATTGCTGTTCGTGCGGCCGTTCCACAAGCGCATCGACGTGCGCATGACGATGACCGATCCGCTGACGCATTACGTGCTGAAACTGGAGAACGCCAACCTCGACGTGCGCGTCGACCCCGCGCAAGCCGATGCCGTGCGCCTGCAAGGCGAGGTCAAGGGCGTCGGGTTTCCCAATGTCCGCGTCCACGAAGACGAGGAAAGCAGCGAAACCACCCAGGGCCGCGTCATTCGCCACAGCGGTCAGGCGCGCGAGATCTTCGCGCCGATGGTGCTGAGCGTGCGTCCGGAAGCGGTGCCGCTGTTGCGCGTGGAGATCGCGCGCGGTTCGGTGCATCTGACGGGCGATCCATCCGATTTGGCGACCTTGCGTGCGGCGCAAATCCACGTCCAGGTCGAAGACGCGGCAGAATAAGACGATGCCCTGGCTCGAACTCACATTGCCCTGCACCCTGGCCGAACAGCCGCGTTGCGAACGCGCGCTGGAAGACCTCGGCGCGTTGTCGATGACGATGCAGGACGCCGATGCCGAAACCGCCGATGAACAGGCGATCTTCGAACCCGGCGTCGGCGAAACGCCACTGTGGAAGCAGATGACGCTGACCGCATTGTTCGACGCCGACACCGATGCACTGGCGCTGCTCGCCGCGCTCGAGAGTTTCGATCCCGGCCTGCACTGGGACCAGGCGGCGTTCCGCAAGGTCGAGGACCAGGACTGGGAACGCGCCTGGCTCGACCAGTTCAAGCCGATGCGTTTCGGTGCGCGCACCTGGGTGGTGCCGTGGAACCACGACATTCCCGTCGAAGCGGGTGCGGACGCCGCGATCATCCGCCTCGATCCCGGACTCGCCTTCGGCTCCGGCACCCATCCGACCACC
Organism: Lysobacterales bacterium; assembly: GCA_019510195.1. Lineage (GTDB taxonomy): Bacteria > Pseudomonadota > Gammaproteobacteria > Xanthomonadales > Xanthomonadaceae > Solilutibacter. The sequence continues at coordinate 31,878 of JAEKKW010000061.1, read as the reverse complement.
GCACTGTGCCTGGAATGGCTGGACACGCTGGCCGCGCAAGGCGTGCTGCAGGGCCACGATGTCCTCGACTTCGGCTGCGGCAGCGGCATCCTCGCGCTGGCGGCGATCAAGCTCGGTGCCACCCGTGCCGACGGCATCGACAATGATCCGCAGGCGATCATCGCCACGCATGACAATGCCGAACGCAACGGCGTGGCATCGCAACTCCACGCGGTATTGCCGGATCAGGCATCGTCGCGGCGCTATCCGGTGGTGGTGGCGAACATCCTCGCCTCCGCGCTCGACGCGCTGGCGGAAACGCTGGTCGGTCATTGCGAACCCGGGACGCGCATCGCCTTGTCCGGCATCCTCGCCGGACAGGAAGATGAATTGCTGCAGCGTTATGCCGCGTGGTTCGATGAACTGAAGGTTGCACGCCAGGACGACTGGATCCGCATCGACGGCGTGCGTCGTGCAGGATGACGGGCATGGTTGAAGAATCCGCAACCCCGCGTTTCGCCCGCGAGGCCGTCGACGAAGCGCCGCAATCCTTGCCGGTGCCGCGTTGGGCGTGGCCGCTGCTGTTCGTGTTGTTCGTCCTGCTGCTGGTGCAGATTCTGGTCGGCGGCCGTGCCACATTGGCGAACGATGCATCGACCCGCCCGTTGGCCGTCACCGCGTGCCGGGTGCTCGCCTGCAATGTGCCTGCATGGAGTGATCCGGCGAGCCTGAAGATCGTCGACCATCGCATCCATGCCGCGCCCGATCGTCCCGGCGTGCTGGTGGTCGAGGCGAGCTTCCGCAATGACGCGCGCTGGCCGCAGGCGTGGCCGCTGCTGCAGCTCACGCTTTCCGACATCAACGGCGTGCCAGTCGCGCAAGGGCGCTATGCCGCGACGCAGTATCTGGCGGGCACGCATGGCGCGACGATCGGCAGCGGACAGACCGCGACCGTCCAGCTGAATGTGACGGATCCGCCGCAAAAAGCGGTGTCGTTCGATTTCGCCTTGTTGCCGCCGACCGACGGCGTGGCCGCGGGCGCAAACACGCGCTAGACTCATCAGCCGCTGGTGCGCCGTGCGTCGGCGCCCTGATCCGACAACCCCCGTGTCCGACCGCCAAGAACAATCCCGCCATCCGCGCACGCCGTTGCGCGACCACGTCGCTTCCTCGATCAGCCGCTACCTGCGCGATCTGGATGGCTGTGGCGTGAGCGATCTGCACGCGGTGGTGATGCGCGAAGTCGAGGTGCCATTGTTCGTCGAAGTGCTGAGCCATTGCGACGGCAACCAGAGCCGCGCCGCCGAGATGCTCGGCATCCACCGCGCGACCCTGCGCAAGAAGCTGCGCGAATACGGGATCGACAACAGCTGAGGAGGTTTGCATGACAACCCGCGCCTACGGCGTCCACGCCGCCGACAAGTCTTTCGAAGCGATGGACATCGCGCGTCGCGAACCCGGCCCGCACGACGTGCAGATCGAGATCGCGTATTGCGGCATCTGCCATTCCGACCTGCACACCGCGCGTTCGGAATGGGGCGGAACGCGTTATCCCTGCGTGCCCGGCCACGAGATCGTCGGCACGGTCAGCGCGGTGGGCAGCGAGGTCGGCAAGTTCAAGGTCGGCGATACCGTCGGCGTCGGTTGCATGGTCGACAGCTGCCAGCATTGCGCGGCCTGCGACGAAGGCCTGGAGCAGTATTGCGAGAACGGTTTCGTCGGCACCTACAACGGCCCGACCCGCGACGCGCCCGGGTACACGCTGGGTGGCTATTCGCAACGGATCGCCGTTGATGAGAAGTTCGTGCTGCAGGTGCGCCATCCGCGCGAACAGCTGGCTGCGGTCGCGCCGTTGCTGTGCGCCGGCATCACCACGTATTCGCCGTTGCGCCACTGGAAGGTCGGCCCGGGGAGCAAGGTCGGGGTCGTCGGCATCGGCGGCCTCGGCCACATGGGCGTGAAGCTGGCGCACGCGATGGGCGCGCACGTGGTCGCGTTCACCACCTCGGAAAGCAAGCGCGCCGACGCCAAGGCGCTGGGCGCGGATGAAGTGGTGGTGTCACGCAATGCCGACGAGATGAAGGCGCATGCCAACAGTTTCGATTTCATCCTCAATACCGTCGCCGCCAGCCACGATCTCGACGCCTTTACTTCGCTGCTGAAGCGCGACGGCACCATGGTGCTGGTCGGCGTGCCCGAGCACCCGCACCCATCGCCGAACATCGGCAACCTGATCTTCAAGCGCCGTGCGATCGCCGGATCGCTGATCGGCGGTATCGCCGAGACGCAGGAGATGCTCGATTTCTGCGCCGAGCACGGCATCGTCTCCGACATCGAGATGGTCGCCGCGCGGGACATCGACAAGGCTTACGAGCGCATGCTCAAGAGCGACGTGAAATATCGCTTCGTGATCGACAACGCGACGATGGCGTGAGCATCACCGCGGCGGATTGACCAGGAACACCACGTAGCCGCGAAAGTGCGGATTTGCCGGCAACTCGGGCGGTGCACGCCATTCGCCGCCCTGTACCAGTCCGACGCGGAACGGGATCGGGAAGCCGTGCATGCGTTCGAGGTATTGCCCGTAGCCGGGAATGGTGGCGCGACCCTGGTAGGTCTGCACCACCACTTCATCGACGACGCCGGCCAGTTGCGCCAGTTGCGCGGGATCGCCGTTGGCGCTCCAGTCCATCAGCCCGGTGATGCCGAGTTTTGTTTCGGGTGGGAGCCGCGCGTGCAGGTCGCGGAGGAAGCTGGCGTAACGATCGAGATGGCGGGTGCGGGCATCGAAATCCAGCTGCACGCCGACGACACGATTGCCGTTGCCGCGCCAGCGTGCGATGTCGCCGCGGATGGCGGGAACGACTTCGTCCGACCACGCCAGGGTATCGGCGCGATAGACGATCCAGACATCGGCGCGGGCGATGCGCGGCGTCGCGGCCAGGCGTCGTTGCAGGTGTGCGGGCTCGCCGCCGGTGATCTCGCCTTCCAGCAGGTAGAGCGCGTGGGCATGGTGGAGCACCGGCTGCGGTTGCACGCTGGCCCACAGCCAGAACGCGTCGAAGTCCTCCGCGCGCACCACGGCGTCGTCCGTGCGCGCGCAGGAAACCAGCGCCAGGCACAGCGCGCTGACGGCAACGACCGCAGCCATCGCGTGGAGCTTCATCATCCTTACCAATAGTGATCCACCGAAGATGCCCAGTGCGACGTCCTGTAAGTGGTCTTGAGCGTGGTGAACCAGTGCTTGCGCTCCGATGTCGGCACGTCATCGCCGCCGCAGTCGTTGTTGCCACTGGGCGCATAGCAACGGATCGCGCGCACCAGGGCGTAGGCGCGATCGTCGCCGCTGACGTTGGCATCGGCCATCACCCGGCGATAGACCGCCTGGCGATTGCCTTGCCCGCCGGGAAACAGCAGCGGCGTGGTGCCGAGTTGTTGCTGCGAAAGCGACAACGTTTTGCGCCATTCGCGTTCCTGCTTGTTGGGCGCGGCCAGCGGGATGTGGTCGAAGCCGTTGAGGCGCAGGAACTCGCCGAGGCATAGGCTGGCATGCCCGTCATCGGGTGCGCGTGCGAGCGTGGTCGTGATCGCGGACAGCGCCGGGCAGGCATACCCCTTGTCGTTGCCGGTCCAGCGGTATACGCCAAGCGACGGCGCCGGATACAGCAGCTGGTAGCTCTCGGCTTGCGGCTTGGCATCGACGGGAACGCGGGGCAGCCATGTATTGAACTCGGCGTAGCGGCCACCGATCAGGTTGCGATAGAGCAGGACGAACAGCGCGACGTTGCGTTCGGCAAGTGGCGTCCCGTCATTCGCGGCTTGTTGCTGCAGCAATTCCGGCCCGGCGATGTTTTCCAGCAGGATGCGGCGGATCGCCGGATCGCGCACCTGGCTGTCGGCGGCGAACACCTTGTCCAGTGCCTGATGGCGTTCGTCGTGGATCGCCAGCGCCAGTTCCAGCGTTTGCCGCTGATAGGGACGGGTCGCGGCGGGCAGCAGTTTCAACAGGCCTTCGCGCACGCCGGGCTGGCCGAGATCATCCATCGCCATCAGCCGCAGCAATTGCGCGCTGAAATCGACATAGCCCATGTCCTTGCGCGACGCGCTGGCAGGCAGCAATTTCAATGCCTGCGCCGGTTGCCGTTGCACGTGATAGGCATGCACGGCCTGCAGGTAGCGAAACAGCGCGGGATCGCCGGAGAACGCCGCCTGTTGCGCGGCCAGTTCGTCGGCCGACAGGGCGAGTTTGGGATCGGTCTTGCGATCGAGGCGCATGCGCCAGAGGTCATCGACCGCCAGCAGCAGCGGATCGCGCGTGGCCAGCGGTTTGGTCGCGCCGTTCTGCGTGGTGAGCAGCAAGCGGGTGTCGATTTCGTTCAGCAGATCGACGAAGGCTGCGCCGTTCCCGCGTTGTGCGAGTGCCTTGCCATAGACATCCGCGGCAGCGCTGTCGTTGCCGCCCAGCCATTCGACGCGGCGCATCAGGCCATCGGCGGAAACGGCATAGGCGCCGTCGGGATATGCCTTGAGATAACGCTGCATGCCGCTGCGGGCGCGCGCGAGCGCCGCCTGGTCGACCTTGGCGACATCGAAATTTCCGTAGTCGCCGAAGGCATTGAGCTGGGCGACGTTGAGATCGGTGCGCGCCAGCATGTAGGTCGCGGCTTCACGCACCCACGGCTGGCGGACGCCGGCCAGCGTTTCGAAGGCGGCGCGCGCGCTGCCAGGATCGGGGCCGTAGAACACCGAGGCGCTCATCAGGTAGGCGGCGAAGGCCTTGCCCGATGCGCCCTGCATCTTGCCAGGCAGGGAATCGAGCAATGTTGCGGTTTTGCCGGGATCGCCGCAGGCGGCGGAGACTTTCGCGCGGGCGTCGACCAGCAGCTTGCGTTCGTCGGCGCCCAGGCCGGTATCCGCCTGCAGGGCCTGGCGGAAACGATCGGCGCCGACGCCGTTGCTGACGCAACGGCCACTGGAACTGTCGGGACTGGAACTCGCCGAACCATCGTCATCGGCCTTGACCGCATCATTGCCGGTCGCGGCGGACAGTGCCGACCACGACAGCATCGCCGCGGGAACCGGAGATCCGGAATCCGACGTTTCCTTCCTGGTCACCGCCGGCTGCAGGCGACCGCGATCGGCGAGCAGCAACAGCATGTTGAGTCGGGTGTCGTTGCCCGGGCTGATCAGCACGAGGTCGCTGCAGGAGGCATAACTGCGGTGGCGCAGGCCAGGCTGCATGTCGCAACCGGAATCGCCGCTGGCATGTGCCTGCGTGCTTGCTGCAAGCAGACCAAGAACCAGCAGCGCGCTGGCACGAACACGTTTCGACATCATCGGCTCTCCCCATTGCCCAGGCCGCAAGTCTACTGCGCGCCATGGGCAACGGGGATGCCTTCAATGCATTGCAATCAGTGCATCTGGCCGAACTTGCCGCTGTTGAAATCGCGGATGGCTTCGGCGATCTGCGCTTCGGTGTTCATCACGAACGGACCGTAGCCGACCACCGGCTCGTCGATCGGTTCGCCGGCGAGCAGCAACACCTTGGCGTCGCTGTTGGCTTCGATCGTCAGACCGCTGCCTTCGGTCGACAATGTCGCCATCTGCGCTTCGCGCAACATCGATTCGCCGTTCACCTGCACGGTGCCGGCCAGCACCACGATCAACGTGGTCCAGCCTTCCGGCTGCGGCAGCTCGACGGTCTTGCCGGCGCCGATGCGCACGTCCCAGACATTCATCGGGGTGAAGGTGCGCGCCGGTCCCTTCGCACCAGCGAACTCGCCGGCGATCACGCGCAATGTTCCGGCGTCGTCCGGCAATGCACGCGCGGGAATCTGTGCATCGGTGACGGCCTGGTAACCGCCTGGTGTCATCTTGTCGCGCGCCGGCAGGTTCACCCACAACTGCACCATCTCGAACGGGCCACCGGTGCGGCTGTAATCGTGCGAGTGGAATTCCTCGTGGAGGATGCCGCCGCCGGCGGTCATCCACTGCACGTCGCCGCGGCCGATCACGCCACCCTTGCCGGTGGAGTCGCGATGTTCGACTTCGCCTTCGTAGACGATGGTGACGGTTTCGAACCCGCGATGCGGATGCTGGCCGACGCCACGGCGATAGCCGTTGTTGGGCGGGAATTCGGTGGGGGCGGCGTAGTCCAGCATCAGGAACGGGCTGCGCTGGGCGACGCCCGGACCGCTGTAGCCGAACATGCCGTGGACGGGGAAGCCGTCGCCGACCCAATGCCGGCCGGGGGCGCTGCTGGTGCCGAGGATCTTCTTCATGTTCATGGAATGCTCCGTATTGGATTCGGCGGGATCACCGATTGAGCACAGGCTAATCCCGCAACGATCCGGTGAATAGTCGCCATAATTCGCCCATATCGTCCTATGATTGGAACGATGCAGGACCTCAACGACCTCTACTACTTCGTCCAGGTGGTCGACCACGGTGGCTTCGCCCCGGCCGGCCGGGCGCTGGGCATCCCCAAGTCCAAGCTGAGCCGGCGCGTCGCCCTGCTGGAATCGCGGCTGGGCGTGCGCCTGATCCAGCGCTCGAGCCGCAAGTTCGCGGTGACCGAACCGGGCCAGACCTATTACGGGCACGCCCGTGCGGCGCTGGTGGAAGCGCGTGCCGCCGAGGAGGCGATCCAGCGCGACCAGGCCGAACCGCGCGGCGTGGTGCGCATGAGTTGCCCGACGACATTGCTCGATGCCCAGGTCGGGGCGATGGTGTCCGATTTCCTGCGCCTGTATCCGCAGGTCGAACTGCATCTCGATGCCACCAATCGCCGCGTCGACGTGATCGGTGAAGGCGTCGACATCGCGATTCGGGTGCGGCCGCCGCCACTGGAGGATTCCGATCTGGTGCTGCGCGTGCTGGCGACGCGCACGCAATGCCTGGTCGCGAGCCCGGTGTTGCTGGCGCGCCTCGGCCAGCCGGCGTCGCCCGGCGAATTGATGAACTATCCGAGCATGGATCTCGGCCTGCCGCAGAACCTGCACGTCTGGGACCTGCACGGCCCCGATGGCGAACACGTTGCGATTCATCACCAGCCGCGTTTTGTCACCCGCGGGATGTTGGCGCTGCGCGATGCCGCGATTGCCGGCGTCGGCATCGTGCAACTGCCGAAGATGGTGACGCAGGAACTGGTCGCGCAGGGTCGTTTGCAGCATGTGCTGGAAGGCTGGGCGCCACGCGCGGAAATCGTCCACGCGGTGTTCCCGTCGCGACGCGGCCTGCTGCCGTCGGTGCGCGCGTTGATCGATTTCCTGGCCGAACGCTTCGCGGCGATCGACAACGACTAGAAGTGATAGACGAAGGCGATCCCTTCGCTCAACTGCGTGCGTTGCCCGAAGTTTTTCACCAGCGGACTGCGCGCGGGATCGCCGAGCAGCCGCGCGTATTCGATATTGGCGGCGATGCCGGTGTGCCGGCTGGTCGGCACGAAGACCTGGTACTGCAACGCCGCCTGCTGCCAGCTGGCGGCGGGACGCGTCGGTGCAAGACCCAGCCACGTGGCCTGCGCGGCATCCAGCCCGAAACGTTCGCGATTGGAGGCGGCGTTGGCGGCGCGCACGGAAAACTCGATGCCGTGCTCGACGTGCTTGAACATCTTCGGCAGGGTGATGTCGGTGTAGAGGTCGGCATAGGCGCCGTTGCCGCCGAGTTCGCGCATCGCACGGGCACCGACCGTCACCGTCTTGTTGATCTCGTTTTCGAGATAGCCGCCGGCGGCCAGGCGATCATTGATGCGCTTGACCGTCGGCGAAAGTTGCGGGCCGAGGTCGCCGCGTGAACGGCCCCAGACGATGTCGGCATACAGCCCGCCATGCCAGCGTTTGCCGCGGATGATGTCGACGGTCAAACCATCGACCGATGACAGCTCGGCCTTGCCGGGCAATTCGATGTCGAAAAACGGAATCGGCTGCGTCCGTTGCTGCTTCGCGCCCAGCCAGGCCGGCAGTCGCTGCACGCCGGCGCCGATGGCGTAAACCGGCGCATCCGATGCTTCCGGAGATTCCTGCGCCTGTGCGGCCGTGGCGCAGGCGGCAAGCGTGATGGCGAGCACGATGGGACGGAAAGACTGAGTCATGGCGGCGAACTGTCGAGGTCCGCAGACTCTAGCCCAGCCATGCGTTACTGAACATTAAATCGCCGAATCGCACCTGAAAGGCATGCGAAAGGGCCGCTGACCATGCTGGCCGCGTGATTCAAAGTCAAAGGTCATCGCTGTGAGCAACTGGACAGTGCTGTGCGATTTCGACGGCACCATTAGCGTCGAGGACGTGATCGATTCGCTGCTGGTGCGTTTCGGCGAACCCGGCTGGGAAACGCTGGAGCGCGATTGGCGTGCGGGACGCATCGGTTCGCGCGAATGCCTGCGCGGACAGATCAGGCTGCTGCAGATGCGTCGCGAGGAGCTCGATGCGCATCTCGGCGAGTTGTGGATCGATCCCGCCTTCCCGGCCTTCCACGCCGCGCTGCGTGCGCAAGGCATCCAGATCCGCGTGGTCAGCGATGGCCTCGACTACGCGATCCACAACATCCTCGCGCGTTTCGGCATGGACGATCTCGATATCGTCGCCAATTCGCTGCAGCCGAGCGCCGATCCGAAGCATTGGCGACTGGAGTCGCCGTTCAGCGCCGACGGTTGCGCCAGCGGCACCTGCAAGTGCGCGATCGCGCGGATGGCGCGCGGGCAAGGCCGCAAGACCTTGCTGATCGGCGATGGCGTCTCCGATTTCTGCGTCGCCGATCGTGCCGATTTCGTGTTCGCCAAGCATCGCCTGATCGAACACTGCCGCGCCGCCGGCATTCCCTATGTCCCGATCACCGGTTTCGCGGAGGCGCTGGAATGGCTGCCGCGATTGCTGAGCGGCGAACTCGAACACACCACCGAATACCTGGAGACTTCACATGCCGGCTAACCTCGCCGCGATCCAGTCCATCCGTCCCGGCGACGGGATCGACGACGCCCAGCTTCTCGCCGACGAAAATCTCTACAGCTCGCATGGCGATACCGTCCATTACGTCGATCCGCCGAAGATTTTCCACGGCTGTAACGGCAGTTACATGTATGACGGCGCCGGCGTTCCCTATCTCGACCTGCAGATGTGGTATTCGGCGTGCAACTTCGGTTACGCCAATCCGCGCCTCAACGATGCACTGAAGCGCCAGATCGACACCTTGCCGCAGGTCGCCAGCCAGTACCTGCACCCGACCCGCATTGAGCTCGCCAAGACCATCGCGCTTGATGCGCAGGCCAAGTTCGGCCGCAAGGGTCGCGTGCATTTCAATGTCGGCGGCGCGCAGGCCATCGAGGATTCGCTCAAGATCGTCCGCAATGCCAGCAACGGCAAGAGCCTGATGTTCGCCTTCGAAGGCGGCTACCACGGCCGCACGCTCGGCGCGTCGTCGATCACGTCGAGCTACCGCTATCGCCGCCGCTTCGGCCACTTCGGCGAGCGCGCGATGTTCATCCCGTTCCCGTATCCATTCCGCCGCCCCAAGGGCATGACGCCGGACGAATACTCCGATGCCTGCGTGCAGCGCTTCGAGCGCCTGTTCGAAACCGAATACAACGGCGTGTGGGACCCCAAGGTCAACCAGGCCGAATACGCGGCTTTCTACGTCGAGCCGATCCAGGGCACCGGCGGCTACGTGATTCCGCCGCGCCATTTCTTCCGCGACCTCAAGAAGGTGCTGGACAAGTACGGCATCCTGCTGGTGGTCGATGAAATCCAGATGGGATTCTGGCGCACCGGCAAGCTGTGGTCGATCGAACACTTCGGCGTCGAGCCCGACGTGCTGGTGTTCGGCAAGGCGCTGACCAACGGGCTCAATCCACTGTCGGGCCTGTGGGCGCGCGAGGAGCTGATCAATCCGACGGTATTCCCGGCCGGTTCGACCCACTCGACGTTCAACTCCAATCCGCTGGGCACCGCGCTCGGCTTGGAAGTGATGCGCCTCGGCAAGGACATGGACTACGAGCGCACGGTGCCGCTGAAGGGCGCGCATTTCCTCGACGGACTGCGTGACCTGCAGAAGCGCCATCCGGAAATCGGCGACGTCGATGGTCTCGGCCTGGCGTTGCGCGCGGAAATCTGCGAGGCCGACGGCTTCACGCCGAATCGCGCGCTGCTCGATCGCATGGTCGACATCGGCCTGGCCGGCGACCTGCGCCACAACGGCCAGCCGATCGGCCTCGTGCTCGATGTTGGTGGCTGGTACAAGAACGTGATCACGCTGGCGCCGTCGCTCGACATCACGCACGAGGAGATCGATCTCGCGATCGCGCTGCTCGACCAGTTGCTGACCAGGGCCAAGGCGACCGCCTGACGCATCACTTTCGAGGGAGTAACCATGAGCGACACACCGGACGAGAAAGCGATCTTCGAAGAGATCGCATCGCAGATCGCAGCGAAAGCCAAGATCGATCTCGCGACGATCCAGCCCGAATCGACGCTGAAGGACATCGGCGTCAGTTCGCTGGACGCGATCGAACTGCTGTTCGACATCGAGGAGCACTACGGCATCACCTTCCCCGACCAGGGCCCGAACTTCGGCAGCGACACCGTGCAGCAGCTGGTCGACGTGGTGAAGGACGCGCTGGCGGCGAAGGCGCAGGGCTGATTCCATGATCAAGCGGCGGATCGTCATCACCGGCATGGGTGCGGTGAGTCCTTACGGCGTGGGCGTTGCTCCGCTGTGGCAGGGCTTGCGCGAAGGGCGCTCGGCGATCGCGCCGCTGCGTCATCCGGAGGCTGCGCGCGTCCGGATGAAAGTCGCCGCGCAGTTGCCGGAAGACGTCGATCTCGCCGCATTGATGAGCGAGTCGATGCTGCCGCTGCTCGATCGCTGCTCGCAATTCGTGGTCGCCGCGTCGAACGAAGCGGTCAGGCAGTGCGGGCTCGATGTCCGTGCCGAAGGCGATCGCATCGGCGCCATCATCGGTACCGGCATCGGCGGCGTGACCTCGCACGACGAACAGAGCAAGCGCCTTTACGGCGAGGGCGCAGAGCGCATGCATCCGCTCACCATCGTTCGCACCATGGCCAACGCACCGGCCAGCCACGTCAGCATGACGCATGGCTTGCGCGGCCCGGTGTTCACGGTGTCGAGCGCGTGTGCATCCGCCAACCACGCGGTGGCGCAGGCGCTGGCGGCGATCCGTTCGGGAGCGGCCGACGTGATGCTCACCGGCGGCACCGAAGCCTGCCTCACCTTTGGCCTGTTGAAGGCGTGGGATGCGATGCGCGTGATCGCCGACGACACCTGTCGTCCGTTCAGCGCCAATCGTCGCGGCCTGGTGCTGGGTGAAGGCGCGGCGGTCTTCGTGCTGGAAGAAATGGAGCACGCGAAAGCCCGCGGCGCGACCATCCTCGCCGAACTTGCCGGTGCCGGCATGAGCGCGGACGCCGGTGATATCGTCGCACCGTCGGCGGAAGGCGCGGCGCTGTCGATTACGCGTGCGCTGCAGGATGCCGAACTGGAAGCCGCCGATATCGGCTACATCAACGCGCACGGCACCGGCACGCTGGCCAATGACGCCACCGAAACCCGGGCGATCCGTCTGGCATTGGGCACGCATGCGCAAGGCATTCCGGTGACTTCGACCAAGTCGATGCACGGACACGCGCTGGGTGCAGCCGGTGCACTCGAACTCGCCGCGATGGTGTCGGCATTGAACGATCAGTTCGTGCCGCCGACCGCCAATTTCGAACAGGCCGATCCCGCCTGCGATCTCGACATCGTGCCCAACACCGGGCGCCCGGCGAAGATCCGCGCGGCGCTCAGCAATTCGTTCGCGTTCGGCGGCTTGAACGCGGTGCTGGCGGTAGGCCAGGCGTGAATGCCGCGGTCCGCGCGACCGACAACGATACGCGCTGGATCGCCCAGCTCGAACCCGAAGCGGTGATCCGTGCGTGGCTGGCGCATCCGCCCCGGGATTTCGTTGCCGATACCGCGACCGGCGCGCCGCGGTTCCGCGCGAAGTACGACATCCTCACCACGCTCGAACCGTCGATGTTGAAACGATTGCAGCGGTGGCCGGGTTATCGCCGCTGGTCACGGTGGCTGAACTGGGACACGCAATTCATTGGTTGCACGTCCAGCGAATATGCGCTGCTGCCGGTTGATGCGGATATGCGCGCATTCGCCGACGCCATCGTGCGTGGTGCCGATCCTGATGCGCGCCTGCTGATCGTCAAGGATCTGGCGCGGAATTCGCCGTTGCTGGACGATGACGAGAATGCGGCTTGCGATGCACTGATCGCGGGGCTGGAAGCGCATGGTTTCGTGCTGCTGGAAGGGCTGCCGCTGGCATGGCTGCCGATCGATTTCACCAGCGAGGATGAATGCCTGGCGCGGCTGTCGTCATCACGGCGCAGGAACATCCGCCGCAAGCTGCGTTCACGCAAGAACGTGGAGATCGAGGAAATCGCCTGTGGCGATCCCTGTTTCGGCGACGAGGCGACAATCGATGCCTTCCACCAGCTGTTCGCCAACGTCCATGCGCAGAGCGAGGTGCATTTCGACGAATTGACGCGCGACTATCTCGCGGCATTGCTGCGCCAGCCCGAAGGCGATGGCGTCGTGTTCGTCTACCGCCGCGATGGCCGGATGATCGGTTGGAACCTGTGCTATCTCTGGCGCGATGCCCTGGTCGACAAATACGTCGGTTTCGCCTATCCGCAGTCGCGCGAGCACAATCTCTATGCGCTGAGCTGGATGCACAACCTGGAATTCGCGCGGTTGCTTGGGCTGAAACGCTACATCGCCGGTTGGACCGACGCAGAAGCCAAACGCCAGCTCGGTGCGCAGTTCACGATGACCTGGCACGCGGTGCGCCCGCGCAATCCCGTGCTGCGCTGGTTGCTTGGGCGGATGCGCGGCCTGTTCGAAGGCGCGCCGGCGTGAACGCGCCATTGATTCTTGATCTCGACGGTTCCGTGCGTGACATCGGCGCGGCCGAACGCCTGCCGCTGCAGGACTGGCAGGAGCGATTGAGGTTTTCCTGCAGTCGCAGGGATTTGCGACGTTTTGGCGATGCGATTGCACCTGCATTATCGGCGCCGCATGGCACGGTGCTGCTGGGCAGCGGCGATTTCCATCATCTCAGCCTGCCGCTGGTCGAACGCGAGGCAGGCCGGCGACGGTTGCGCGGCCACTCTTTGCGGGTTGTAGTGCTCGACAACCATCCGGACAACATGCGCTTCCCGTTCGGCGTGCATTGCGGCTCCTGGGTCGGACGCGCGGCGATCTTGCCGGGGGTGGTCGATGTGCACGTGCTGGGCATTTCATCACCGGATGCGGGCCGCAGCCACGCCTGGGAAAACCAGCTCGGCGTGTTGCGCAACAGGCGCGTGCATTACTGGTGCGTCGGTATCGATACCTCATGGACTGCGCAACGCGGCATCACGACGTTGAGCAGTTTCGATTCGCCGCAAGAGTTGGTCGCCGAATTCGTCGCCGCGATGGCGAACGATCCGGTGCCGGTCTATTTCTCGATCGACAAGGACGTGTTCGCGCCCGAAGTAGTGCGCACCAACTGGGACCAGGGTCGATTCCTGCTCGACGATGCATTGGCGATCATCTCTGCGCTGAAACCGCATATCGTCGCCAGCGACATCACCGGCGAGGTTTCGATCCATCATTACCGCAGCCTGTTCAAACGGCTGCTGAGCCGGCTCGACCAGCAATCGGATCCGTCGCCGGCGGAGATCGATGCCTGGCAGCTCGAGCAGGCGGCAGTTAACCGTGCGTTGATTCCAGCGTTGGGCTAGCTTGTTTCGATCACCCGACAAATCACCTCGAAATCGCCATTGCCCAGCCACGGACTGTTGCTGATGGTGAGACTGCGCGCAGCGAGATCAACCGCATTCGGGCAATGCTGGCGCGGGACGATGTCGCGCAGCTCGGAGTAATCGGGCAGGGCATGGATGAACATCCGGCTCACGCCGAGCCCGGAAGTCCACAATCGATCGAGAACGGCATCGCGCTGGCGTTCGCTGTCCATCCGTACCAGCAAGACCGGCCAGACGCCACGTTCGCCAGGACGATCGGAATAAGCCTCGACACCGGGAATCGCGCGCAAGCGTTCGATCCGCGCCAACGCGCAGGCGCGACGTTCGTCGAGGAATTCCGGCAGGCGCCGCGATGCGGTGGCGCCGACGCCCTGCCGCCAGTCGCCCATGCGATGCAACGGCACGTCGGGCGGAAAGCGGTCGCCGATCGCACCGACGAGATCACCGCGTTTCAATGCCCGACGCAACGGCGTACCGTATGCCCAGCGCATCGGCAATGGCCGGTAAAACAGCGTGTAACCGACCAATTCGATGCAGCGACGGCGTTCGAATGCCGCCAGCGCCGGCAACGAATTTTGCAGTGCCTGCATCGCCTCGAGCCATGCCGGATCGCGCGCGATCGCCACGCCGCCTTCCCAGGTCGACAGGCCCTTGCCAGCAGCGAGGCTGAAGAAACCGACATCGCCCGCCAATCCGATGCTGCGGCCGCCGCTGGTCGCGCCCAGCGATTGCGCGGCGTCTTCGATCACGACGATGCCGGAATCCGCAACCATGCGATTGACGGCGTCGACATCGGTCACGCGTCCGCCGAGATGCGTCGGCACCACTGCCAGCACGCGATCGTCGAGTTGCGCGCGCAACGCATCGGGATCAAGATCGAAGCTGCCGTGCGCGAGATCGACAATGCGCAGGCGCAGGCCCAGTGCATGCACGGCGACCGCCACCAGGGGGCAGGTGAACGCCGGCACGACGACCGTATCGCGGCGTGGTTGGCGCTGCCGCGCAACGCGCAATGCCAGCATCAATGCCGCGGTGCCGGAGCAGGTCACGAGTGCGGTGGGGGTGCCGAGTTGCGCGGACATCGCGCTTGCGAGATCACGCCGTGGCGCGAGCAGGTCGGCGAGCCGTGGCGGCAGTCCGGCGGTCGGCGGAATCTCAGTGAGGCGCATCGACGGTTTCCCGCGATTCCGATATCGCCAGCAATCCTATCCCGAGCACGATCACCAGCGCGCCGAACAGTTGCAGCAGGGTGATGCGTTCGTGCAACCACCAGGCGGAGACCAACAGCACACTCACCACCTCCAGATGCGAAGCCGCGAAGGCGGGGCCGATCGGGGCATCGCGCAGCAGACGCATCCAGGTCAGGAAGGCGCCGAGATAGCCGCACAGCGCGACCCAGGTCCACGGCTGTTCCGCCACGCGCAGGAGCCACGCGGGATCCGCCGTGAACGGCAGGGCATGGTTGCCGGCGATCTTGAAGCAGGTCTGCGCCAGCGTGTCGAACGCCATCAGTGTGGGAAAACCGATCGCATAGAGCTTCCTCACGCGCCGACCCCCACCAACGCCACGCCGATGCAGACCAGCAGGATGCCACCGACGCGCAACGGCGTGAGTTTCTCGCGGAAGAACAGCCGTCCGCAGATCATCACCACGACGATGTTGATCGATCCCAGCAGTACGCCCAGCGACAGCGGCACCTGTGACAGGAAGGCGATCCACACCAGGAATTCACCGAGATAGCACAGCAGGCCGAGCCACAGCATCGGTCGCCGGGCCAGTGCGCGCCAGCCGTTGCCGCCATGGCCTGCTGCCGATTTGAAACAGAGTTGTCCGCCGGTATCGAGCGCGGCATTGGCGAGCCAGAGGGCGGTGGCCAGTGGCGTCATGCGTGTGGCGGGTTGGCGGCGATGCGATCGAAAAAGGCGGCGCTGCGATCGATCAGCAGGCGATGTTCGCGATCGATGGTGATCATGTGGTAGCTGTTGTCGAGCAGCAGCAATTCGGTCGGCCCGGAAACACGGCGCAACACCACATCGGCATTGTCGAGGCTGGCGATGTCGTCATCGCTGGCATGCGCGACCAGGCACGGTGCGCTGACCTGCGACAACTGGCGGCGCACGCGCTTCGCCAGCTGATGGAGTTCCGCCAGCGAATGCCAGGGATTGCCGGGCAATCCGGCAATGCTGCTGTCGCCACCGTGCATGGCGGTGCTGATCTGCGCGCGCAGGCGTTCGTCGCGGATGCCGTAGGGCGGTTGTTCCATGAAGACGCGATCGCGGCCGATGTTGAATTTCTTGAGCAGCGGCAACAGTCCGGACAATCGTGCGATGCGCGGCACGCTCCAGCCATCGTAGCGGAAGGTCGCGCCGTAAACGCCGACGCCATCGACCAGGTCGGGGCGATCGGCGGCGAGATTGAGCGCGAGCAACGCGCCCATCGACAGGCCGCCCACGAACAGGCGATCGCAGTGTTCGCGCAAGCGCTCGGCAGCGGTCTGCACGCTCGTCGCCCAGTCCTGCCAGCGCGTCGCCAGCAGGTCGTCCATGTCGCCGCAGTGTCCGGCCAGCTGCACGCCGAACACGGTGAAGCCGCGACGGTTGAGGCCGCGCGCCAGCAAGCGCATTTCGTTGGGCGTGCCGGTGAGTCCGTGGGTCAGCAGGACGGCATTGGGACCGCCTGCATAGAAGAATTCGGCCGGCTGCAGCGGGAAGGGTGCTTCGTTCACGCCGCCAGCTTGTCAGTTGGCGGTTTCATCCACCTTTCCGGAGGCATCGGCGGCAGGCAGCAGCAATTCCACCCGCAGGCCGCCCATGGCAGCGCGCGTGTAGCGCACGCGACCACCGTAGCGCGACAGCACTTCCTCGACGATCGCCAACCCCAGGCCACTGCCGCCGTTGCCGCCGGCGATCTGGAAGAAGCGTTCGCCGAGTCGCGCCAGCAATTCGTCGTCGACCCCCGGACCGTCGTCTTCCATCGCCAGTTCGATGGTGCCGTCGTGTTGCGACAGGCTGACCGTCGCCACATGGCCGCTGCCGGCATGGCGCAACGCGTTGTCGATCAGGTTGTCGAGCGCCTCGTGCAACACCGCGATATCGATCATCGCGAACAGCGCGCCTTGTTGCGACGACTCGTATCCGAGATCGACGCCGGCCCGCAAGGCGTCGGGCACGCGCTCGCCCACCAGTTGCGGGATCACGGCGGCGAGATCGACGCGTTGCGGCGGCGTTGCCTGCACCGACTGCACGCGTGCCAGCGACAACAATTGCTCGGCGATGCGCGAAGTGCGATCCGTCAGTCGCGCGACGTGGCCGAGCGCGTCCGCCAGGACTTCCGGGCGCGGATCGGCGAGCGCGCGTTCGGAATGCAGGCGCAGGCCCGCCAGCGGCGTGCGCAACTGGTGGGCGGCATCGGCGATGAAGCGCGATTGCACCGCCAGCGCTTCGCGCAGGCTGGAGACCAGGGTGTCGATGGTGCTGGCGAGCGGCGCCACCTCCGAGGGAACATCGGCATCCAGCAATGGCTTGTGCAGGGCGTCGCCGCGACGCAGGCGCGCGATCAGCGGATCCAGATGTTTCAGGCCGGTATCGATGCCGCTGCGCACCACGAAGAGCAGGCCCACCACCATCAGCAACAAGGTCGGAATGGTGAGCAGCAGGATGCGTTGCGCCCAGCGTCGGCGATCGGTGAAGCTTTCGCCGACCGTGACCATCACCGTATCGGAAGGATCGGACCTGGGACGGAACGACCGTGATGCCAGTCGCAGGTGATGACCGCTGCGGATCGACGACAACATTACCGGATCGCCGACCCGCGCCGGCAACGATGTCGCAGGCGGCTGGAAGTTGGCGGCGATCACGCCCTTGTGGGCGCTGGTGATGGCATAGAACTGGAAGCCGTCGGGGTCGTACTGGATCAGGAACAGCGCTTGCGGCGAGAACGCGCGGAAGGTTTCCGGTTGCGTGTCCATCAGGTTGACGACGGAGTCGACCTGCTCCACGAGTTCGGCGTCATGGGCGCGATTGGCGTAGTAGCGTGCCATCTCGTAGGTCACCAGTCCGGCAAGCAGCGCCAGCACGATCAGGGGAACGCTGAGATACAACAGCAGGCTGCGATACAGGCTGCTGCGCCGGGGCGCGCGCTCGTGCTCACTCATCGGCGACGGATTCCAGCAGATAGCCGAGGCCGCGCACGGTGCGCAGGCGCACGCCACAGTCCTGGATCTTGCGGCGCAGGCGATGCAGGGCGATGTCGAGACCGTTGTCGGTCAGCTCGTTGTCCCAGGCGCAGATCGTTTCCATCATCTGCACGCGGCTGACGATGCGGCCGGCGCGGGCCGCCAGCAGCGACACCAGCGCGAATTCGCGCGCAGTGAGTTCGATCGGGCCATTGGGGCCGCGTGCACGCTGGTCGCCGGGATCGATCGCCAGTCCGCCGATCTCCAGTTCGGTCGCGCCCTGCGCCGAACCGCGACGCAGATGCGCACGCACGCGTGCATCGAATTCGGCGATCGCAAAGGGCTTGACCAGATAGTCGTCGGCGCCGAGATCGAGGATGCGCACGCGTTCGTTCAAGGCTTCGCCGGCGCTGACCACCAGGATCGGGGTGTCGATGCGCGCCGCGCGCAACCGGCGGATCACCTCGCCCCCTTCCAGCGAGGGCAGGCCGATGTCGACGATCAGCAACTGGTAGACGCCGCTCTTGCCGGCTTCCTCGGCCTGCTTGCCGTCACCCACGCGATCCACCGCATGGCCGCGCGCGACCAGCAGGTTCTGCATGCCGGCGGCGATGTGCTCGTCGTCTTCCGCGATCAATATGCGCATGGCGCTACTTTAGTACCTGGATGCCGAGATAGAACACCGGGCTTGAGCGCGGTTGTTCGCCGGAGATTTGCCGGCCCAGCGAGGCGAGGAAGACCAGATGTTCGCCAAGCGGGTGGCGGGTGCCGAGGTTGACGATGGTCTGAATCGCCCCGTGGTCGTCGCGGCTGCTGTTGATCTCGGCCAGGCATTGCCAGGCGTGGGGGCACGGGCGCGCCCAGAACATCCCGGCCTGCCAGGCGTCATCGCCCTTTTCGATGAAATGGCGCATCACCTCGACACCCGCCGATGATTTGCCGAAGGTCTTGACTGCCTGCAGCGGCAACACGAATTCCTGCGTCGCCGGGCTCAGGTCCTTGCGCCGTGCCGCGCTCGGACCGGACAGGATCCAGTGCGGCTGGATGGCCATGCTGACGCCGGCCTTGTCCTCGTCGAGGAAGCGCCAGCGCAGGGCGAATTCGCTGCCGGTGATGCCCGATGCCAATGCCGAATCGCGCGCACTGCGATGCGCCCAGCCGGGATGGACCGTCAGCTGGATGCGTTCGCCCAGCCCGTAATTGATGTCGGCATCGGGCGCGATCACGTTCCAGTCGCCGCCGCTGCGGTCACCGGTCGCGGCGAGATTGATTTCCCAATGACCATCGCCGGGCGTGCCGGTATCGTTGGTGATCAGCGGCGGGCCGGCCTGCGCGAAGGCCGCCTGCGGAAGACAGGCGCAGGCGATCAGTACGGTGGCGATCCAGCTCCGGCTGCGGCGAAGCGACATCCTCATCAATGTGCTTTGGTCGCGGCCCGTTGCGGGAAGATCAGGATGCACAGCACGATCGCGCCGAGCAGCACCAGCGAGCCACTGTAGCGACTGAGTTCCAGGCCGCCCTTGGCATGCGGCTTGTCGAGGAAGTCGCCGACCACGGCGCCGAGTGGGCGCGTCAGCACAAACGCAGACCAGAACAGCGCGGTACGCGAAATCTTCGTGGTGAAGTACAGGAATGCGACCAGCAGCAACAGGCCACCGAAGATCGCCATTCCGCCGGTGTAACCGAGGCCCTGCGTATCCGCCACCCAATCGCCGAGCGCAGTGCCCAGCGTTTGCGAGAAGGTGATGGTGAGCCAGTAGAACAGTTCCGAGCGGGTATCGCGCACGCTGTCGACGGCAATGGTGCCGGTGCTGCGATACCACGTGAACAGCATGGCGAGCAGCAGTGCGAGCAGCAGTGTCGAACCGCCGGTGTAGCCGATGCCGAGCGAGCGGTCGGCGAAATCGGCCAGCGTGGTGCCGACCGTGGTGCTGGCGACGATCGCGAACCAGTACAACCATTTGTTGAAGCGTGGCGCGCGGATCTGCAATGCCACCGCTGCCGCGAACACCACCGCGAAGATGGCCGTGCCGACCAGGTAACCAAGACCCATCGACATGGTGACCGCATCCCCACCGATCTCGCCGAGCGTCGTCGCCAGGATCTTGATGATCCAGAAGCCGAGGGTGATCGCGGGCACCTTGGCCACCCAATCGGCGAGGCTGTTCTGGCGGGAGGAATCGGTCATGCCGGCACCATGGGGTGGAAAGCCGCCATGGTGCAGTGGTCGTCCCGATCGCGTGTTAAGTGAAGCTTTCGCGCCGGCGACTTTCTCAGAAGGCGTGATCGAAGCCGACCTCCCCGGTCACCCCCAGCTGGTAGGCGCTGACGCGGCGCTCGAAGAAGTTGGTCAGCTCCTGCACGTCCTGCAATTCCATGAACGGCAGCGGATTGCGCACGTGGTAGCACTTCTCCATCCCCAGCTTGGCGAAGTGGCCGTCGGCGCAATGCTGCAGGTACTGGCGCATGTCGCGTTCGGAAATGCCGGCCACGCCGCCCGACAGCACGTCTGACGCGAATTGCATCTCGCATTCGATCGCGTCCTCCAGCATGGCGTAGACCTGCTGCTTCATCCCGTCGTCGAACAGGTCGGGCTCTTCCTCGTGCACGGTACGCACCGCCTCGAAGGCGAATTCCATGTGGCAGGATTCGTCACGGAACACCCAATTGGTGCCCGAGGCCAGTCCCGGCAGCAGTCCGCGCGAACGGAAGTGGTAGACGTAGGCAAAGGCGGCGAAGAAGAACAGGCCTTCGATGCACGCGGCAAAACAGATCTGGTTGAGGAGGAATTGCCGGCGCTGTTCGCGCGTTTCGATGCGATCGATCTGCTGGATCGAGTCGATCCACTTGAAGCAGAACTCGGCCTTCTTGCGGATCGACGGGATGTTCTCGATCGCGGCGAAGGCGCGCGTGCGCTCCGCCGGGTCGGGCAGGTAATTGTCGAGCAGGGTCAGGTAGAACTGCACGTGCAGCGCTTCCTCGTACAGCTGGCGCGACAGGTACATACGCGCTTCCGGCGCGTTGAGGTGCCTGTAGAGATTGAGCACCAGGTTGTTGGCGACGATCGAATCACCGGTGGCGAAGAAGGCCACCAGCCGGTGGATCAGGTGGCGGTCGGCCGGCGACATCCTGGCGTGGAGGTCGGCGATGTCGATCTGGAAATCGATCTCCTCCACGGTCCAGGTGTTGCGCACGGCGTTGCGATACATCTCGTAGAACTGCGGATGGCGCATCGGCCGCAGGGTGAGCTCGAAGCCGGGATCGAGCAGGCGGGTCACGAGGGCATTCATTGGCAGGCTCCGCAGCTTTCCGGATTTTCGAGCGAACACGCGATCGCTTCGTCTGGCGTGAACGCTTTTTCCGGCGCAGTTCCCACCGTGGTCTTGGCGATGCGCGTTGCCGGGCGCGAACGCAGGTAGTAGGTGGTCTTGATGCCGCGCTTCCATGCGTGCATGTACATCGACGACAGCGCGCCGATGTTCGGGCTTTCCATGAACAGGTTGAGCGACGCCGACTGGTCGATGTAGGCGCCGCGATCGGCGGCCATGTCGATCAGGCTGCGCATCGGCAGTTCCCACGCCGTGCGATAGACCTGTCGCAGCGTTTCCGGGATCGCCGCAATGCCCTGGATCGATCCTTCCGCCAGCTTGATGGTGTCGCGCATTTCCGGCGTCCACATCCCGAGTCTCTTCAGCTCGTCGATCAGGTAACGGTTCACCTGCAGGAAGTCGCCGGACAACGTCTCGCGCTTGAACAGGTTGCTGACCTGCGGCTCCACGCATTCGTAGCAGCCGGCGATCGAGGCGATGGTCGCGGTCGGCGCGATCGCGACCAGCAGCGAATTGCGCAGGCCGTGTTCGCGGATGCGGTCGCGCAGGGCGTCCCAGCCTTCGATGTTCTCGGGTTTTGTGTCCCAGGCATCGAACTGCAGCTCGCCCAGCGACGCGCGGGTGTCGGCGAATGCGGCGTGCGCGCCCTTGGCCATCGCCAGTTCGCATGACGCATCCAGCGCATGGAAGTAGATCGTCTCGGCGATCTCGCGCGACAGCTTGCGCGCCTCGTCGCTGTCGAAGGGCAGGCGCTTGCGGAAAAACACGTCCTGCAGGCCCATGCAGCCGAGCCCGACCGGGCGCCAGCGCAGGTTGCCGCGCCGCGCCGGTTCGATCGGGTAGAAGTTGAGATCGATCACGCGATCGAGCTGCGTCACCGCCTGGGTCTGGTTGCTGGCGCGATTGCACTTGTCCTTGAAGGTCATCCAGCCGTTGCCAGTCTCGGCCAGCGTGCGCATCATCCGCGCGTAGAGCTTGCGCGCCGGAATCGCCTTCACCGCCTTGCCCTGCGCCTCGGCCTGCAGGTAGGCGTCGTTGAAGGCGTCGTTGTGCAGATCGACCAGCTCCGGCACCGCGCCGGGATCGAACAGCGACCACTCCAAATCGGCTTCCACGCGCTGCATGAAGAGATCCGGTACCCAGTTGGCGAGATTCAGGTTGTGGGTGCGGCGCGCCTCGTCGCCGGTGTTGTCGCGCAGTTCGAGGAAATCCTCGATGTCGGCGTGCCAGGTTTCCAGGTAGACGCAGGCCGCGCCCTTGCGCTTGCCGCCCTGGTTCACCGCCATCACCGAGGAATCCAGCGTCTTGAGCCAGGGCACGATCCCGTTGGAATGGCCGTTGGTGGAACGGATCAGCGCGCCGCGCGCCCGCACCCGGCTGTAACTCACGCCGATCCCGCCGCTGAACTTCGACAGCTGCGCGATCTCGCCATAGCGCGCATAGATCGACTCCAGCGTGTCCCGCGGCGAGTCGAGCAGGAAGCACGACGACAGCTGCTCGTGGCGGGTGCCGGAATTGAACAGCGTCGGCGAACTCGGCAAATATTCCAGCGCGCTCATCGTCGCGTACAGCGCCAGCGCTTCGGTCACGTCCTCACTGAGGGCGCAGGCAATGCGCAGGAAGAACTGCTGCGGCGTCTCGATCACCTTGCGGCTGTGCGGATGGCGCAGCAGGTAGCGGTCGTAGAGCGTGCGCAGCCCGAAGTAATCGAAGTGCAGATCCCGCGCGGGATCGATCGCGTCGTTGAGCTTGCGCGCATTGGCCTGCACGAAGTCGAGCAGGCGATCGTTGATCAATCCGACCTCGTGTCCACGCGCCACCGATTGCGAGAACGCGTGGATTTCCTGTCCCGCCACTTCCTTGGCAATCGCGCCGGCGAGCAGGCGCGCGGCCAGCTTGCCGTATTCCGGTTCCTCGCCGGTCAGCAACGCCGCGGTGCGGATCGACAGTTCGTCGAGTTCGCGGGTGGTGGCGCCGTCGTACAGGCCGGAAATCGTGCGCGTCGCCACCCGCATCGGATCGATCGCGTACAGGCCTTCGCTGCAACGCTGGATGGCGAACACGATCTTGTTGAGATCAACCGATTGGCGCGCGCCGTTGCGCTTGGTCACCATCATCGCCAGTGCGTTGTGCGGTGGGGTCAGTGCGAATTGCGGATCATGGGAGGCATGGCCTTCGATGGCCGGCTCGGACAGCAGGGAAGTGGACATGGCGTCGTCTCGCTCAGGACGCACGGATCGCATGGCTGTCCCGCGCAGCCAGGCGGCGAAAGGGATCGACGGAACGTGGGCCACGGACGGCGCCACCATTCGCGGCGACGCCCCCTCGGGCGGCGGATCGCTCCGCATGCCGGCACCGCGCGTGCGTGCAAGGCGCGCGGCTGTCGGCAGGTCTTCGGACTTACGGGCACGAAGGACGGATCCTTCTCCTAACCGCCGCTTCCCGGATCGCTCCAGTGCATGTGGCGGGTTCGTTCCCGATTACCGCTGCGGGGCAGTGCCGGAATTGGCCTCGCAAGGCCGCACCGGCTTCCCTTTTCATCCGGCGATCAAATCCACCACCGGAACCGACAACCACAACATATTGGGTTGCCGAGGCTCTGTCAACACGATTTGTGGTGGTGTCACTTTTCCGCGGCAATCTGGCGCAGGGCCTGCTCGAACACGTCCACCGGCTGTCCGCCGGAGATCAGGTGCGTGCGATCGACGATGACGGCCGGTACGCCCTGGATGCCGGCCTGCAGCCAATACTGTTCGTCCATGCGCACTTCCCCGGCGAATTCGTCCGAGGCGAGGATGGCGCGGGCGCGATCTTCCGCGAGCCCGACGCCTGCCGCGATGCGCGCAAGGACATCGTGGTCGGAAATGTTCAGGCCATCGCTGAAATACGCGCGCTGCAGTGCCAGTTTGAGCGGAAGCTGGGGACCTTCCTGCCCGGCCCAGTGCAGCAGGCGGTGCGCATCGAAAGTGTTCCAGATGCGGTTGCGCTTGTTCATGTCGAAGACGAATCCCAGCGCCGCACCGCGCTGGCGGATCGCGTCCTGGCTTTCCGTGAACTGGGCGCGCGACATCCCGTATTTGCGCTGCAAGTGTCCGGCAATGTCCTCGCCTTCCGGGCCGAGCTGCGGATTGAGTTCGAATGGCTGGAAATGCAGGTCCGCACGCACCACGCCGTCGAGCCGCGCCAATGCCTGCGACAGCGAAGCCAATCCGATCGCGCACCACGGGCAGACCACGTCGGAGACGAAATCGATGCGGAGTGGAGTGGGGGTATTGGTCATGGGATTTCCTCGGATGCCCCAGTATGCCGCGACCGGCGCGCGTAACGTCAAGCCGCGATCATTTCCGCGCGAATCTCCGTCCAAGCCGATCGAACCCTTCTTCGGTACCCCGCCGGCGTTCGGCGCAGTCCTCATGGCCATCGAGATAGGCGAGCTGTTCGGTATAGACCATGCGCGTGCCGTGCTTGGCCGGCAGGAACTCGACCGTCACCAGCGATACCGACAGTTTTCGCTCACCAAGGCGGATGTCGTAGGCGAAAACGATGCGTTGCCCATCGACGATATCGAAGAAGAAACGGTCGACCCGCTCGATGTCGCCATTCTCGCCGGAGGCTTCATAGACCTCGTGACCATGGACGCGGAAATCCAGGCGATGCTCGCGGGTGTTCCCGGGGTGGCAATTCGACCATTCCATCCTCGCCCCGGGATCGGCCCAGGCTGCGAAGACATCGCCGGGCATGGCATCGAACTCGCGTTCGATCACGAAGTCGGTATGCATCGTCGGGATCATGGCCATGATCAGGATTTCCTCGATTTTCCGGCAAGATGCAGTTCCAGCCGGTCGAATTGCGCGTTCAGCATCTTCTTGTGCCGCGCCAGCCATGCGTCCATCTTCCGGATCGCCTTCGGTTCGATCGCGTAGATGCGGACGCGGCCGGTTTTCTCGGAAACGACGAATCCGCTTTGTTCCAGCACGGCGAGGTGCTTGACGGCCGAGGGCAGTGCGATGCCGAGCGGCTCCGCCAGTTCCGATGCCGATGCCGTGCCGCGACCAAGGCGGTCGAGCATGCCGCGGCGGTGGCCATCCGCGAGCGCGAAGAACATGCGATCAAGTTGCAACGCCTGGCCAGCTTGCTGCATCTCAGGCTCCCGCCGGATCGAAGTAGCGGCGCGACAATCCGGCGCGGCCCGGATAGAACTTGAACCAGTCGCGCGAGTGATCGATGGTGGCAGCGACCGCGGGATGAGCCATCAGCCGCTCGATGTAGGCCGACAGGTTGGCGTGTTCCGGCGCTGGCGGGACATAGGTGACGGCATAGAACAGGGCCGGAGCCGCCGCGCAATCGGCCATGCTGAAAGCATCGCCGGCAACCCATTCGCGCCCTTCAAGATGGCGCTCGAGGATTCCGTAGCTGCGCGTCAGGAGATCCCGTGCGCGGGCGACGCTGTCCGGATCGCGCTGGTCTTCCGGTTTCAGCAGATCGGCGGTGTGCGCCTGCATCGGCGTCATCACGTAGTGGTCGAAGAAGCGATCCCACAGGCGCACGTCGAGCGCGGGACCGGAATCATCGGGGATGAGTGGCCTGCCTGGCCGTGCACGGTGGCGCTGCAGGTATTCGATGATGATGCTGGTTTCGGGAATCGTGCGGTCGCCGTCCACGAGCAGCGGCATCTTGCCGATCGGCCAGAGTGCGTAATAGGCATCGCGTTGCGCGGGATCGGCGAGATCGAGCAACTGCTTGCGGACATCGATCCCGAGTGCGTCGATCGCGATCGTGACCTTCCAGCAATAGGACGACAGCGGGTGGTAGTGCAAGACGAGACCGGACATGGCGGTTCCAATACTTTCCGTATATGGAAAGTATTTGCCCTCCGGGCCGGAATTGTCAAGCCATCGCTCAGGGCGAAACGAATGCGGCCAAACCCAGCGATCCGAATTCCGCGACCGCGATCGCCGCATGTGCGATCACCGGGAATCGGGCGCCGGCGCCTACGGCCATAGGCAAGCAGGGTCGCGCCCTCTGCCGTGAATGCAATGTGCGTGGACGATGCAGGATCATGGGCATCGAAGTACGATTTCGGGGAAGGAGGGCATGCGCATGCAACTTGGAATGATCGGCCTCGGCCGGATGGGAGCGAACATGGTCCGCCGCCTCATGGCCGGCGACCATCAATGCGTCGTCTACGATCGTTCGCCCGAAGCGGTGCAGTCGCTCGTCAAGGAAGGCGCCGTCGGCAGTGCCTCGCTCGCGGAATTCGTGCAGTCGCTGGCAACTCCACGCGCGATCTGGTTGATGGTGCCGGCGGGCGTGGTCGACGAGACCATTGCCGCTTTGCTGCCCCATCTAGAAGCGGGCGACATCTTAATCGACGGCGGAAATTCCTGGTACATCGACGATATCCGGCGCGCGAATACACTCACGGCGCAGGGCATCCACTACGTCGATGCCGGCACCAGTGGCGGCGTCTGGGGATTGGAGCGCGGCTATTGCCTGATGATCGGTGGCGAAGCGGACGTGGTGAAGCATCTCGATCCGATCTTCGCAACACTGGCGCCCGGGCGTGGTGATATCCCGCCCACTCCGGGGCGCGAACACGCGGGCAGCACTGCCGAAAACGGTTATCTGCGTTGCGGTGGCAATGGTGCTGGTCACTTCGTCAAGATGGTGCACAACGGCATCGAATACGGATTGATGGCGGCCTATGCCGAAGGCCTCGCCATCCTCAAGAACGCCAACATCGGCAACTCGAATGACACGGTCGATGCCGAGACGACGCCGCTGCGCGATCCCGAACACTATCGCTACGACCTGAACCTCGCGGACATCACCGAAGTCTGGCGCCGCGGCAGCGTCATCACGTCATGGTTGCTCGATCTGTCGGCGACCGCGCTAATGAAGGATCCTGCACTGTCGGACTTCGCGGGCCGTGTTTCGGATTCCGGTGAGGGCCGCTGGACACTCAAGGCCGCCATCGACGAAGGCGTGCCCGCACATGTACTGTCATCCGCGCTGTACGAACGTTTCAGTTCGCGTGGCAACGCGGACTTCGCCGACAGACTGTTGTCCGCGATGCGCCACGGATTCGGCGGTCACGTCGAAAAGCCCGCGAAATAGCGCATCGCCACGTCGCAGCGTTGGTAACGGGCGCCATGGCGTTCCATGATTTCCACGTCATGCCGGAAACCGAATTTTTCGTAAAGATGGATGGCGGGCGCGCACTTGGAGCTCGTGAGCAGGTACAGGGGATCGGCTTTCAGGGTTGCCGCACGTTCGATGATGGCGGACAGCAGGAACTCGCCCGCCTTCTGGCCGCGTACCGATTCCAGCACGCCCATCTTCGTGAGTTCGTAGCTGGTCGGGCCGGTCTTCTGGAGGGCGCAGGCACCGACGATGCCGAGATCCTTGTGTTCGACGAACAGGATGACGCCGCCCGGCGCGATGATCTTCGTCCCCGGATTGTCGAGGACTTCGCGATCGGTGTCCTCGAGCCGGAACATGGAACTGATCCATTCGGCGTTGATGTCGCGGAAATGCGGTGCCAGCTCGTCGCTGTACTCGCGGATGGCCAGGGTGTCGTTCATGGCGACAGCATAAATCCGCTGGAGAAACTTCGCTCTGCGCCGCTGACCGGGTCGATGAAGGCGAGTCGCCTGGCCAGCAATTGCAACGGCGCCGAATAATCTCCGGCCGCGCTTTGATGCAATGACGGATACATGCCGTCGCCGATGATCGGAGCACCCAGCGCGGCCATGTGCACGCGCAACTGGTGCTTGCGACCGGTGATCGGCGTCAATGCATAGCGCCAGTCCCTGTTGCCGCGCTCGATCACCTCGATCCTGGTTTCGCTGTTCGGCTGGCCAGCGATTTCCCGCATGCGGAAAAACGGCTCGCCGGCGACGATCCGGCTGCTGCGGACGCATGGAAACCCGGTGCCCGGCAATGCCGGGGCAATCGCTTCGTAACTCTTGTGGATCCGGCGCTCGCGAAACAGTGCCTGATAGCACGCGCGACTGCGCGGATTGGCCGAGAACAGCACCAGCCCGGCGGTCTCGCGATCGATCCGGTGCAGTGGCACCAGGTCCTGGTTGCCAGTGCGGCGAATCAAGCGGCCGAGCAGGGTTTCATGGACATGCGGGCCGGCAGGCGTGACCGGCAGGAAATGCGGCTTGTCCGCGACCAGCAGGTCGGGGTCGTCATGCAGCACGGTTTCGGCGAACGGAATCGGTGTTTCGTCGGCGACTTCGCGGTAGTAATGGACTTCGAGCCCGACCCGATGCGGCGTTTCCGGCGCCAGGCGTCGTCCTTCCTGGTCGATCACGCGTCCGCGCGCCATGCGTTCCAGCCATTGTGCGTGCGATACCGATGGAAACCGCTCGCACAGGCACTCGAGCACTGTCAGCCACGGTCCCGACGGAAGTTGCAGCGTGCTCGCGGCCAAGCCATTGATATTCGGCGGGCGTCTGCGCATGGGGCAGTTTGGCACGCGCAAGCTTGGCCAGTGGCAGGCCGCTCGCATCCTGCATCTGGCGTCGTGGCCCATCCCGGCCCTGGAGATTGTCATGAAAATAGAGACAATATATCTATCCAAAGGTGGTTTATCCGCGGAATTTGAGTGAATACAGTGGTTCCACGCCGATCAAGGCGATTCGCAAGGGAACCCAAATGAACATCCTCATTCTTGGCGCAGGCAACATGGGCTCCGCGCTGGCCCGCCAATTCACGAAGGCCGGCCATGCCGTGCGCATCGCCGCCACCACGCTCGAGAAGGCGACCAGTGTCGCCGCGGGGATTCCGGGCGCCACTGCGGTGGACGCCGCGGGCAGCGCCGCCGCCAGCGACGCCATCGTCGTCGCCACGCCGTACGAACAGGCCGCGACTGCATTGCGCGCCGCAGGTCCGCTCGCCGGCAAGATCGTCATCGACATCACCAATCCGCTCACGCCCGATTACATGGGCCTGACGATTGGCCACGACACGTCCGCGGCCGAAGAAATTGCCAAGGCAGTGCCTGATGCCGAGGTCGCGAAGGCCTTCAACACGCTGTTTGCGCAGGTGCTGACCGATGGCCCGGCGTTCGCTGACGGCAAGACCGCGACTGCCTTCTATGCCGGTGATTCGGAACGTGCCAAGTCCACCGCGCAGGCGCTGATCGAGAGCATCGGCTTCACGGCGGTCGACGCCGGCCCGTTGAAGAATGCGCGTTACCTGGAACCGCTGGCCGGGCTCAACATCTGGTTTGGCTACGGTGCCGGCCAAGGCACTGCCATTGCGCCCACCTGGATCAGCCGCGGCTGATCCACCACCCGAGAGCCCGCCATGAACAGCGTGTCACCCCCCATCACGAATGACGGCTTCGCGCTGACCTACCGCCAGTGCCTGCCGGCACCGAAACAGCCCTCCAGGTTGCTGGTGCTGCTGCATGGCGTGGGTGGCAACGAGACCAATCTCGCGGGGCTCGCGGCCGGCGTGCCGGACGACACCCTCGTCGTCCTGCCACGCGGGCCGATCCAGCTCGGCTTCGACCAGTACGCGTGGTTCCGGGTGGCGTTCACCGCGAATGGCCCGCGCATCGAAGCAGATGCGGCGAATGCAAGCCGGCTGTCGCTGATTGCATTCGCCGGATCCTCCCCGAACTCGAGCCGTATCTTGCCGATCGATCCAGCCTGTCGAACCTGCAGGGCTTCATTGCGCATGGACGGCACGATGACAAGTTGCCGGTGGATTGGGCGCATCGCGCCGACGACTGGCTGACGCGACTCGGCGTCGCCCACGAGACGCGCCTGTATCCGACCGGGCACGTGCTGGATGCCGCGATGCTGTCGGGATTCCACGACTGGTTCGCGAACCTGGAGTTTCGGCACGCCCTCGTTGCCGGGCATCGGTGACCGCCAGGCGACATCACCGGTCCCGGCAACTGGTTCGAATTGACTGTTCCACGACACGGGCCGGAGCCCGCAAACAGGAGAGTGATGATGAACACCACGACGCAATGGCTGTCCGTCCTGGCGGTTTTCTGCGCCAGCGCCTTGGGCCTCGCCGCATGCACCCAGCCTGCGCAAACCGCCGCAACGCAACCATCCGCGCAGTCCGCTGCTGAAAAAGAGTTGGCGAGCATCAAGGCCACGCAGGCCCAGGGACAGAAAAACCTGGCGACCTTCGACGACCTCGACTTCAACAGGTACAGCAACCAGGATTGGGAAGGGTTCCACAAGAGCCACGCCAACGACATCCTCGTCCACTATCCGGACGGGCACACCACCAAGGGCCTCGAGGCCCACTTCGCCGAATTGAAGCCGCAATTCGTGTTCGCCCCGGATACGAAGATCAAATCGCATCCGATCAGGATCGCCGATGGCAACTACACGGCCGTCATGGGCATCATGGAGGGGACCTTCAGCAGGCCGATGCCGATCGGGGACGGGAAAACCATTCCGCCGACAAACAAGCACTTCTCGCTTCCGATGACCACCATCGGTCGCTGGGAGAACGGCTTGATGGAGGAGGAGTGGCTGTTCTGGGACAACCAGGCCTTCATGAAGCAAGTGGGTCTTGCCAAATAGGGTTCCCGGCACGCTTGCACGCGCGCCAGTGGATCACCCGCACTTGCTGTATCCGCAATTCAGGCAGGTCGCGCAACCGTCCATGATCACCACGGCCTTGTTGTTGCACTTGTGGCACATGGTGGCGCTGGGCGGGAAGCTGGTGCCTTCGCCGGTGACGGCGATGTCTTCCTCGATCACGACTATCGGCGCGGCGTCAGTGTTTTTTTTTGAGCTGTGCTGCTCGTAGGCGCGGCGCTTCTCGGCGATCAGCGCGCGCTGGTGCTCGTCCATCTCGGGGTCGTGCATCATGCCGATGGTCTTGAGGTGGTCTTCGACGATGCTGCCGAGTTCGGCCACCAGCGACGGCATGTAGACGCCGCCAGCCTTGTAGTAACCGCCCTTGGGATCGAACACCGCCTTCATTTCGTCGACGATGAAGGTGACGTCGCCGCCCTTGCGGAACACCGCCGACATGATGCGGGTCAGCGCGACGATCCACTGGAAATGCTCCATCGACTTCGAGTTGATGAAAACTTCGAATGGGCGGCGCAGCTCGTGTTCGGTGCCGGCGTTGAGCACGATGTCGTTGATGGTCACGTACATCGCGTGCTCGACCAGCGGCGACTTGATCTTGTAGGTGCTGCCGATCAGGATTTCCGGACGCTCGATCTTCTCGTGCATCTGGATGACGTCCGCCATCGGCAATTCGGCTTCCGCCTTCTCGCGGGCCACGCTGCCGCCCGCTTGCGCGGGCATCGCATCGCGTGCCTTGTCTTCCGGCGTGACTACGTTGTAACCCTTGATTTTCTTGTCGATCTTGACGGCCATGTGCGCGTTCCGGTGTTCGTGTTGTCGTGTCTGTTTCGGGAATGGATCAGCTTGCCGCGGTTTTTTTCGCGACGGCCTTGCGGGCGGTTTTCTTCACGGTCTTCTTCGTCGCCGCTTTCTTTGTCGCAACTTTCTTCGTTGCTACTTTCTTCGTTGCTACTTTCTTCGTTGCTACTTTCTTCGCCGCGACTTTTTTCGTTGCCACTTTCTTTGTCGCC
>JAEKKW010000130.1 GCA_019510195.1 Lysobacterales bacterium | reverse complement strand
GCTCTCAACGACCACCGTCTATCTGCGGCAGGAACGCAAACGGCTGGTGAGTGAGATGTCCAAGCTGAGGCGCCGTAGCTAGTCAGCGTGCGCCGCGCCTAGGCCGTGTGCGGCGCGGACCTCACCTCTTCGAAGGCGAGCTGGCAGTTGACTTGGAGTACGCGGCAAACGGCAGCCCATGAGGCCCGGGCCTGGTCCGCGCCCATCCCGGCTGTCTCTTGCAACGCCGACTTGGCCCAGTACGAGAAGCCCGGATCGGCGAGCGCGGCCCGTGCTTCGGGAAACGCCGAACCGTTAAAGGCGATGGTTCCGGCTGCAATGCGACTGCAGCGAGCATCTAGCAGGGCAAGCACGGCCTCGGCATCCGAGGCCGCATCGACGGGATCTCTATCGAGACCCGTCGTGATCACGCGAAGCATCCAGTCGGCCTCTTCGTGGCCCTGAAGGGCCTCCTGCAGGACCGGTTGGAGTGCGTCGCGAACGTTGCTGCGCATCACGGGTTCACGACAACGACGGCATCGACGGAAGCCACGCCGGCGTAGCCCCCGACGATCGGCTTGAAGCCTGCCGTGACCCTGAAGACGAACGTCGTCGCCTCGGTGACCTTGGGCGCGACGAAGCCGGCTGTGCTGGTCAGCGCGCCGCCCAGGGCCACGGCCGGGCCCGACACCTGCGTCCAGGAGTAGTAGGCGGCATTCGATGAGGACTTGGCCTGGAGGAACACTGCGGTGCTCTTGCTCACCGACTGGGAAGGCAGCGGGACCGTCAGATTCAGCGCGCCGGCCGGATCGGCGCTGACCTTCACCTCGGCAGTGGCCGTGCGGGTCGGCGCCAGGCCGAAGGGTGCGTCGGCGACGTCCAGTCGGAAGCTGTAGGAGGTGGCGTCCGTCAGGTCTGCTGGCGCGGTGAAGGTGGAGTTCTGGCTGTTGGCGTTGCTGATCGTGACGCTCGGGCCGGTGACCTGGGTCCAGTGATAGAACAGTTGGGGTCCGGTGACGCTTTGGCCGAAAAGGAACCAGCCGGTCTTGCTGCCGTCGAGGTTGACGTTCGCGCCCGGGACGACGGTGGAGGAAGTGCCAGCGCTCGCCACGAGCACGGTCCCGGTCGTTGGGCTGATGCTGACGGTCTTCGTCGCCGTTGCGGTGGTGCCCGCGTCGTCTGTCACTCGGCACTGAAGGGCAACGGGTGTCGTCGCGGCGACCGCCGGCGCGTTGAAGCTGGGCGCCGCTGCGCGGGTGTCGGAGAGCGTGACGGCTGCATTGGCGCCGCCCGTCTGGACCCACTGGTAGGAATACTTGCTGCCCGCAGCCAGCTGGCCGCCAGAAGCGAGGCAGTTGAGCTGCACGCGGTCACCCACGGCAGCGGCCTGCGCCGAACCGACATCCACCACGAGCGGAGTGCCACCCATGGGGGTCCCCTTCACCGTCAGCGTCGTGACGTGCGTGTCGGTACCGCCGTTCTTGTCTTTCGTCTGCAGCAGCAGTTGGTACTGGGCATCCGTGCCGACGCGCGGGGCCTTCACGGTGGTTGAACACGACCAATTGCTGTTGGTGAATGCCTGGCCGCCGCTGTTGGTGCCCGTCTGGTCGCTCTTCGTGGCGATGGCGCAGTCCGAGTTGGTGAGCACGACGGCCGGCGCACCTGCCGACACCGCCTGGATTTGCCACGCCATGGTGTCCATCGCATAGCGCTGCGTGGTGCCGGCGCCGTTCACCGTGACGTCGGTCCCTCCTTCCACGGTTGCGGTGTCGGGACTGGAGGCGCTCACCAACTGGACGGTGCCGCCGGGGCCAGCGGCGCCCCCTCCCCCACCGCACGCGACGAGGATTGCTGTGGCCAGCGCGATGGTTGCTTTGGTGCGGAAGGTGGTGTGGGGCATGGTTTGGTCCGTTGCAAGGTTGCTGCTCTGGGACGCACGTAGGCGCCGGTGACGCTGCCCATTGTTCTGAGGGGGGGGCAATTCCGTTGGCGATACCTGGGGGTCTAGGACGCACTTTTGGTGTGCGCGTCGCGCGGTGTGATGCAAAGGCGGACGTCGCTCTTTGCCGGAAGGCGCAGGTGATCTTGCGAACACCTACTCGTTGTGCGCAGTGGTCGCGGCTTGCCCGGGGTGCAGGCGAACTTACGAATAGTCCTGGTGCGGCGCTGACCCAGCCACCTCAAGGTGAAGGCATGGGTATCCTTTGAGTTCGCCGCCGGTCGTGGTCCTTGATGGGCGAGGGTGGCGCGTTCGCGGCTGCACGGGGCCCAGGCGCAGGCGTTCCTACGAAGCAATGCCTCGGTTGCCGGCGGTCATTGACGAAGCTGCTGCAGGCGATCCTGCGGACGGCGCCGGCCATCTGTCCACGCCGACATGGCCTGCCTGGCTGCCTAGGACTCGTTCCGCGCGCCCTTTTCGTAGGCGCGTGCGG
>JAEKKW010000031.1 GCA_019510195.1 Lysobacterales bacterium | reverse complement strand
TCCAGCATGAATGCGTACATCTCGGCCGTTTCGCGATAGCGGCGGAAGCGTCCCGACTTGCCGCCGTGCCCCGCCTCCATGTTGATGCGGAACACCAGCGGATGCGATGACATATCGACATCGCGCAGCCGCGCCACGTACTTCGCCGGCTCCCAGTACTGCACCTGCGAATCCCACAGCCCGGTGCCGACGAACATCGCCGGATAGGCCTGCGGCGTCAGATTGTCGTAGGGCGAGTACGACAGCATGTAGTCGTAGCTGTCCTTGCGCTCCGGATTGCCCCACTCGTCGTACTCGTTGGTGGTGAGCGGGATGGTCGGATCGAGCATCGTCGTTACCACGTCGACGAACGGTACCTGCGACAGGATCACCCGGTAATCCTGCGGCGCCATGTTCGATATCGCGCCCATCAGCAAACCGCCGGCGCTGCCGCCCATCGCGGCGACGCGATCCTTCGCCGCATATTTGTTCGCCACCAGCCAGCGGGTGACATCGATGAAGTCGGTGAAACTGTTTTTCTTGTGGAACATGCGGCCGCTGTCATACCAGTCGCGCCCCATCTCCTCGCCGCCGCGGACATGCGCCAGCGCGTAGACCATGCCGCGATCGAGCAGGCTGATGATCGAATTGGTGAATGCCGGATCCATCGAATGGCCGTAGCTGCCGTAGCCGTACTGCAGCATCGCCGCCGTGCCATCGCGCTTGAAATCCTTGCGATAGACCAGCGACACCGGCACCTGCACGCCATCGCGCGCCGGCACCCAAACGCGTTCGGTCACATAGTCCTGCTGATCGTAGCCACCGAGCACTGGCTGCTGTTTCAGCAAACGGCGCTCGCCGGACTTGATGTTCACTTCATAGGTGATGACCGGCGTGGTCAGCGAGGTGTAGCTGTAGCGCAGCCAGTCGGTGTCCGGTTCGGCATTGACCTCCAGCCCCATCGAATAGGCGGACTCGTCGGCCTTGACGTATTCCCCGCGGCCATCGGCGTGGAGGATGCGGATGCGCTCCAGTCCGCCCGAGCGCTCGTCGATGGCACTGAAGCCGTCGAACAGCTCGATGGTTTCGATGTAGACCTTGGGATCGTGCGCGATCCAGTCGACCCACTGCGCACGCGATGACGCACCATCGGCGGCGGTGACGATCTTGAAGTTCTTCGCGGGCACGCCGTTTGCGTCCGGGGCATTGGTGCGGATCACCCAGCGCCCGCCGAAATGATCGGCGTCATATTCGACATCGCGTTCGCGGGCGCTTAGCACCTTGAACTCGGAGGGATCGGCCGCCGGCGCATAGCGCTCCTCGTTCGACACCGTGCTGTGCATGCCGATGGTGATGTAGAGATCATCGCGGGTACGGCCGAGCCCCATGTAATAGCTGTCGTCGTCCTCTTCGTAAACCACGACGTCATTCGCGACGTCGTCGCCGAGCACATGCTTCTTGACACGCACCGTCAGCAACGTTTCCGGATCGTTCTCGATGTAGAGCAGCGTGCGGCCGTCGTCGGCCCACTCGGCATCGGCGCTGGTGCCGGGAATCGCGTCCGCCAGCAGGGTGCCAGTGTCGAGATCGGTGAAACGCAGCGTGTACTGGCGGCGACCGTTGGTGTCCTCGGCCCAGACCATCATGTGGTTGTCGCGACTGATCGCCACCGGGAACGCGGAGTAATAGTCGTGGCCCTGCGCCAGCGCGTTGACGTCGAGCAACACCTGCTCTTCGGAAAAATCGCCGGTGGCGTTGGCCCGCTGGATCGAAGCCGCATCGACGCCCGCGCCGTCCCTGCGTCGCGCGTGCACCGGATAATCCTGCCCGGCGACATAGCGCGAGTAGTACCACCAGCCGCGTTCGCGATACGGCACCGAGCTGTCGTCCTGCTTGATGCGCGCGACGATCTCGCCGTAGAGCGCGTCCTCCAGCGGCTTGAGATGCGCCAGCATCGCGTCGGCGTAGGCGTTCTCGGCGGCGAGGTGGGCCAGCATCTCCGGATCCTGGCGCGCGTCGTCGCGCAGCCAGTAGTACGGGTCCTCGCGGTTCGCGCCGAATGGCGTGGTGACGACGTGCGGTTTCTTCGCGGCACGTGGCGGTTGCGGCATGCTGTTGCGTTCCGTCATCACTTCTTTCCGAGCACGTCCCACAGGAAGCCGTAATTCAGTGCCCAGGTCTTGGCGGTCTGTTCGCTGGTGGAACCGGCGCCGTGGCCGCCTTCGATGTTCTCGAAATAGCGCACGTCCTTTCCGGCGGCTTCCATCTTCGCCATCATCTTGCGGGCGTGACCGGGATGCACGCGGTCATCGCGCGTGGTGGTCCAGATGAAGGTCGGCGGATACTGCTTCGCCGGATCGAACAACTGGTATGCCGAGAACGTCTTGATGTAGTCCCAGTCGGCGGTATCGGGATCACCGTATTCGGCCATCCACGAGGCGCCGGCCAGCAGGTGGCTGTAGCGCTTCATGTCGAGCAGCGGCACCTGGATCACGATCGCGCCGAACAACTGCGGGTACTGGGTCAGCATGTTGCCCATCAGCAGGCCGCCGTTGCTGCCGCCCATCGTGCCGAGGCGCTTGGGCGAAGTGATCTTGCGCGCGATCAGGTCCTGCGCGACCGCCGCGAAATCCTCATAGGCCTTGTGGCGATTCTGCTTGAGCGCGGCTTCGTGCCAGCGCGGGCCGTACTCGCCGCCGCCGCGGATGTTGGCGACCACGTACACGCCGCCCGGTTCCAGCCACGCCTTGCCGATGATTCCGGAATAGCCCGGCATCATCGACACCTCGAAACCGCCATAACCATAGAGCAAGGTCGGATTGTTGCCGTCGAGCTTCATGTCCTTGCGATGGACGATGAAATACGGAACACGCGTACCGTCCTTCGAGATGACGAAGTGCTGTTCGACCACGTCCTTCGAGGCATCGAAGAACGCCGGCATCGTCTTCAGCGTTTCCGGGGTCTTGCCGGCGTCGGCAATCGCCAGCGTGGTCGGGGTGAGATAGCCCGAGACCGTCATCCATACCGCATCGGAATCGACGGCATCCACCGCCGAAATACCGACGGTGCCGATGGCGGGCGCACCGACGAATTCGCTCTTCTTCCACTCGCCGTTGCCCGGCGTCAGCACCTGCAGGTGGTTCTTGACGTCATCCAGCACGTTCAGCACCACGCGGTTTTTCGTCCACGTCGCGCCCGCAAGGGAAGTCGTCGCGGTCGGCACGAACAACTCGGCCAGCGCGTGCTTGCCGGCCATCCAGTCGTTGAAGTTGGCGACCAGCAGTGAACCGGCCTTGTACGTCTTGCCGCCTTGTTGCCAGTCGAAGCGCGGCTGCAGCACCAGCCAGTCGCGCACGACATAGCGTTCCATTGAATCCGGCACGTCGATCCTGGCCAGCGTGCCGTCGGCCTTGCGCAGGAAAGTCTCGCGGCTGTAGAAGTCGATGACGCGGGTGACGAAATCGCGCTCGTAACCGGGCGTGTCGTCGTGACCGGCGCTGATCGACATGTCGACCGGCTTGCCTTCGTAGACCATCTTGGCAGCGGACATCGGCGTGCCGCGCGTCCACAGCTTGGCGATGCGCGGATAGCCCGACGTCGTCATCGAGCCATCGCCGAAATCGGTCTGCACGAAGACGTGGTCGGCATCGATCCAGTCGATCCCGCCCTTGGCCAGCGGCTTGACGAAACCGTCCTTCACGAACTGGCGCGTCGTCATGTCGAATTCACGGGTGGTGTCGGCGTCGGAACCGCCCGGCGACAGCGACACCAGGCACTTGGCGTAGGCCGGACGCAGGCAACTCGCGCCATGCCACACCCAATTGCCGCCCTCGGCCTTGTTGAGCGCGTCGAGGTCGATGATGGTGTCCCACTTCGGCTGCGCCTTGCGGTATTCCGCCAGCGTCGTACGCCGCCAGATGCCGCGCACGTGCTGCTTGTCCTGCCAGAAGTTGTAGTACCACTCGCCCTGCTTGTAGACCCCGGGGATCTTGGCCTCGGAGTCGAGGATGGCGCGGATGTCCGACTGCAGCCTGGCGAATCCCGGCTTGCCGCCGAGCTCGGCCTCGGTCCGGGCATTGTGTTCCTTCACCCACGCCATCGGCTTGTCGCCGTGGATGTCTTCCAGCCACTGGTTCGGGTCGTCTTGCATCGCTGTCTCCGCGTGGGCCAGCCCCCCGAAAGCAAGCGCGGCGGCCAGGCCGAGGCGAGCGATGCGCGATCCGTTCATGGGGCGATCCTGAGTGTGGGATATGTGACTGCCCACGCTAGCACGCAAGGGCGACCGCCCCACCCGCCAGAAGTCACGCGGTGGTTTACATCCGCAGGCGCCGCGCCTGGACGCGACGACCACCGCGATGCGCCATCAACGTCGCCAGTCGAGGCAACGGCAGGCCTTCGGCCACCCACAGCGCGCAGGCCGGCATCAGCACCAGCCACAACGGCATCCAGCCCAGCCACGCGTTCGATCCACGGGCGGCGGGCACCAACGCGACCAGCGCCAATCCACCCAGCAGGGCGCGGCGCAGCGTCAGGACGAATTCGGGGCGGATGAAGGATCGGGTCTGCATGGCTGGCGCTCCACCTTGATGTGATGGCACCAGCCTCGCCCAGCCTCATCTCATGGACTGCGATCAGTCGTAATTCGATGCAGCCAGCGTGAGCAAGGTACGCGCCTGTTCGCGCAGGCTGCGTGGCTCGATGATCTCGGCATCGCCGCCGTACTGCAGGATGTCCATCAGCAGTTCGCGGCCATTGCTGTAGGGCACCTTCAGTTCGTAGGAGCCATCGGGCAGGAAACGGCCCTCCTGGCGCGAATGCCAGTGTTCGTCGGCGACCCAGCGCGCCGACTTGGCATTGAAGCGGATCGTCGCCGTGCCCTTGGGATCGCCGGAGAAGATGCCGTAGCCACCGGCGAGATGGCGATCGAGTTCGGCATCGGGAACGTCGCGAGCGCCGGCATCGAGCATCTTCGCGCCACTGACGCGATCGACCGAGAAGCTGCGCAATGCCTCGCGGTCATGATCGAAGGCGTCGAGGTACCAGTTGCCACGGTAATGCGTCAGTCGCTGCGGCGAAACGCGACGGCGCGTGGTTTCGTCGGTGGAGCGCGCGCGGTAATCGAAACTCAATTCCTTGCGTTCGAGCGTCGCCGAGGCCACGGTGCGGAAGGAGTGCTCGTCGAGGCGGCGCGCCTTGTGCGCCAACACGCGGATGCGCTCCATCGGCCAGCGACGGCCACCAGCCTGTTCTTCCAGCAATTTCTCGATGCGCGACTGCAGCGGCGCCAGCGCGCTGTTCAGCACGTTGCCGCCGGTATGGCCCATCAGCGCCTGCGCCGCCATCAACGCATGCAACTCCTCCGAACTCAGCCACAGGCCGGGCAGTTCGAAGCGCGAATCGTCATGGCTGTCGTAGCGGAAGCCGGCGTCGCCATCGCCGACGATCGGCGCCATCAGGGCATCGCGCAGATAGGCGATGTCGCGATAGACCGTGGCGCGCGAACAACCGAGTTGTTCCTGCAGGTTCGGCACCGTCACCGGATAGCGCGACGACTTGAAGATGCGATGAAGTGCGTGGATGCGTTCGTGGCGGTCCATGGATGCGGTACAGGCGGCTCAGCCCATAGCTTAACTTGCGGCGATCAGGGTCCGGGCGCCGGCCGCCAGAAGTTCATCGGCCAGCCGTTCGCCCAGCGCATCCGGGGCCGTCGCAGCGCCATCGCCATGCACGCGCAGGCTGCGGCCGTCATCGACGGCGCCGACCAGGCCCTGCAGGTGCAGGCGATCGCCATCCAGCCGCGCGAATGCCGCGATCGGCACGTGGCAGCTGCCGTCGAGCCGGCGATTCAGCGCGCGCTCGGCCTCGACGCAGGCGCGGGTCGGCGCGTGATCGAGCACCGCCAGCAATGCCGCGATCCCGGGCGCGTCGTCGCGACATTCGACCGCGATCGCGCCCTGCGCCGGTGCCGGCAGCCATTCCGGCGCATCGAGTCGTGCACGGATGCGGCTGTCGAAACCGAGTCGTTGCAGGCCCGCGCACGCCAGCAGGATGGCATCGTATTCACCGGCATCGAGCTTGGCCAGCCGCGTGTTGACGTTGCCGCGCAGATCGGTGATCACCACATCCGGGCGCAACGCGCGCAATTGAGCCTGTCGCCGCAACGATGCCGTGCCGACGCGGGCACGCACCGGCAATTCGGCGATGCTGGCATGGCGATTGCTGACGAAGGCATCGGCGTGATCCGCGCGTTCGAGGATCGCCGGCAGCGTGAAGCCGGGATCGAGCACCATCGGCACGTCCTTGAGCGAATGCACCGCGCAATCGGCATCGCCGCGCTGCATCGCCAGCTCCAGTTCCTTCAGGAACAGGCCCTTGCCGCCGATCGCCGCCAGCGAACGGTCGAGGATATCGTCGCCGCGGGTCGACATCGGCACCAGCTCGATTTCCAGCTGCGGATGCGCTGCGCGCAGGCACGCGGCGACGTGTTCGGTCTGCCAGAGGGCAAGCGGACTCTTGCGGGTGGCGATGCGCAGGTGGTTCATTCGCGCATTATCCCCTTTCGATCAGAACCTGCTCAGCCCTGCTCGATCGCCGACCGCACCATGGGCAAACAGCGCCGACTGATCTCCAGCGGCTCGGCGACTCCGCGCAGCAGCACGCGGTACTGGCCCTCGCCATCGCGGCGCAGCCCTTCCAGGGCCTTGCGCGCCACCAGGCAACCGCGGTGGATGCGCAGGAAACGATCGGGGAACGCTTCCTCCAGCGATTTCAGCGAATCCTCGATCAGATCGTGGCCGTGGGCATGATGGACCATCACGTATTTGTCGTCGGCCTGCAGGTAGGCCACTTCGTCGATGGCGATGCGACGGACACCACCACGCTGGCGCACCAGCAGATGCGCGCGTCCGCCATCCACCGCCATGCTGCCGCGTGTCGCCAGGTACAGGCGCGCGCGTTGCAGCGCGATCTCCAGCCGTTCGCGCCGCACCGGCTTGACCAGATAGTCGAGCGCCTCGACGTCGAAGGCGGCGGCGGCGTGCTCGGCGTGCGCGGTCACGAAGACGACGCCCGGGCGCGGGCGCAATCCCGCCAGTTCGCGCGCGACTTCGAGGCCATCGCCACCCGGCATCGCAATGTCGAGCAACACCAGATCCGGCGGTGACTGCCGCGCCGATGCAAGCGCTTCCTCGCCATTGCCGGCCGCACCGGAAACGGCCACATCGGGCATCTGCTGCAACATCGAATGCAGGCGCTCGCGCGCCAGCGGTTCATCGTCGACGACGAGCACGCGCAACATCGACTGGCCGCGTGCGTCCTGCATCAGTCTGCGCGGAACCGCGCCTCGAACCAGTCGGACAGATCGGAGATTTCCTGCGGCATCACCGCGTGCATCATCGGATAGGCGTGCCATTCCAGCGCGAACCCGCACGCGCGCAGCACGTCCGCGCTCATCTCGCCGGCCAGGTACGGCACCACCGGATCACCCAGCCCATGCGCCATGAACACCGGGGGTTTCACCGTATCGGCGCGGCACTCCGCCCGGGCGCGTTCGGGCGCCGGCAGATAGGTCGACAGCGCGACCAGTCCGGCCAACGGGCGGCCACGGCGCATGCCCAGCGCCAGCGCCACTGCACCGCCCTGCGAGAACCCGGCGAGCACGATCCGCGATTCCGGCACGCCGCGTGCGACCTCGCGGGCGATCAACGCCTCCGCCTGCGCCATCGATTCCTGCAATCCCGTTTCATCGGCGCGATTGGCGAGATCGAGATGGGCGATGTCGTACCACGCGCGCATGCGCATGCCGCCATTGATGGTGACCGCGCGCACCGGCGCGTGCGGAAACACGAAACGCACTGTCGGCCAGCCGTCGCGGCGCAATTCGGGAACGATCGGCGCGAAATCGTGGCCGTCGGCGCCAAGGCCGTGCAGCCACACCACCGACCAGCGCGGATCGCCCTGCCCGACGACGGTTTCGATGCTTTCAAGTTCGATGCCCATGGCCGCAGTGTGCCATGCGCGATCGGATCAGCGCGGCTTGAGGGTGAAACTCGCCAGCGACACGCCGATGTCCCAGCCGTCGCCCTTGCCCTTGATCGCCAGCGAGACATTGCCCTTGGTCACCACCTGCACCTGGCGCGACTTCATCGCGCCGATATGGGCCTCGGCCGCCGCATAGGAGCCGAGCACGTCATGGATGTCGGTGATGCCGGTGAATTCGCCGGCGCCGTCGGTGATGCGCGACTTGCCGAAGGTCAAGCCGCCGCCGCGCGACACGATCGTCACCGGCAGGCGGTCGCCGTTGTTGCAACTCACCATCCCGGTTCCCGAAGCGGTCTTGTAGAACACCGACCAGCCTTCGAGATTGAAACTGAGATGGCAGTCCAGCGCGTCCTCGGCTCGAAGCTGTGGCGCCCATGCGGAAGTGCCGCAGGCGAGACAGACAATCAGCAGGGCATGTCGGAATTGCGTCATGGCATCGCGGTTGGGCGCCTGTCACCGTGACAGGCACCGGGCACCATAGCATCGCCCAGTTGAATGGCAGCGAAGCCGGACGCGCCTGGCGCAGGGTCAGCGACAGGCCTCGCGGACGCCATCGTCGAGGGCGATCATGCGGTCGTAGGTCATCGTCCTGAATTCGCGGTCACGGACACGGTCGCGACGATGACGCGTCCGCTGGCAACGATCCAGGCCGTCGCCACTCCCCGAGGATGCCACCCGGCCACCACGATGCACGCGCATCATCGCCGCGATCTCGGCCCGATTGCTGCGTTGCCACTCCAGGGTTTCCTGCCGGGCTTGGCGGATCGACCGCGCCTGTCCCGCACGATCATCGTCATAGCTGCGGATCCAGCCGGCATGGGTGCCCGCCGGACAATCGCCATCGACATAACTCACCGCCCCGCCCTGTCCGAGGCACTGGTGGACCTCGCCCGCCGATGCGCTGCCGCAGGCCAGTGCCAGCAGCACGATCATCATCCCGTTCTTTTCCATGTCCGTTCCCGTCACTGCGCCGGGAACAGCATCGCTCGCGCTCGAACCCGGGTCTGTCAGCCGTTTC
>JAEKKW010000060.1 GCA_019510195.1 Lysobacterales bacterium | reverse complement strand
AGGCCTTGAACTCGCCGCCAAAACGCTCCGCGCCCACCTTCGTCAGCGCCGCCGTCAGCGTCGTCTTGCCATGGTCAACGTGACCAATCGTGCCCACGTTCACGTGCGGCTTCTTGCGCTCGAACTTTTCCTTTGCCATCTCGTGTCTCGACTCGAATGTTTGGAATGAAAGGTGGTGCTCACGAAAGGAATCGAACCTTCGACCTCCTCCTTACCAAGGAGGTGCTCTACCGACTGAGCTACGTGAGCGAAGCAACTGCAGCGTTCCTGCCGCGGGTGTGTCCAAGGTGGAGCGGGAGACGGGAATCGAACCCGCGCTAGTAGCTTGGAAGGCTACAGTTCTACCATTGAACTACTCCCGCACCGGGAATGCCGTTCAACGCTTCGAGCTGGTGGAGGGAGGTGGATTCGAACCACCGAAGGCGTAAGCCAGCAGATTTACAGTCTGCCCCCGTTGGCCGCTTGGGTATCCCTCCGCAACGAGGCGGTGAAACAGCCCACTATTCTGGCGTGCGACTTTGGCGATGTCAACGCGCGGAAGGCACCACATCACCGGCCAGACCATCGTCCGCGTACAGGGCCACGTGGGGAACGCCATCGGCGCCGATCCAGCCGCGGTACATGCCCTCGGTATTGAACGGAAAGGCGAACTTGC
The DNA here is from genome assembly GCA_019510195.1 of Lysobacterales bacterium. Lineage (GTDB taxonomy): Bacteria > Pseudomonadota > Gammaproteobacteria > Xanthomonadales > Xanthomonadaceae > Solilutibacter. Next base: position 36,329 of record JAEKKW010000060.1, on the reverse strand, counting down.
CATCGGCGGTGAGGATGATCGCCCCGCCATCACCACCCATCTTCACCACTTCGCCATTGATGACGGCGGCGCCGGCCTGGGCCCCGGTCTCCTTGAGGAATTTTACCCGGGCGCAAACATTGCTGGCCGCATGGGTGCGGATGTAGTACTCGCCCCAGCCGGTCCCGGAGAAGGCGCAGCCGGCGTCGGCCCAGGTTCCGGCGCCGATGATCGGGGAGTCACCGACCCTGCCCCAGCGCTTGTTGGTCATGCCGCCAGTGGAGGTGCCGGCCGCCAGGTGGCCCTTGCTGTCGAGCGCCACCGCGCCGGTCGTGCCGATGTGCCTGACGTACTCGGGATCGGTCGAGGCCTGCCTGGCGGCTTCCTCCCTGAGGATCTTCTGCAGCTGCTGCCAGCGCTTCTCGGTACGGAAGTAGGAGGGATCGACCAGCGGGATGTGCTGTTCCTTCGCGAACATCTCGGCGCCGTCGCCGACCAGCATCACGTGTTCGGAATGCTCCATCACCGCGCGCGCCAGGGCGATCGGATTGCGGACGCGATGCACGGCAGCCACTGCGCCGGCGCGTTGGCCCTCGCCTTCCATGATCGAGGCGTCGAGTTCGTTCTTGCCGTCGTGGGTGAACACCGCGCCCTTGCCGGCGTTGAAATGCGGGTCGTCCTCCATCACGCGGATCGCGGCGACCACGGCGTCGGTCGCGGACTTGCCGGTCTTGAGCTCGGCGTAGCCATTGCGCAATGCGGTTTCGAGCGCCTTGCGGATAGCGGCTTCATCGCCGCCATTGTTGCCGCGACGAATCACGCCGGCGCCGCCGTGGATGACGAGGACCGGCTGCACGGGCTGCGCTGCAGACGCGACGCCCGATGCGGCGAGTGCGAGGGAGAAGACGACGGGACGAATCATGACGGAACACCCAGGATGGATGTCCCGATTCTAGGTGCAATCAAACGTTGAAGCGGAAGTGCAGCACATCGCCTTCCTGGACCCTGTACTCCTTGCCTTCCAGGCGCATCCGTCCGGCCTCTTTCGCGCCCTGCTCGCCACGATATCTGATGAAATCGTCGTAGCCGATGGTTTCGGCGCGGATGAAGCCCTTCTCGAAATCGGTATGGATCACGCCGGCCGCCTGCGGCGCGGTGGCGCCCTGCTTCACCGTCCACGCACGCACTTCCTTCACGCCCGCGGTGAAGTAGGTCTGCAGGCCAAGCAGCACGTATGCCGCGCGGATCACGCGATTCAGGCCCGGCTCGGCGAGACCGAGGTCGGCAAGAAAGGTGTCGCGATCCTCATCGTCAAGCTGGCTGAGTTCTTCCTCGATCGCGGCCGACACCGGCACCACCTGCGAACCTTCGGCCTCGGCGCGGGCGCGCACGGCATCGAGGTGCGCGTTGTCGTGGAAGCCGTCTTCCCGCACGTTCGCCACGTACATCACCGGCTTCAGCGTGAGCAGGAACAGGTCGCGCACGGCGACGCGATCTTCATCACTCAGCCCCATGCCGCGCACGGGCTTGCCTTCGTCGAGGCCGGCACGGATGCGACCGAGCACTTCGGCGCGTGCCTTCGCTTCCTTGTCGCCGGACTTGGCGGAACGCTCGGCGCGCTGCAGCGCCTTGTCGACCGATTCCAGGTCGGCGAGCGCGAGTTCGGTATCGATCGTCTCGATGTCGGCGATCGGATCGACCTTGTTGTTGACGTGGATGACATCGTCATTCTCGAAGCAGCGCACCACGTGCGCGATCGCATCGACTTCGCGGATGTGCGCGAGGAACTTGTTGCCGAGGCCTTCGCCCTTGGCGGCGCCGGCGACGAGGCCGGCGATGTCGACGAATTCCACCGCGGTCGGCAGCACGCGTTCCGGCTTGACGATTTCCGCCAACGCACCGAGGCGCGGATCCGGCACCGGGACCACGCCGACGTTCGGTTCGATGGTGCAGAAGGGGAAGTTCGCCGCGGCGATACCCGCCTTGGTCAGTGCATTGAACAGGGTCGACTTGCCGACGTTGGGCAGGCCGACGATGCCGCATTGGATCGCCATCAGTCTTTACTCGTGTTGAGGCGTTTCATCGCCTCGTTGAAATTTCCCGACAGCGCCAGCGGCATCACCGCGATGGCGTCATCGATTGAACGGCCGATCAGGATGTCGTCGTCCGCGCTGGCGCGCCCCAGCACCCAGCCGGTGACGCGATCCTTGTGCCCGGGATGGCCGATGCCGATGCGCAGGCGCGCGAACCTGCCGTGCCCGAGCAGTTTCATGGTGTCGCGCAAGCCGTTCTGCCCGCTGTGTCCGCCATCGAACTTCAGGCGCGCAATGCCAGGCGCCAGGTCGAGCTCATCGTGCGCAATCAGCATCTGTTCCGGCTCGATCTTCCAGAACCGCAGCGCGGCCATCACCGACTTGCCGGAGAGATTCATGAAAGTCGCCGGCTTCAGCAACCAGACATCGCGTCCGTCGATGCCCGCTTTCGTGACCTCGCCGAACAGCTTGCCTTCCACCGACCAGCGCGCGCCGGCCTGTGCGGCGAGCTCATCCACAAAACGAAAACCCGCGTTGTGGCGGGTTTTCGCGTGTTCGGTCCCGGGGTTGCCGAGACCGACGATGAGACGCAGGGGGTCCAAAGGCGATTACTCGCCCTTCTCTTCTTCCGGACCGTTGTCGCTCGGCACTTCGCCGGCTTCCGGCTCGGCGTCTTCGACCACTTCTTCCTTGGTGGCGCGCGCCACGGCAACCGCCGGGTTNNNGCGTCATCGATGGCGTGGGCCAGTTCGACGCCCTTCGGCAGCTTGACGTCGGACAGGTGCACGGTGTCACCGACCTTGATGCCACCGAGGTCGACTTCGATGAACTCCGGCAGGTTGGCCGGCAGGCAGACGATCTCGACGTCGTTGAGTTCGCTGGTCACGGTGGCTTCGGCGCTCTTGCCGGCCGGCGACTTGTCGATGTTGACGAAATGCAGCGGCACCTTGACGTGCAGCTTCTGGTCGGCCTTCACGCGCTGGAAGTCCAGGTGCATGATCAGCTGCTTGTACGGATGGCGCTGCATGTCGCGCAGCAAGACGGATTCGGCCTTGCCATCGACGTTCAGCGTGATGATCGAGGCATAGAACCAGTCGTTCTGCTGGGCCAGCCAGGTCGGCTCGTGATCGAGCTCGATGCTGGCGGGATTGCTGCCACCGCCGTAGACGACGGCCGGAATACGACCCGCATGACGCAGGCGGCGGCTCGCACCTTTCCCCTCGTCCTTGCGGCCGTAGGCCTTCAGAGTGTGTTCGTTCGACATTTTGTTTTCTCTCTTGCTTGGTTTTGATGCCGCATCGCTGCGACTGTGGTGACTCGTCCGCGACCAGACGAGCCGGTTGTGCGTCAGTCCACGTAAAGCGAACTGACGGATTCTCCGAAGGCGATGCGGCGGATGGTTTCCGCCAGCAGTTCCGCAACGCTGAGTTGGCGGATCCTGCCGCAGGCCTTCGCGGCCTCGGTGAGCGGGATGGTGTCGGTCACCACCAGTTCGTCGAGGGAGGATTTGCTGATGTTGTCGATCGCCGGGCCCGACAGCACCGGGTGGGTGATGTAGGCGGCGACCTTGGCCGCGCCGCGCTCCTTGAGGGCAGCGGCAGCGGCGCACAACGTGCCGGCAGTGTCGACGATGTCGTCCACCAGCACGCAATTCTTGCCGTCGACTTCACCGATGATGTTCATCACGGTGGCGACGTTGGCACGCGGGCGGCGCTTGTCGATGATGGCGAGGTCGGCATCATCGAGGCGCTTGGCGATCGCGCGGGCGCGCACCACGCCACCGACGTCGGGTGACACCACCACCATGTTCTCGGTGCCGTAGGCGCGCCAGATGTCGGCAAGCAGCAGCGGCGACGAATACACGTTGTCGACCGGCACGTCGAAGAAACCCTGGATCTGGTCGGCGTGGAGATCGACGGTCAGCACGCGATCGGCGCCCACGGTGCCGAACATGCTGGCGACGACCTTTGCTGTGATCGGCACGCGCGCGGAACGCGGGCGGCGGTCCTGGCGGGCATAGCCGAAATACGGCACCACCGCGGTGACGCTGGTTGCCGATGCGCGCTTGAGCGCGTCGATCAGCACCAGCAGTTCGATCAGGTTCTCCGCGCTCGGCGCGCAGGTCGGCTGGATCACGAACACGTCCTGGCCGCGGACGTTTTCCTCGATCTCCACCTGCACTTCACCATCGGAGAAGGTCGAGACCAGCGCCTTGCCCATGCGCACGCCGAGCTCCGCACACACCGCCTTCGCCAGCGGCCGGTTGGCATTGCCGGAAAACACCAGCAGGTTGCGTTCGTCCTTCATTGCGCGCTCCGGGCGACAGTGGCGGTACTACGGAAGACGGTGGAACGGGAAAATTTGGCAGGGGCGGAAGGATTCGAACCTACGCATGCCAGGATCAAAACCTGGTGCCTTAACCACTTGGCGACGCCCCTGTTGTGCAACGAGCCACCGCATCCAGCAATGGCGATCGCGCGGCGGACCGCACCACCCAGCTCCGGCAATGGCCCGGAACCCGTGGCAACAGCGCTTCGGCTTGCGCGCGCGTGGCGCACTCGACGAAGACCGCGCTTCCCGATCCGGTGAGTCGTGGCGACGCCCAAGGCTGCAGTGCCTGGAAGACCGCATCGACATCCGGTTCGAGCCGGCGCAGCACCGCTTCGAAGGCATTGCCCCCGAGTCGGCCCGCGACGAAGTCGGATATTGTCGCGGGCGGGGAATCCCGCGTCAAATCAGGGGCCTGGAACAATCGCGCGGTGGCGGCGTGGACGCCGGGATGGACGATCAGGACCCAGGCCGGTGGCAGCTCGACGGGGGTCAGTTTTTCACCCAGGCCGGCCGCCCAGGCATCGTGGCCGCGGACGAAGACCGGGACATCGGCGCCCAGCCGCAGGCCCAATTCAGCCAGCCGATCCGTGCCCAGACGGGTCTCCCAGAGCAGGTCGAGGGCGACGAGAACGGTCGCAGCATCCGAAGAACCTCCACCCAGGCCAGCGCCGGCCGGAATTTCTTTTTCGACGATGATGTCGGCGCCTTGGCTGCAATTGGACTCCAATTGCAGCAACTTGGCAGCACGAATAGCAAGGTCGTCGACTTCGGCAACACCCTCGATCGACGCTCCGACCCGCGTGATCCGGCCGTCGGCCCGCGGGCGCAGGCGGATGCGATCGCCCCAATCGAGCAACCGGAACACGGTCTGCAGCTGGTGGTAGCCGTCGGGCCGTCGCCCGGTGATGTGCAGGAACAGGTTGAGCTTGGCCGGAGCCGGCCATTGACTCCAACCCTCGCTGTCCACGCTGTTCATTGCTCCAGTGGGCCCCAGCGGTCGATGACCAGGCGGACGCGATCGTCGCCGCGGGCGGCATTGATGCGGGTCGGCCGGCCCTGGGCATCACGGGCGAGATAGTCGATCTGCCAGCCGTCCTGCACCAGGGTGGCGAGCTGGTCACCGGCGAACGCCGCCTTGGCCAAGGGTCGCGACGGATCGGGGTAGCCGCGCATCCAGTAACGCAGCGCCTGCACCGGAATCTCGAAACCGGTGGCCTGGCGCAGCAGCGCGGAGCCATCGACGCCGGTGCGCGGACCACCTGCCATGCCCTCCAGCGTGGCCCGACCGTTCTGCTCCTGCAGGCGCCAACCCTGTCGGGTGATCGGCGCGGTGAGGGCGACCAGGTAGCCGGAGGATCCGGCATCTTCCCACTCCACCCCAAGGCTGCCCGACTGCCTGCCGTGGCTGATCGCCGCGCGCGCCCCCATGCCCCACGGTCCGGGCTGCGCGGAAGCGGTCAACGCATCGATGCGGCGCACGCACTCGGCGCTCTTCGACAGCAGCGGCTCGCAGACGAGTGTCGCGGTTGCGGGCGCCGGCGCGGTCGGAATGGTGTTGCACGACGCCAGCGACGCCGCCATCACCACCGATGCGACGCGACGCAAATTCATGTTTTCACTCCGAGCTTGTCGAGGGTGCGCTGCAACGCCTTGTTGTCCGGCTCGAGCTTGCGCGCTTCCTCGAAGTAGCGACGCGCGTCGTCGCGATGCCCTTGCACCCACAGCACTTCACCGATGTGGGTGGCGATCTCGGGGTCCTTCTGCAGGATATAGGCGCGACGCAGGTAGGGCAGCGCTTCGGGCGGCGCGCGCGCGATCGATCAGTTGCAGCGCCTCGGCATAACGGGTGGTGCGATCGGCGAGCGTGTAACCGAGCGCGTTGAGGGCGGCGACGTTTTCGGGATCGGTGACGAGGATCTTGCGCAGGTCGGCTTCGGTCTTGTCGATGCGGTCCATGCGTTCCCACGCCAGCGCGCGGGCGTAGAGGATGCCCTGTTCGTCGGGCAGCGCGCCGATACCGCGATCGTAGGCGGCGATCTCGCCCTTGTCGTCCTTGTTCTTGCGCCGCAACTCGCCTTCCAGCAGGAAGGCATCGCGCTGCACGTTGGCGTCGACGCGCGGATCGGTCTGCAATGCCTGCAGATCCTTGTACGCCTCATCCTTGTGCCCCTGTTCGTAACGGACATTGGCGCTGCGCAGGCGCGCGGTATCGGCCTGCTCGCCGATGACGCCCGCGTACCACTTCAGGGCTTCGTCATAGCGCTTCAGCGTTTCCGCCAGCGTGCCCAGCAGCAGGCGATTGCGCGGATCCTCGCTGCCGCCGCGATGCCTGGCGAATTCGTAGAGACGCGCGAGTCCGGCATCGTCCTTGGCCTTGTCGAGCATCGCCGCGCGAAGACCTATCGTGTCGGTCGACTGCGCGCCTTTCGCCAGCACGCGTTCGGCGGCGGCGAAATCGCCCAGCGCCTCGTACTGCCCGGCGACGGCCAGGCGCAGGTCTGCATCGCTGGCAACCCTGGATTCAAGCGGCGCGATGGCGTTGCGCGCCTCGTCGAGCTTGCCTTCGTCCATCAACTGGCTGGAGCGCAGCAGGGCGACGCGCGGGTCCAGCGGGAAGCGCCTGACCGTCTCCGCCACCAGCGTTTGCGACAACTGCGGCTGCGACAGTTTCTGCGCCAGTCCGGCGTAGGCCAGCCATGCCTGGATGTCATTCGGCAGGGCGTTTTCGCGCACCAGCGATGACAGCACCTGGGCCGCGACCGCGGGATCGCGGCTGCCCCCGGACAGCGCAACCAGCACGTACTTCCAGCCGCGCGGATCGCGATCGGCGATCAGGCTGCGGGCCTGCGTCGCCGCCGCGGCGGCATCGTCGGCGCGCAGGCGCAGGGTGAGATCGGCCATCCGCACCACCAGCGAATCGGGCGCACTGGGTCGCCACAACTCGAGCGCCTCGGCGGCATCCGCATTGTCATCCGCCAGCAGGGCGATGCGGGTGGCACGCTCGGCCAGCACCGGATCGTGACCGGCCTTGGCGGCGGCGAGGTAATGCCGCGCGGCATCCTTGAGTCGGCCCTCCTGCAGGGCGAATTCGCCGGCCAGCGATTCGGCAAGCGCGCCGGATTGCGCCTGCGGCTTGGCGGCCTGCACGGGCACGGCCAGTGCAGCGAGCACCAGCGCCAGTAGCCATGTACGGAAGAAAATGCGGGAACTTGGCATCTGGGGCGTAAAATGTCGGACGTTTTGCAGCTTACCCCACGTGCCTGAACGGATGACGCTTGTCGCTCTCGGCTTGAACCACCAGACCGCGCCGGTTGCCCTGCGCGAACGGGTGGCGTTTGCCGGCGAGGCATTCGCACCTGCGCTGACGGCATTGCGCGCGTTGCCGCAGGTCGAGGAAGTGGTGCTGCTTTCCACCTGCAATCGCACCGAGGTCTACGCCGTCGGCGAGGATGCCGCGCCGGCGGTGGCCGAGTGGCTGGCAACGCACGCGGCCGAATCGACCGACCTCCACGCCTATCTCTACCGACACAAAGAGGGCGATGCTGCGCGCCATCTGTTCCGGGTCGCGGCCGGGCTGGATTCGCTGGTGCTGGGCGAACCGCAAATCCTTGGCCAGGTGAAGGATGCCTGGAGCCTGGCGCGCGGCAGCGGCGCCATGGGCCCGCAACTCGACCGCCTGTTCCAGCAGGCCTTTGCCACTGCCAAGCGCGCGCGCACCGATACCGCGATCGGCGCCAATCCGGTATCGGTGGCATCGGCGGCGGTCAAGCTGGCGCGCGATTCGTTCGCACGTCCGCAGGATTCCACCGTGCTGCTGATCGGCGCCGGTGAAACCATCGAACTCGCGGCACGCCATCTGGTGCAGGCGAATGTGAAGCGCTTGCTGATCGCCAACCGCACGCTGGCCCATGCCCAGACGCTGGCGACCACGCATGGCGGTTACGCGCTGGCGCTGGACGAGCTCGACCGCCATCTCGCCGAAGCCGACATCGTGTTTTCGGCCACGGCCAGCCAGCAACCGATCCTGCGTCGCTCGCAGGTGGAGGCCGCGCTGGCGACGCGCAAGCATCACCACAACAACAAGCCCGTCCTGCTGGTCGACCTCGCGGTGCCGCGCGACATCGCCGCCGACGTCGCCGGACTGCGCGACGTCTTCGTCTACACCGTCGACGACCTGCAGCGCGCGGTCGAAGACAACCGCCGCAGCCGCAAGGACGCCGCCGAAGCCGCCGAGGCGATCATCGACCTGCAGGTGGCGCGCTACATGGAAGTCGCCGGTGCCGCGATGGGCATGGATGGCGTGCGCGCGCTGCGCGCGCATGGCCAGCGCCTGCAACAGGATGCGTTGATGCGGGCGCGACAACAGCTCGCTGCCGGACAGGCGCCGGAAGCGGTGCTCGATCAACTCGCGCACACCCTGACCAATCGCCTGCTGCACGCACCGACCGTCGCCGTGCGCGATGCCGCCCTGCGCGGCGACGCCGAATTGCTGCGCGCCGCCGCACGCATGTTCCCCGACCACCCTGATCTTTCCGACGATGCTGCCGAGCCTGCGCCGCAAGCTTGAAATCCTTGCGGAACGGCGCGACGAACTGGAACGGTTGCTGGCCGATCCGGGCGTGATCGCCGACGCCAGGCAGTTCCGCAAACTGTCGCGCGAGTTCTCGCAACTCGAACCGTTGTCGATCGGGTTGGCGGAAGAACAGAAGTTGCAGGCGACGCTCGCTTCCGCGCAGGCGATGCGCGACGATCCCGAGCTGCGCGATCTTGCCGAAGAGGAAATCGCCGAGGCGAACACACGCCTGGCGGAGCTTGACAACGCGTTGATGGCGCACCTGGTGCCGAAGGACGCCCGCGACGACGGCAGTCTCTATCTGGAAGTGCGCGCCGGCACCGGTGGCGATGAAGCCGCGATCTTCGCCGGCGATCTGTTCCGCATGTATTCGCGTTACGCCGAAAAACAAGGCTGGCGGGTCGAAGTGGAATCGGCGAATCCCGGCGAGCATGGCGGCTTCCGCGAAATCGTCGCGCGGGTCGAAGGCAGCGGCGCCTATTCGCGCCTGAAGTTCGAATCGGGCACCCATCGCGTGCAGCGCGTCCCCGAAACCGAATCGCAGGGGCGCATCCACACCTCCGCGGCGACCGTGGCGATCATCGCCGAAGATGCCGGCGACATCGACATCGAGATCAATCCCGCCGACCTCAGGGTCGATACCTATCGTTCCAGCGGCGCCGGCGGCCAGCACGTCAACAAGACCGAATCGGCGATCCGCATCACCCACATCCCGAGCGGCGTGGTGGTGGAATCGCAGACCGAACGCAGCCAGCACGCCAACCGCGACAAGGCGATGAAGCGACTGAAGGCGATGCTGGTCGAGGCCGAACTGGAAAAGCGCGAGGCCGCGCAGGCCGCCGATCGCAAGTTGCAGGTCGGCAGCGGCGATCGCAGCCAGCGCATCCGCACCTACAGCTATCCGCAAGGCCGGATCACCGATCACAGGGTGGAAGGGCTCACCCTGTACGATCTGCCCAACATCCTGGAAGGCCAGCTCGATGCGCTGGTCGACCGCCTGTCCCGCGAAGCCCAGGCCGATGCCCTGGCGAAACTCGAGGAGGCGCCATGAAACCTGTCGTGGAACGTGCGACGCTCGACGATCTCGATGCCCTCGCCCCGCTGTTCGATGGTTATCGCCAGTTCTACGAACAGCCTTCCGACATCCAGCGCGCGCACGACTGGCTGAAGGCGCGCATCGGCCAGAACGAATCGGTGGTGCTGCTCGCCCGCCACGACGGCGTGCCGGCCGGCTTCGTCCAGTTGTATCCGATGTATTCGTCGGTGCGTACCGCGCGCATCTGGGTGTTGAACGATCTCTTCATCGCACCCGAATTCCGGCGCCACGGCACCGCGCGCGCCCTGCTCGACGCGGCGACGCAATTCGCCAGGGAAGACGGCGCCGCCTTCATCGTGCTGGAAACGACACGCGACAACGAAGCCGCGCGCGCCCTGTATCGCGCCGCCGGCTGGCACGAAGATTCCACCCAGTGGTATTCCAAACTCCTCTGACCGGGACGACGCGATGGGCAAGTTGAAGCGCAAGCACTACGAACACGCCCTGGAGCCGATGCAGCTGGAACTGGTGCAGATGGCGCGCTGGCTGCAGCACACCGGCAAGCGCTTGGTCGTTGTCATCGAAGGCCGCGATACCGCCGGAAAGGGCGGCGTGATCGACGCGATCATGCAGCATCTCAATCCGCGCCAGGTGCGCCACGTCGCGCTGCCCAAGCCGGACAGCCGCGAACAGACCGAGTGGTATTTCCAGCGCTACGTGCAGGAATTGCCGGCGGGCGGCGAGATCGCGCTGTTCGATCGCAGCTGGTACAACCGCGCCGGCGTCGAGAAGGTGATGGGTTTTGCCACGCCGGACCAGGTCACGGCATTCCTGCGCCAGGCGCCGGTGTTCGAGAAGCAACTGGTCGATGACGGCATCCTGCTGTTCAAGTACTGGCTGTGCTGCGACCAGATCGAGCAGGAAAAACGTTTCGCCGAACGCAGCGCGAACCCCCTGAAGGGCTGGAAGCTCTCTCCGATCGACATCAAGGCGCGCGAGCAGTACGCCGCCTACACCGATGCGCGCGAGGCCATGCTCAAGGCCACGCACACGAAGCATGCGCCGTGGACGCTAGTCGATTTCAACGACCAGAAACTGGGGCGGCTGACGCTGATCCGCGATCTGCTCGATCGCCTGCCCGATACCCGCATCCCGGATGACACGATCACGCTGCCGCCGTTGCGCGGCAAATTCCAGCGCGAGCGTTATGGCGTGACCAAGCCGATCGGGTCATTCAAGGCCTGACAAGCGCGTCAGGTTCCGGCTGCAGGTCCACCGGCCGCGGCAATCGCCGCTTCGATGTCGGCCGCCTTCACCGGTCGCATGAAGCGCTTCACCACCTTGCCCTGCGGATCGATCAGCCAGCTGACCGGCAACGTCGGTGGCATGCCGAAATCGGCGGGCGGCGCAGCGGGATCGACCTGCACGATCGGATACACGACCGGATGCTTCTGCAGGAACGCCCGCAGTTCCGCCGGTGCGATGTCGTCGTTGGCGACACCGACCACCTTGATGTATTCGCGCAATGCCGCGAGTGCCGAAAGGTCCGGCATCTCTTCCAGGCATGGGCCGCACCACGTCGCCCAGTCATTCACCACCACCCAATGCCCGCGCTGTTCGGCGAGGTCGAAGATCTTGCCGTCGACGGTGGGGAGATGGAGTTTCGGCTGGGCGCCGACATCGGCGAGCCCTGCGCTCGGCGATGGCGTCGAAGCCGCGGACTGTACCGGCGCGGGCTTGGACGCAGTCGCTTGCGGCTGCCCGGGATGCGGCTTGCACGCCGCCAGCACCAGCACGGCCGCGATGGCGGACAGGCGGAGGGAACGATTCATCGTGTTCATCGCTGTTCGTTTCCAGGTTCGGGATAGATGGTGGAGACCTTGCGCTTCATCGCTTCTCGCAACGGCAGGCGCAGTTCGTCGATCACCTGCATCACTTCGCGGCCCAGCGCATCGTCGTGCATCGGCAGCATGGTCTCCTCGACCGGGATGCGCAGCTGCGCCGCCACGTAGAGTTCGCGCAGATCGACATCGGCGAGATCGCGCGACAGCAGCCATTCGCCGGTTTCGGCGCGCTTGACGATGCCCGATTCGCACAACTTCGACAGCATGTCCTGCACCAGCGAATCGGTGAGGATGGGGTCGAGTTCGCGCAATTGGTCGGCATGCAGGCCGTGGCCTTGTCCGCGCGCGGCCTGGAAACGCCCGAGCATGCGCAGCAAGCCGTAGATCTCGCAGCCTTCCGGCAGGCGCAGCGCGGCCGGCTGATAGCGGAATGCCGACAAGCTCGACGCGAACGAAGCGCCCAGCAGCACCGCGACCCAACTCAGGTAGATCCACAACAGGAAGATCGGGATGAAGGCGACCGTTCCGTACAGCTTTTCATAGCTGCGAAAGGTGCCGAGGTAAACCCCCATGCCCCATTTGACGAATTCGAACACCACCGTCGCCAGCAACGCGCCGGCCAGCGCGTGCCGCCATTGCACGGTGCGATGCGGCACCACGCGATAGAGCAGCAGGAACGCGACCAGTTCGATCGACGGCGGCGCCATCCGCAGCATGAAGGTTTCGAGCACGCGGCCCGGCTCGGACGAGAACACGCTCATCGCGAACAATTTCGCCGACAGCGACATGCTGGCGACCGCAATCAGCGTGCCGAGCGTCAGCACGGTCCAGTAGACGAGGAAACGCGCAAACCGCGGGCGCGCCACCGGCACCCGCCAGATGCGATTGAAAATCGACTCGACGCTGGTGAGCGTGATCAGCAACGACAGCACCAGGGCGATGATGCCGGCGGCGGTCAGCTGGCTGGCATTGAGCGAGTACTCGCTGATGTAGTGCTGCACCGAGCGCGCTGCACTCGGTACGAAACTCGCGAAGACGTAGTCGGTGAGCTGGTCGCGCAAATCCGCATATACCGGGAATGCCGCCAGCATCCCGAAGACCACGGTCGCCAACGGCACCAGCGCGAACACGGTGGTATAGGCCAGCGAACCCGCCGACTGGAACAGATTGTCGTCCCAGAAACGGCCGCCGAGGAAACGCATGAACGTGGCGCGCCGCACCGGATCGCGCAGCTGCAGCAGACGGGACACGATCTGGTCGGGAAGCCGGGTCATGGCGCACAAGATAGCCCGTCGGCCGTCAAGCCGGCCACGTACACTGTGGGAATGAAGGAAATCCTCGTGCTCTATTACAGCCGCGGCGGATCGGTCGCGGCGCTGGCCCGCCAGGTCGCGCGCGGCATCGGTGAAGTGCCCGGCATGGCCGCACGCCTGCGCACGGTGCCGCCGGTCGCCCCGCAGACACAGCAGGTGCTGCCGCCTGTTCCCGGGGAAGGCGCGCCCTATCTCGATGCCAGCGATCTCGACGAATGCGTTGGCTACGCCATCGGCAGCCCGACCCGTTTCGGCAGCATGGCCGCGCCAATGAAGCACTTCTTCGACGGCCTCGGCGCGCAATGGGCCAGCGGCACCCTGGTCGGCAAACCGGCCTGCGTGTTCACCTCGACCGCGACCATGCACGGCGGCCAGGAATCGACCCTGCTCGGAATGCAGGTGCCACTGCTGCACCACGGTTGCGTGATCGTCGGCATCCCCTTTACCGAGCAGCGCCTCAGCACCACGCGCACCGGCGGCACGCCCTACGGCGCCAGCCATGTCTCGGGAACGCAGGATGATCCCGAACTCAGCGAGGACGAAGCCCAGCTCGCCCGCGCACTCGGCAAGCGCATTGCCATCATCGCCGCCAAGCTCTCGTCATGACGCCTCCACGCCGGATCCTGTTCATCGCATTGGTCCTGCTGGCGTTGCTCGATCTCGCCTGGTTCTGGCACGAGCCGCTCGCCCGCGTCGTGTTCACCTTGCCGGTCGCCCTGTGCGCGCTTGGCGTATGGCTGCGCCGACATACCGCCGGCTTCTGGTCGGGCGTGCTGGCGCTGCTGTGGTTCTCGCACGGGGTGATGGCGGCGTGGACGCGCCCGCCGGAACGCCTGCAGGCATTTGCCGAAATCGCGTTGGCGCTCGTTGTGATTCTCGCAGCGAGCATCCCCGGCATGCGCGCCAGGTTCGCGCAACGCAAGTCCGGACCAAAGGATTAAACTGGCCACTCCGCCATCACCGGAACCACCCGAATGCGCAATCTCGTTTTCGTCGCCGCGATCGCCCTGTTCCCGTTCGCGGCACATGCACAAGACGACCTGCTGACCCAGAGCCGCGCGGCGATGACCGCCAACTGCGTCAAGGCCGCGCAGGAAAAAAGCCCGCAACTCCCGACCGCCAAGGTCCAGGCGTATTGCGGCTGCATCTCGAACCGGATGGTCACCGACCAGGCCAGCCTGATCCGCGTCAGTGAAGTCGGCTTGAAGATGATGCGCAAGGAAGCGGGCGCACAGGAAGAAATGGCGAAACTGGCTGGGCCGGCCGTGTTGATGTGCGCCAGCGAAATCCAGGGCAAATGAGATGGATGACCTGCTGATCGTCACCACCGGCGGCACCATCGACAAGATCTATTTCGATGCCAAGTCGGATTACCAGGTCGGCGACCCGCAGATCGGCCGCATCCTCGCCGCGCTCGGCGTGGCGTTCCGCTTCCACGTGATCCCGTTGCTGCGCAAGGATTCGCTGTTCGTCGACAACAGCGACCGCGAACTGATGCGCGCGACCATCGCCGCCCAGGCCGAACGCTGCGTGCTCGTCACCCACGGCACCGACAGCATGGTCGAGACCGCCAAGGTGCTGCGCACCATCCCCGACAAGACCATCGTCCTGACCGGCGCGCTCAATCCGGCGCGCTTCGAAGGCTCCGACGCCGAGTTCAACATCGGCTGCGCGGTCGGCGCGGTGCAGTCGCTGCCGCCCGGCGTCTACATCGCCATGAACGGTCGCATCTGGGACCCGGCGAAAGTGCGCAAGAACGTCGAGGCCAACCGTTTCGAAGCCGCAGGCTGAGCGATGCCCGTCCTGCGGCTCAAGCGGGTGTACGACGCGCCGGCCGGCGATGACGGCAAGCGCATCCTGGTCGATCGCTTGTGGCCGCGCGGACTGACGAAGGAAAAGGCTCGCATCGACCTGTGGGCGAAAAGCCTCGCGCCCAGAGATGCCCTGCGCCATGAATTCCACGGACATCCGGATCGTTGGCAGGAATTCGTTTCCGCCTACGACAAAGAGTTGGAAGGCAATCCGGCGCTGGCGGAACTGAAGGCGCTGGTCCGCAAGGAACGCGCGACGCTGCTGTATGCCTCGCGCGACGGGGAGCACAACAACGCGGTGGTGCTGCTGGAGGCGCTGAAACGCTAGAACATTCCCGTTTCCAGCCGTGCCGCGTCGCTCATCATGTTGCGATTCCACGGCGGATCGAACACCAGTTCGACGTCGGCTTCGGCGACGGTGGGGATCAGCTCGAGCTTGCTGCGGACGTCATCGACCAGAATCTCGCCCATGCCGCAACCGGGCGCGGTCAGCGTCAATTCGACATCGACGCGACGCTGGCCGGGATGTTCGGCATCGGCCTTCACCTGCGCGGTGTACACCAGTCCCAGTTCGACGATGTTGATCGGGATCTCGGGATCGAAGCAGGTGCGCAGTTGCTGCCACACCAGTTTCTCGACGTCATCATCGCCGGCGCCTTCGGGCAATTCGATCGGTGCTGGCGCTTCCTTGCCGATGGCATCGCCATCCTTGCCGGCGACGCGGAACAGGTTGCCCTCGACGAACACGGTCCAGCTGCCGCCCAGCGATTGGGTGATGTAGCCGATGCTGCCGGCCGGCAGTGTCACGGCTTCGCCCGAGGGCACCATCACCACCGGGCAGTCGCGCTCGAAGCGCACGGGTTCGCTGTTGCGGGAATACATCACGGCTTGGGCACGGATCCTTGAATCCGTACCATTTTAGTCCATTTTGATCAGCGCCTCAGTGCCCGCCGTCCAGCGCCTTGAGCTCGCTCACCAGCGCGCTCGCCATCTCCGCGCCATCGCCGTAGAGCATCCGCGTGTTGTCGGCATAGAACAGCGCGTTCTCGATGCCGGCGAATCCGGTGCCCTTGCCGCGCTTGATCACCACCACGTTCCTGGCGTTGACGACATCGAGGATCGGCATGCCGTAGATCGGCGATGCCGGATCGGTCTTCGCCACCGGGTTCACCACGTCGTTGGCGCCGATCACCAGCGCGACGTCGGTATTGGGGAATTCGGGATTGATGTCGTCCATGTCGGCGATCAGGTCGTAGGGCACGCCCGCTTCCGCCAGCAGCACGTTCATGTGGCCCGGCATGCGCCCGGCAACCGGGTGGATGGCGAACTTCACCTTCACCCCGCGCGCGGTCAGTCGTTGCGTCAGCTCCCATATCTTGTGCTGGGCCTGCGCCACCGCCATGCCGTAGCCGGGCACGATCACCACGAGTTCGGCATAGGCCATCAACGCCGCGACGTCGGCGGCTTCGATCGGTTTCTGCGATCCGCTGATTTCCTGCGCGCTGGCGCCACCACCGCCGAAGTTGGAGAACAGCACGCTCTTGATGCTGCGGTTCATCGCCTTGGCCATCAACCGCGTCAGCAGCATGCCGGCCGCGCCGACCATGGTGCCGGCGATGATCAGCGCCGGATTGCCGAGCACATAACCTTCGAGCGCCACCGCCAGCCCGGTGAAGGCGTTGTAGAGCGAGATCACCACCGGCATGTCGGCACCGCCGATCGGCAACGTCATCAACTTGCCCAGGCCGAGCGCGAGCAGGAAGAAAGCGATGATGGCGAAGCCAGTCATCTGCTGCGCTTCGAAACCACCGGATACCAGCCCCCGGATTCCGATTGCAGCGAACACCAGTGCTGCAAGGAACACAAGCGCACTCAACACTTGCTGGCCCGGGAAGGTGTAGCGCTTGTCCATGCGGCCATCGAGCTTGGCCCAGGCGATGATCGAACCGGTCAGGGAAATCGCGCCGATCAATGCACCGACCACGGCCAGGGTGATGTGCAATCCCGACGGCCGCTCGCTCGAGCCAATCGACTTCCACAATTCCACCGCACCGATCGCCGCGGCGGAACCGCCGCCCATGCCGTTGAACAGCGCGACCATCTGCGGCATGTCGGTGATCGCCACCTTTTTGCCCCACAGCCAGGTCGGCACCACGCCCACGATGACTGCAACGAGGATCAGCCCGATGTTGTGCAGGTTCGGCAACGCGAAGGTCGCGATGGTCGCCAGCACCATGCCGACACCGGCCCACTGGATGCCGCTGCGCGCGGTCTTCGGGCTGGCCATGCGCTGCAGGCCGAGCAGGAACAGCGTCGCCGCGATGAAATAGCTCAGCGCGACCAGCGTCTGCATGCTGAAACCGCTCATGCACCGCCTCCAGGCTTCTTGCTCGACTTGAACATGTCGAGCATGCGTTCGGTCACGACGTAGCCGCCGGCGGCATTGCCCGCACCCAGCACCACGGCGATGAAGCCCAGCACCTTTTCGGTCGGCGTTTCCGCGATGCCCAGCACCACCATCGCACCGATCATGACGATGCCGTGGATGAAGTTGGAGCCCGACATCAACGGCGTGTGCAGGATCACCGGGACGCGCGAGATGATGACGTGGCCGGCGATCGCCGCCAGCATGAAGATGTACAGCGCGGTGAAGCCGTCGCTCATGGCGTGCCTCCGGTGGTGGCGGTGTCCGCGGTTGCCGCCGGGCGTGGCGGCCAGACGGTCTTGGCGAGCAATTCGTCGTTCCAGTCGAAGGCGAGCGTGCCGTCCTTCAGCATCAGGCTGACGAAATTGAAGACGTTGCGCGCGAACATCTCGCTGGCGTGGGTCGCGCCCATCGATGCGAGATCAAGCGGTCCTGCAATCGTCACCCCGCCGTGTTCGATCGTGCGTCCAGGCTGCGTCAGTTCGCAGTTGCCGCCGGTTTCGGCGGCGAGATCGACGATGGTGCTGCCCGGCTTCATGCCTGCCACCATCGCCGCGGTGACGATCTTCGGCGCAGGACGCCCCGGCACCGCCGCGGTGCAGACGATCACGTCGACGCTGCGCAGGTGTTCGGCGAGGCGACGCTGCTGTTCGGCGCGTTCCTCGTCGGTGAGCTGGCGCGCATAACCGCCCTCGCCCGCGGCGCTGACGCCGAGATCGAGGAAGCGTCCGCCCAGCGATTCGATCTGTTCGCGCGTTTCCGGGCGCACGTCGAAGCCCTCGACTTGCGCGCCGAGCCGTTTCGCGGTGGCGATCGCCTGCAGGCCGGCGACGCCGGCACCGATGATCAGGACCTTCGACGGACGGATGGTGCCGGCGGCGGTGGTCAGCATCGGGAAGAAGCGCGGCGTCAGCTCGGCCGCGATCAATACCGCCTTGTAACCGGCCATCGAGGCCTGCGAACTGAGGATGTCCATCGCCTGCGCGCGGGTGGTGCGCGGCAATCGTTCCAGCGGGAAGGCGACGATGCCGCGATCGCGCAAGGCGCTTGCGCGGGCCGGATCGGCTTCCGGCTGCAGGGATCCGACCAGCACGGCGCCAGGCTTCATCGTCGCGATGGCCGCAGGCGATGGCGCCTGCACGCAGACCACCACGTCGGCATCCGCGAACGGCGCATCTGCCAGGACGGCCCCGGCATCGACATAGGCCTGGTCGATGAAACCGGCACTGGCGCCACTCCCCGGCGCCACCACGACCTGAACCCCCGCCTTGACCAGCTTGCCGCAGGTCTCGGGCGTCATCGCCACCCGGCGCTCACCCGGCGCCGCCTCGCGCCCTGTTCCGATCCGTACCGCCATTGCCTGCCCCGGAATTCGTCGTTTCAAGCATCCTAAGCGAAAGGTCGGTCAAAGCGCGTGCCCGGTAACATCTGCACTTCGTTCCCCGACCAGACCGCATGTCCTCTGCCCCGGCAACCACCTTCCGCTGGCTCATCTTCGTGGTCATGGCCATTGCTTTCGCTGCCGCGTGGACGGTGGCGTTCTCGTTCACCCAGCGCACCATGCCGTGGTTGGCCCTGCTCGCCGCCGTCGATGCCATCGTCGCGCTGCGCCTGCTGGGCATGCCCCGCGGCGCCCGTGGCGCCGTCGCCTGCGGCCTGTTCGTGACGATCGCGGTCGCACTGGCGAGCTTGTCGATCGCCGCCATCAGCGTCGGCGGCCCGGCCGGATTCGGGCTGCTGGAATCGCTGTCGCGCCTCAGCCCGGCGCTGGCCTGGGAACTGGTCCGCCTCGCCAACGGCCTGCCGCAGCTGCTGGTCTATGTGGTGGCGGTGGAACTGGCCGCCTGGTGGGGCTACGGGAGATGAACGCCGCGTCGCCGCCGTCAACCAGTCTTTCCGGCGAGCGTTTCCCGGTTGTCGCCCATCCCGGGCAGGCGACGAACGGGATCCCATGTCGATACATGCAATTGCAGCCACCGCGAAGGGATTGCCCTTGAACGCACCGATCGCGACCGCGAGGGTCCTGACGATCGAGCAATTCCTCGCCAGCATCCAGTCGCGCGCTTTCCGCTTCGCCGAACTGGGCCTGCGCAACCGCGACGACGCCCTCGACGCCGTGCAGGAGGCGATGCTGCGGATGCTGCGCTATGGCGACAAGCCGTCCGGGGAATGGCAGGCGCTGTTCTGGAAGATCCTGCGCACCCGCATCATCGACATCAGCCGCCGCCGCGCTTTCCGTTTCAGCTGGTTGCGCAACGCCGGCGATCAGGACGAGGACATCGCAGTGGCCTGGACCGATCCGGCCGGCGACCCCTCCGACTACAACGATGGCCGCGAGGCCTATGCCCTGATGGCGCAGGCGGTTCGCAAATTGCCGGCGCGCCAGCGCGAAGCCTTCACCCTGCGCGTGCTGGAGGATCTCGATGTCGCCACGACGGCGACGGTGATGGGGTGCAGCGAGGGATCGGTGAAGACGCATCTTTCCCGTGCCCGGGATGCGTTGCGCGCGCACCTGCACGACTGGACATGACGATGAACGACAACGATTTCGACAACAAGGCCCGGCAGCTGTACTCGGATGCCGCGCGCGAAACCCCGCAGGCGATCCGGCGGCGCTTGCGCGCCGCGTTGGCAGCACCGCATCCCAGCCGCCAGGCATGGCAGCCGGTGGTGGCGTTCGCTTCGGTCGCGGTGTTCGCGATCGGCGGCCTGTGGCTGCAACGCCCGATGTCCCCGGAAGCGAACACGGCGCCTGTCGCTGTCGCCGCGCCTGTTGCCGCACCGGCAGATGTGGCGCCAACCGTGGCTGCGGCCACGCTTCACGCACAAAAAAACGCGGCCAGCGCCACCGCGGCTTACGATAACGATCCGGAGTTCTATGCCTGGCTGGGCAAGGATGCTCCGCCCGTTCCTGACGGACAATGATCATGAGCAAGATGCGTGTCACTGCGATATTGATGACGGGCCTGGTGCTGGCCGCGCCTGTGTTGGCGCAACAGACTGCACCCGCGCCCGCTGCCACCACCAGCTACCCGGAATGGGACAAGCTGACGCCCGACCAGAGAAAGGCGCTGGTCGATCCGGTGCGTTCGCGCTGGAACGACAATCCCGACATGCGCGACGAGATGATCAAGCGCGCCCAGCACTGGCAACGGATGACGCCGGAACAGCGCGAAGCCGCGCATCGCGGCATGCGCCGCTGGGAAAACCTGACGCCGGAACAGCGCAAGGCCATGCATGAGCAATGGAAGTCGATGTCGCCGGAACAACGCAAGGCCTGGCTCGATGCCAATGTCCCGAAAATGTCGCGACCGCAAGGCCATCGCTGATACCGGCGGACCGGCGCCTCACACTGTCTGGGCGAAACGCCGCTCGCCGAGCGAATCGGCGACCTGTGCCATCACCTGATCAACTGGCGGCTCGACCGAGCGCACCAGGACGCGACCATCGGCGATCAACACCGCCAGCGTTTCCGGCCGCACCACCATCCGCCGTTCGCCGCGGCGATTGACCACCAGGATACGACCGGTGATCGCACTCACCCAGGCGATCTTGGCCATGGTTTCCTGGGCGCCGTCCTCGATGATGCGCAACCCCTGGCCGGCACGCAGCCGGCGCACGCGCGCCACCAGCACGCTGTCCACCCCGCGCGCGCGCCGCTCGAGGTCGGGAACATGCAGCGGCAGCTCGTCGAGCAGCGGTTCCAGCGGATTGGACAGCATCGCTTCATCCGGCGCGGCATCGGCGCGCAACAGCCCGCTGGCAAGTCGCGCCAGCGCCTCGATCGCGGCTTCGCCCTGCAAGCCGACGAAGCGCAGGTCCTCGAGGATCGCGCTGCGGTTGTGCTCGAAACCGGCGGCCAGCGCGCGGCTGCGCAGGGCCACGGCATCGGCGTCCATCTGCAACAACGCATCGCCGACCGCGCGCATCGCCTGGTAGCGCGGCGAGCGATCGCCGAAACGCAGCCAGCCCTGCACCAGCACGTTGCGCCAGTATTCGGACAGGAAGCGGAAGGTATCCGGCAACACCTTGCGTCCTTCGAGCGAAGCGTTCACCGCCTCGTCCGCGGCCATCCTCGCCTGGCGCAGGCGTTCCTGGCCCTGCAGGGTCTCGGTGATGCGGCGTTCGGTCACTTCCGCCAACGTCCGCTGGCGATCGAGCAGTTCCTGCAATTCGCGGGCGGCGAGATCGAAGATCGCCATGTTTTCCTGGAAACGCGCGACCACCTGGTCGACCACCTGCGATGCACGCTCCAGCATCGAACGGCTGGCGTGGGTGTCGCCGGTATTGCCGTCGCAGGCTTCGACCAGCGCATCGAGCAACCTGCGCGCGGGATGACCGCGATTTTCGAACAGCGAATCGTCGATCACCGCCACCTTGACGTAGGGCACGACCAGCTTGCCCATCATCTGCGTCGCCGGTTCCTCGAAGGCGTTGGCACGCTGCAGGCCATCGAACAGCATCGCGACCAGATCGACCGCGTCCTCCTCGACTTCCGCGAACGACGATTGCTGGGGATCGAAACCGAACTGGCCGGCGGCCGTCATCAGTTCGTGGCGGATCACCATCGGCAAGGAACGGTCGTCTTCGCCGCGCAATGCCCGCACGAACGGTGCCGGATCGTCGCCCTGGAGGACGGAGGCGATCGTGAGCACTTCGGAGGTATTGATCACCCGCGCCATCGCGGTTGGTGCAATGCGCGGGCCGCCTTCGCCATTGCTGACGCGACGGCGCCAGGCGTCCAGTTGCGAATGGACACGGGCGCGGTAACGGGTTTCGGGGCGAACGCCGGCGTAACTGGCGATGTCGACGGGCACGCGCGCCCCGCTACCGGATGCCGGCGTGTGTTCGCTGCCCTGGCTTTCTTCAATTCCCGCGGCACCATGGCCACCAACATTTGCCGGCAGGGTTTCGACCATTCCGCCATCCGGCTGCCAACCGCCACTTCCGCCACTCGCGGCCTGTCCGGAAGCCGGGCTGTCGTAGGCCTCGGCCCGTGATTCACCGTCACCGATCACCCGCAGCAGTTCCGGGATCAGCGCGCGCAGGACCACCGCCATCTGCGCTTCGTAATGCCGCATCAGCAACGGGATCAGCGTCGGCGTCAGTGCCTCGCGATCGAAGGTCGACATGAAACTGCGGGTAATGCCTTCCACGCTCAACGGACAATCGTGTCCGGGCAGTCCCGCGCCGCGCGCAAACGCATCGACCGCGCGATCCAGCCGCTGGGCCAGCGGCCCCAACCGCGCGCGGACCACCTCATTGGCCTGTTGCGAATCGATCTCGAGCAGCAGCTCGCTCTCGCCCATCAGGGTCAGCGCGGTTCCGCTGCGTGCCGTCTGGCGATGCCACCACGACATCGCATCGGCTTCCAGTGTCGCGCGCAAGCGCGCATGCCAATCCTGGGTGCCGTCCAGCATCCCGTGCACGATGAATTGGTCGCGCGGCAGGCTGGTGAAATTGTTGGGGCCGGCCGGAATCCGGTCGAGCGCGCTCTTCAGCTCGCTCCAGAATGGCGCAAGCTTTGCCGACACGAACTCGGCGACCAGGCGTGCTGCCTTCCTTTGCTGCTCTTCAACCTGGCTTGTCGCGGGAAATGTGGAATCATTCCGAGTCAAGCCATACCTCTGAGATGCCGACCGCCGCCCGAAGGCGGCGGAAAGAATCCCCCCTGTCACCATCCTAAGCAGGAAATCATCACACGTCCATGACCTTCGATTGCCTAGATCACCGCCGGTCGGTTCCCTCGCGCCAGTTGTCGGCGCCGGGCCCGGACGACATCCGGCTCGCCCGCATGTTGCAGTCCGCAATCCGTGTTCCCGATCACGGAAAACGCGTACCGTTTCGTTTCCTGCGCATCGCCGGCGATGCCCGGCTGGCGCTCGGCGGATTGCTCGAGGCTCGCACCCGTGAGCGCGAGCCCCACGCCGGTGACGCCATCCTGCAGAAGGAGCGCGAACGTTTCAGTTTCGCGCCGCTGATCGTCACCGTGATCGCCAAGCAGGGGCCGGACGAGAAGATCCCCGCCAGCGAACGCTACGCCACCGCATCATGCGTGTGTTTCGCGCTGCTGCAGGCGGCACAGGCTGCAGGATTCGGCGCGCAATGGCTGACCGGCTGGGCCGCCTATGACGAAACGATCCGCGCCCATCTCGGCATCGCCGAAGACGAGGCCATCGTCGGTTTCATCCACATCGGAACGCCATTGCTGGAAGCCCCGGAGCGCGAACGCCCCGACCCCGCCACGTTGCTCAGCGACTGGACGCCGCGATGAGCCGGGTGCTGCATCCGCGCCCGACCCTGTACCTGGTCGATGCCAGCATGTACGTGTTCCGCGCCTGGCATTCGATGCCGGACGAATGGCACGACGACGACGGCTGGCCGCTCAACGCCGTCCACGGTTTCGCGCGCTTCCTGGTGGAATTGATCGAACGCGAGCGCCCGCAGCATGTCGTGGTCGCCTTCGACGAGGCGCTGGATTCATGCTTCCGCAATCGCCTCTATCCCGCGTACAAGGCCAACCGCGAGCCGGCGCCGCAAGAGTTGCGCCGCCAGTTCGCGCATTGCAAGGCGATCAGCGCAGCGCTCGGGCTCGCCGTGTTGGCGCATGCCGACTACGAAGCCGACGACCTGATCGGCAGCGCGCTGGTGCAGTCGCGCGCGCACAACGCGCGCGGCGTGATCGTCTCGGCCGACAAGGACCTGTCGCAATTGCTGCAGGGCGACGACGAACAGTTCGATTTCGCCCGCGGCCTGCGCTGGGGCGAAGCCGGTGTCAAGGCGAAACATGGCGTAATGGCGACTCAGATCGCCGATTACCTCGCCTTGTGCGGCGGTGCGGTCGACAACATTCCCGGCGTGCCCGGCATCGGCCAGAAAACCGCGGCGGTGCTGATCTCGCACTTCGGGTCGCTCGACGCCCTGCTCGCGCGCGTCGACGAAGTGCCGTTCCTGCGCCAGCGCGGTTCGGCGCGCGCGGCGGCATCGCTGCGCGAACATCGCGAGAACGTGCTGATGTATCGCCAGCTCACCACGATCGCCGTCGATGCGCCCTTGCATCCGCACGAGGCACCGTTTGCGCGCAACAACGCCGATGCAGCGACGCTGTCATCCCTGTGCGATAGCCTGCGCTTCGGCCCGCTGACCCGCCGCCGCCTGCAGGCCGCCGCAGGCCTCGATTCCCCTGCTTCAATCAAGCAATCTGCAACCTGAGATCACATGGCCCACCAAGTCGACGTCCCCGGCGAGCTCCTGTACGAAGGCAAGTGGTTGCGCCTGGTCAGGCGTGGAACCTGGGAATCGTGCGAACGCGTGCATCGCGACGGCATGGCGGTGCTGATCATCGCGGTGACGCCGGATGACGAAGTGCTGTTCGTCGAGCAATACCGCGTGCCGCTGCAGGCGCGCACCATCGAGATGCCGGCGGGCCTGGTCGGCGACGAGCACGACGATGACACGCTGGAGGAAGCTGCCCGCCGCGAACTGATCGAGGAAACCGGCTGGGATGCGCGCGATGCGCGCGTGCTGTTGATCGGGCCAACCAGCTCCGGCATGAGCAACGAACGCATTGCCTTCGTGCGCGCCCGCGACCTCGTGCGCGTGGGTGAAGGCGGTGGCACGCCCGGCGAAGGCATCACCGTGCACGCGGTGCCGCGCAGCGAGGCTCCGGCGTGGTTGATGCAGAAACATGCCGAAGGCTACGAACTCGACCTCAAGCTGTGGGCGGGGTTGTGGATGATCGACCACGAACCGGATGGAACTCCGGCGCGTTAGCAGCGCTCACATCGCGATCGGCGCGAAATGGTCGGTGGCGCGCACCAGCGCGTCGATGTTCTCGGCTTCGAACGCCGAATGGCCCGATAGCGGCGAGACATGCAGTTCCGACTTCGGCCACGCCTTGTGCAGGTCGAAGGCGCTCTGCACCGGGCACACCACGTCGTAGCGTCCGTGCACGATCACGCCGGGAATGCCGGCGATGCGATGGGCATCGCGCAGCAACTGGTCGTCGGCGTCGAAGAAGCCCTTGTTGACGAAGTAGTGGTTCTCGATGCGCGCGAACGGCAACGCGAATCTTGGATCGCCGTGGCTGGTGACGTAATCGCCCGGGATGCGCAGATAGCTGGTGCCACCTTCCCAGATCGCCCACGCCTGCGCCGCCGCCAGCCGCGTCGCTTCGTCGTCGCTGGTCAGGCGCTTGTGGTAGGCCGCCATCATGTCGCCGCGTTCGCTTTCCGGAATCGGCGCGAGGTAGTGCTGCCACGCATCCGGGAACAGCCGCGATGCACCGTCCTGGTAGAACCATTCGAGTTCCCAGCGCCGCAGCATGAAGATGCCGCGCAGCACCAGTTCGGTCACGCGCTCGGGATGCTTCTCGGCATAGGCCAGCGCCAGCGTCGAACCCCACGATCCGCCGAAGACCTGCCAGTGCTCGATGCCGAGCATGTCGCGGATGCGTTCGATGTCGGCGACGAGATCCCAGGTCGTGTTGTCGACCAGGTCGGCGAATGGCGTGCTGCGCCCGGCGCCGCGCTGGTCGAACAGGATGATCCGGTACTTCTTCGGATCGTGGAAACGCCGCATGTTGGCGCCGCAACCGGCACCGGGTCCGCCATGCAGCAGCACCACCGGCTTGCCGTCGGGATTGCCGCACTGTTCCCAGTAGATGGAATGGCGGTCGCTGACGGCCAGCATGCCGCTCTGGTACGGCTCGATCTCGGGATAGAGGGTGCGCATGGGAATCCTGCGGTTGCGGTCAATGCGTGGAGTTTAATCGCCCCAGCGTGACGCGATCGCGGCCTTCGAGGTCGCGTCGCGTCGCCACTTCGACGAATCCCTCCTGTTCGAGCAAGGCGCGCACGGCCGCGCCCTGGTCGTGGCCGTGTTCCAGCATCAGCCAACCACCATCGCGGAGGTGGGCCGGCGCGTGGGCCACGATGATGCGGATGTCGTCGAGCCCATCGCCTCCCGATGACAGCGCCGACGCCGGCTCGAAACGCAGGTCGCCGGCGTCGAGATGAGGATCGCCGACGGCGACATAAGGCGGATTGCTGGCGATGAGGTCGAAGCGTTCCCCGTGCAACGGCGCGAACCATTCGCCGCGGCGGAATTCGACATTGGCGATGGCGAGGCGTTGAGCGTTGCGTTGCGCGACTTCGAGCGCGTCGCTGCTGGCGTCGGTGGCGATGACCTGCGATTGCTTGCGTTCGTTTGCGATGGCCAGCGCAATCGCCCCGCTGCCGGTGCCGAGATCGGCAACGCGCGATGTGCGATCAATCGGCAACCGTTCCAGCGCCAGCTCCACCAGCAACTCGGTTTCCGGGCGCGGAATCAGCGTCGCCGGCGTGACTTCGAGATCGAGCGACCAGAATCCGCGGCGGCCGGTCAGATAGGCCACCGGTTCGCCCTGTTCGCGTCGTTTCACCAGCAATTCGAAGTTGCGGGCCTGTTCGTGGCCGAGCACGGCGTCGCGGTTGGTGAAGAGCCAAGTGTGCGAACGATCGATCACGTGCAGCAACAGCCACTCGGCGTCGACCGGATCGATGCGACGGCCGGCGCCAGCGAGGAGTTCGCGGATGGGCGGGAAATTCATCCCGCCATGCTACCGGTCTCAACCACTGAGACAGCACCACCCCACTCTGCGCGGATGCACGGCCAGATCCGCTTCGACTTCCATCCCGGCATTCAGGGCGGGTCGGGAGCCACGGCGGATAATCCGGCCATGGCTTCGCATCCCGCCCTGGCGCAATTCCACCCGGCCGTGGCCGGCTGGTTCGCGCGCAGTTTCCCCGGTCCCACCGATGCCCAGGTCGCTGCGTGGCCGGCGATCGCCGCCGGCCGGCACACGCTGGTGGCCGCCCCCACCGGATCGGGCAAGACGCTGACCGCCTTCCTCGCCGCGATCGATGCGCTGGTGCGTGATGGACTTGCCCGGGGCGAACTGCCGGAAGGCGTGCAGGTGCTGTACGTCTCGCCGTTGAAGGCGCTGTCCAATGACATCCATCTCAACCTCGAGGCACCGCTGGCCGGCATCCGCGAGGAACTCGCGCGCCTCGGCCTGCCCGACGTGGCCATCCGCACCGCGGTGCGCACCGGTGACACGCCGCAGGGCGAACGCGCGGCAATCCGCAAGCATCCGCCGCACATCCTGGTGACGACGCCGGAATCGCTGTACATCCTGCTCGGTTCGGATTCAGGACGCGACATGCTCAAGGGCGTGCGCACGGCGATCGTCGACGAAATCCACGCCGTGGTGCAGAGCAAGCGCGGCAGTCATCTCGCGCTGTCGCTGGAACGGCTGGATGCGCTGGCAGGCCGTCGTATCGCCCGCATCGGACTCTCGGCGACGCAGAAACCGATCGAGGAAGTCGCGCGCTACCTGGTCGGAACCGCGAACGTCGGCGCCGATGGCAGGCCCGATTGCACGCTGATCGACATCGGCCACTCCAAGCCGCGCGACCTCGCATTGGAATTGACGCCGGTGCCGTTGCAGGCGGTGATGTCAAACGAGCAGTGGGAGCTGGTCTACGACCGCATCGCCGAATTGGTCGATCAGCACCGCACCACCCTGGTTTTCGTCAACACCCGGCGGATGGCCGAGCGCGCCGCCCGCCATCTCGGCGAACGACTGGGCAAGGAACACGTCGCCGCCCACCACGGATCACTGGCCAAGGAGTTGCGCCTCGACGCCGAGCAGAAGCTCAAGCACGGCCAGCTGAAGGTGCTGGTTGCGACCGCATCGCTGGAACTCGGCATCGACATCGGCGACGTCGATCTCGTCGTGCAGATCGGATCGCCGCGCAGCATCGCCGCCTTCCTGCAGCGTGTCGGCCGCGCCAGCCACCACGTCGGCGGCATGCCGAAGGGGCGCATCGTCCCGACCACCCGCGACGAACTGGTGGAATGCGCGGCGCTGCTGGATTCCGTGCGACGGCATGAACTCGATGCCCTCATCATGCCGCCGGCGCCGATCGATGTTCTCGCACAACAAATCGTCGCCGAAGTCGCTTGCGGCGAATGGAACGAGGACGCGCTGTTCGACACCCTGCGCCGCGCATGGCCGTACTCGAAGCTGGAACGCACATTGTTCGACGCCGTGGTGAAGATGCTGGCGGAAGGCTTCACCACCCGCCGCGGCACCCGCAGCGCGTGGATCCATCGCGATGCCGTGCACGGCCAGCTGCGTGCGCGCAAGGGCGCGCGCACCACCGCGACGATGTCGGGCGGCACCATCCCCGATACCGCCGACTACGCCGTGGTGCTGGAACCGCAGTCGGTGATGATCGGTACGGTCAACGAGGATTTCGCGATCGAAAGCCTCGCCGGCGACATCTTCCAGCTCGGCAACGCCAGCTATCGGATCATGCGGGTCGAGGCCGGCCGCTTGCGCGTCGAGGATGCCGAGGGCCAACCGCCGAATATCCCGTTCTGGCTGGGCGAAGCGCCCGGTCGCACCGACGAACTCTCGCACAGCGTGTCGCGACTGCGCGGTGAACTGGAAGCGCGATTGCGCGGGGAGGACGGCTCGATCGACATTCCATCCGCGATCGCCTGGCTGCGCGCGGAATTGAAGCTCGACGACAACGCCGCGCGCCAGATCGCCGAGTACTGCGCCGAGCAACTCGCCGGCTTTGGCGTGCTGCCGACGCTGGAACGGATGACGATGGAGCGCTTCTTCGACGAATCCGGCGGTACCCAGCTCGTCATCCACACGCCCCATGGCAGCCGCGTCAACCGCGCCTGGGGGCTGGCACTGCGCAAGCGCTTCTGCCGCAGCTTCAACTTCGAATTGCAGGCCGCCGCCACCGAGAACGCCATCGTGCTGTCGCTCTCGACCAGCCACAGCTTTCCTTTGGACGATGTCGCCCACTTCCTGCATTCCAACTCGGCCAAGGACGTGCTGGTTCAGGCCTTGCTCGACGCGCCGTTGTTCCCCGCGCGCTGGCGCTGGAACGCGACCACCGCGCTGGCGCTGCCGCGTTTCATCGGCGGCAAGAAGGTTGCGCCGCAGCTGCAGCGGATGAAGTCGGAAGACCTGCTCGCGACCGTGTTCCCCGACCAGGTGGCATGCCTCGAGAACATCGTCGGCGAGCGCGAGATTCCCGACCACCCGCTGGTCGCGCAGACGCTGCACGACTGCCTCGAAGAGGCGATGGACACCGAAGGCTGGCTGGCGATGTTGCGCAAGCTCGAGTCCGGCGAGATCAGCATCGTCGCGCGCGATCTCACTGCACCAACGCCGTTCGCCGCCGAGGCCTTGAACGCACAGCCTTATGCCTTCCTCGACGACGCGCCGCTGGAGGAACGCCGCACCCAGGCCGTGCAGACGCGCCGCTACAGCGACCCGCAGCAGGCGTCGGATCTGGGGCGGCTGGATGCTTTGGCGATCGAACAGGTGCGCGAAGACGCCTGGCCGCAGGCGCGCAGCGACGACGAGGTCCACGACGCGCTGATGAGTCTCGGCGCGATCACGGCATCGGAAGCCGAAGCCAGCGAGTGGCCGGAGACCTTGCGGAATCTGGCGAAGCAGCAGCGCGCGACGCTGTTGGTGGATGTTGATCTGTGGTGCGCGGCCGAGCGTCTGTCGATGCTGCAGGTCATCCATCCCGGGGCCGCGTTGCAGCCGCACATCGACGCCGCGCCCGGTTACGCCGATCTCGCGTGGACGCGCGAGGACGCCGTGCGCGAACTGCTGCGGATGCGCCTGACCGGCAGCGGCCCCGTCACCGTCGCCGCACTCGCATCGACACTGACGATCGATCCCGGCGACATCGACATCGGCCTGGCGATGCTGGAGCGCGATGGCTATGCCATGCGCGGACGCTTCGATCCCGATATCGATGGCGAACAGTGGTGTGAACGCAATCTGCTCGCTCGCATCCACCGCCTCACGCTGGGCAAATTGCGCCGCGAAATCGAACCGGTACCGCCGCGCGATTTCCTGCGTTTCCTGTGCGAATGGCAGCACGTCGCGCCATCGTCGCGGCTGCGCGGCCCGGAAGCATTGGCCGGTGTGCTCGCGCAACTGGAAGGCTACGAAGCCGCGGCCGCAAGCTGGGAAGGCGAACTGCTGCCCGCGCGCGTCGGCGATTATTCGATCCATTGGCTGGATGAACTCTGCCAGGCCGGCCGGATTGCCTGGGCACGCTTGCGCGCACCGAATCCCGAGAGTGGCACCAGGGCGAATTCGCCGGTGCGCGCAACGCCAATCGTGCTGGTGCCACGGCGCACCCTGCCACTGTGGTCGCGCCAGGTCGACGCCGCGCGCGACGATGCGCCGCTGTCGTCGCGTGCACAGAAGGTTGCGGATGCATTGCGCACGCACGGCGCCTCGTTCTTCGATGAACTGCTCGATGAAACGCGATTGCTGCAAACGGAACTGGAAGACGCGCTGGCGGAACTGGTCGCGCGTGGCATGGTCAGCTGCGACAGTTTCTCCGGCCTGCGCGCCTTGCTGCTGCCGCAGGGCAAGCGCCCGAAGGCCAGCGCGCGCCGGGTTCGTCGTGGACTGGTCAGCGGCATTCGCGACGCCGGGCGCTGGACGCTGGCGCGCGCGCCGCGGCCGCGCCTGTCCAAAGCAGGCAGCAGCGACGCCGCCACTTCCGAATCGGAAGACATCGAACAGATCGCGCGCGTGCTGCTGCGCCGCTATGGCGTGGTGTGCTGGCGCATCCTCGAGCGCGAAGCCGCGTGGCTGCCACCGTGGCGCGAACTGGTGCGCGTCTATCGCCGGCTGGAAGCACGCGGCGAACTGCGCGGTGGCCGTTTCGTCGCCGGGCTGGTCGGCGAACAATTCGCGTTACCGGAAGCGGTGGCCGCCCTGCGCGCGATCCGCAAGAAGGCACCGGATGGCGTGATGCTGCAGGTCTCGGCCTTCGACCCGCTCAATCTGGTCGGCACCTTGCTGCCCGGTCCGCGCCTGCCCCGCATCGCCGGCGCCCGCCTGCTGGTTCGCGACGGCTTGCCGCTGACCAGCTTCGTCGCCGGGGAATTCACCACGCTCTCCCCGCTGTCGCCCGAGGATGAGGCCGAAGCCCGTCGCCTGCTGCGGCTCGATCCCGCCCATGCCCGGCGAATCGATAGTCAAAATCTATCAATCGAATCACAATAATCGATTTGATTTAACTATTGGTGACGCCTATCTTGATCGTCACCGGATCGACGCAGTCTTCGGTTCCCATGATTTCCAGCAATCCCCTACCGCAACCAAGGAGCACGCAATGTCCCTCATCAACACCCAGGTCCAGCCGTTCAAGGCCCAGGCCTTCAAGGATGGCAAGTTCATCACCGTCAGCGACGCCGACCTGAAGGGCAAGTGGTCCGTGATCATCTTCATGCCGGCTGCCTTCACCTTCAATTGCCCGACCGAAATCGAAGACGCCGCCGAGCATTACGCCGAGTTCCAGAAGGCCGGCGCCGAAGTCTATGTCGTCACCACCGACACCCACTTCTCGCACAAGGTGTGGCACGAAACCTCGCAGGCCGTGGGCAAGGCCAAGTTCGCTCTGGTCGGCGATCCCACCCACGCGCTGTCGAAGGCGTTCGACGTGCTGATCCCGGAAGAAGGCCTGGCCCTGCGCGGCACCTTCATCATCAACCCGGAAGGCGTGATCAAGACGATGGAAGTGCACGACAACGCCATCGCCCGCGACGTCGCCGAAACCGTGCGCAAGCTGCAGGCCGCGCAGTACGTCGCCAGCCACGACGGCGAAGTGTGCCCGGCCAAGTGGAAGGAAGGCGCCAACACGATCAAGCCGTCGATCGAATTGGTCGGCAAGATCTGATCCCTGCGATCGCCAATCCTCTCCGCAAGGAGAGGGTTGGGCGGAGTGGATGCACGCGTCCGCTCGGCCCAGCTCTCTCACCAACCCTGAAGTTGTTTCGTCGCGATGCGCCGGAACGCCGAATCGTGTCCGCAAGGAGAACCTCATGCTCGACAACGACCTGAAAACCCAACTCGCCGGACTGCTGCAGAACCTGCGCACGCCGATCGAACTGGTGGCGCATCTCGACGGCGGCGACGCCTCGAAGGAAACGCGCGCCCTGCTGGCCGACATCGTCGATGCCGGCGCCGGCAAGGTCACGTTGCGCGAAGCCACGTCCAACGACGGCGAGCGCGTCCCGAGCTTCCAGATCACCCGCCAGGGCGATGATGTCGGCGTGCGTTTCGCCGGCCTGCCGCTCGGCCACGAATTCACCTCGCTGGTGCTGGCGCTGCTGCACGTCGGCAAGCATCCGCCGCGTCTCGAAGACGATCTCATCGCCCAGATCGAGGCGCTCGACGGCGAATACGTGTTCGAGACCTATTTCTCGCAGTCCTGCCAGAACTGCCCGGACGTGGTGCAGAGCCTCAACACCATGGCCGCGCTGAATCCGCGCATCCGCCACGTCGCCATCGACGGCGCATCGTTCCAGAAGGAAGTGGAGGAACGCGAGATCCTTACCGTGCCGCAAGTCTTCCTCAACGGCCAGCCGTTCGTGCAGGGCCGCCTGACGGTTCCGGAATTCCTCGCCAAGCTCGACAGCGGCGCGGCCCAACGCGCCGCCGAAGCGCTGAAGACCATCGAACCGTTCGACGTGCTGGTCGTCGGTGGTGGCCCTGCCGGTGCCGCCGCGGCGATCTATGCCGCACGCAAGGGCATCCGCACCGGCATCGTTGCCGAGCGTTTCGGCGGCCAGGTGCAGGACACGATGGCGATCGAGAATTTCATCTCGGTCGAATACACCGAAGGCCCGAAGCTCTCCGCGGCGCTGGAAGCGCATGTGCGCAGCTACGGCGTGGAGATGATTCCGCTGCAGCGCGCGGAGGAACTGATCCCGGCGAAGGAGCCCGGCGGCATGGTCGGCGTGCGCCTGGCCAGTGGTCCGGTGCTGCAGGCACGTTCCGTGGTGCTCGCGCCCGGTGCGCGCTGGCGCCAGACCGGCGTGCCCGGCGAAAGCGAACACCGCAACAAGGGCGTGACCTACTGCCCGCACTGCGACGGCCCGCTGTTCAAGGGCAAGAAGGTCGCGGTGATCGGTGGTGGCAACTCCGGCGTCGAAGCGGCCATCGATCTCGCCGGCATCGTCGATCACGTCACCGTGCTGGAATTCGACGGCAAGCTGCGCGCGGACGAAGTGCTGCAGCGCAAGCTGCGCAGCCTCCCGAATTGCACGGTGCACGTGAACGCGCAGACCACCGGCATGCACGGCGACGGCAGCAAGCTCAACGCGCTCAGCTATACCGATCGCAGCAGCGGCGAAACCCGCCAGCTCGACCTCTCCGGCGTGTTCGTGCAGATTGGCCTGCTGCCCAACAGCGAATGGCTGAAGGGCTCGATCGAGCTGTCGAATCGCGGCGAGATCGTCATCAACGATCGTGGCGAGACTTCGCTGCCGGGCGTGTTCGCGGCCGGCGATGCCACCACGGTGCCGTTCAAGCAGATCGTGATCGCGATGGGTGCGGGCTCGACCGCGGCACTCTCCGCCTTCGACTACCTGATCCGCTCCAGCGCGCCCGCCGAAGCCGAAGCCAAGGCCGCCTGATCGCCATGGAGACTGCTGCGATGCATCCGTTCGAACTGCAACGTATCGATCACGTGGTCCTGCGCATCGGCGATCCCGAACGGTCGCTGGCGTTCTACCGGGATGTGCTCGGCTGCAGCATCGCGCGCCGGCGCGATGATCTCGGCCTGATCCACCTGCGCTGCGGCGCCTCGATGATCGACCTCGTCGACGTCCACGGGAAACTCGGACAAGCCGGTGGCCCGGTCGCCGGCGAACAGGCGCGCAATGTCGATCATGTCTGCCTGCGCATCGAACCGTTCGACGAAGGAGCGCTGGTTGCGCACCTCGCCCTGCATGGACTGCAACCACTCGGCCCTGCACAAACCAATTTCGGCGCCGAGGGCGATGGCCCGTCGTTGTACTTGCGCGATCCGGATGGCAATGTCATCGAATTGAAGGGAGCTTCACCCACCTGACCGGGGACCGGAACGATGAACCTGCGCGACCTACGCTATCTGGTGGCACTGTCCGATCTCCGGCACTTCGGTCGCGCGGCGCAAGCCTGCCACGTCAGCCAGCCGACGCTGTCGATGCAGATCAAGAAGCTGGAGGAAGAATTCGGCGTCGCGCTGGTCGAGCGCGCACCACGGCGGGTGATGCTGACGCCGGTCGGACGCGAGATCGTCGATCGCGCCAAGCACGTCATCCACGACGTCGAGCAGATGAAGGAACTGGCGCGCCGCAGTCGCGATCCCGAGGCCGGCAGCCTGCGTCTCGGCGCGTTCCCGACGCTCGGTCCCTACCTGTTGCCGCAGGTGTTGCCCACGCTGCGCAAGCGTTTCCCGAAGATGGAATTGCTGCTGAGCGAGGAAAAAAGCGACGTGCTGGTCTCCGATCTGCGCGAGGGCAAGCTCGATGCCGCCTTCCTCGCCTTGCCGCTGAGCGATGATCGCCTGCATGCGGAACCGCTGTTCGAGGAACCGTTCCTGCTGGCGGTGCCGAGCGGACATCACCTGGCGAATGCGAAACACCTGCGCATCGGCGATCTCGTCGACGAACAGCTGCTGCTGCTCGACGACGGCCACTGCCTGCGCGAACAGGCGCTCGATGTCTGCGAACTCGCTGGTGCGCACGAGAAACCCGGTTTCCGCGCCACCAGTCTGGAAACCTTGCGGCAGATGGTCGCGCTTGGCAACGGGGTGACGTTGTTGCCGGAGCTTTCGGTGCGGCCGCCGCACGTGCAACCGGAAGGACTGGAACTGGTGCGCTTCGAAGCGCCCGCGCCGCATCGGCGGATCGCACTGGTTTGGCGCAACAGTTCGCCGCTCGATGCGCTGCTGCGCAATGTCGCCGCAACCGTGCGTACTGCAATCGCCGGATGATCGCCTGGCGCGTCGCGTTGTGGTCATTGGGCGCATGTGTGCTGGCGCTGGCGACGTGGATCGGCATCGTGCAATGGCAGGACGCGCATTCGCCACGGATGCAGCAGGCCAGGGCCGTGTTGCCGGCGACACCGTGGTTCCAGGCATCACCGTATTCACCCCCGGCACGATCGCAACAAGTGACCGCGAATCCTGCCTGCCCGCAACCGCAGGCCGCCGGCGACGGTGAGGCACCCCTGCAGACGGTGGTGCCGGACGGGATTTCTCGATTCGACGTCGCCCACGGGCACCTTGATGCGCTGGCCGGTTTCAGCGTCGATGCCCGCGTGCTGTCGCGCCGCGACTACAGTGGTGATCGCCCCGCGCTGTTTTCGCCGATCGATCTCGCGCTGGGCTGGGGACCGATGACCGACACCGCGACGCTGGCGCAACTCAACGTGCGCCAATCGAATCGCTGGTACCGCTACGGTTGGGTCGGAAACCCGCCGCTCGATCCCGGCACGATCATCCGCAACAGCGCCAACATGCACATGATTCCGTCCGCCCCCTCGATCGAGAAGGCATTGCGCAGCGTGCAACGCGACGATCGCGTGCGCATCGACGGCTGGCTGGTGGAAGCACACGATCGCGGCGGCTGGAACTGGCGCAGTTCGATGACGCGCGACGATACCGGTGCCGGGGCCTGCGAGGTCGTGCTTGTCTGCCGCGTGACTCGATTCTGAGCAAGGCTACTGGCTGGTCGCAGGTGCTTCCGGCTCGGCATCGGGCGGCAATTTCGACTTCGATTTCGCCTTCAATCCGGCGATGAAGATACCGGCAAGGCTCACCGCCAGGCCCAGCCATTGCCGCGATGTCGGGGTGTGCGGGAACACCAGGATATCAAGCAAGTAGGCGACGATCGGTTGCAGCAGCAGCAGCAGGCCGACCATGCCGGCGCCGAGCGACTGCATCGCGCGCGAGATCAGGATCCAGCCCAGGCAATGGCCGAACACCGCGAGCACCACCAATACCAGCGCCGACTGCGCATCGGGAATCGCGAAGGAATCGCCCTCCACCAATGCCGCGATGCCGAGCAGGAGGGCGCAACCCGCCGAGGTGAAGCACAGCACCTGTTCCACCG